>JBAZKF010000001.1:0-319263 GCA_041650895.1 Patescibacteria group bacterium | reverse complement strand
TCGGTTGTAAAGAATGAAGGTGAAGTGGCTTATTATTGTACCAATAAAAAATGCTATGCCCAGCAGATAGAGGAGTTGAGTCACTTTGTGTCCCGCACCGCTTTTGATATTATCGGTTTGGGACCAAAGATTTTAGAACAACTGCAAAAAGCCGATTTAGTCAAAACGCCGGCTGATTTATTCAAATTGACTGAAGAAGATTTAGCGCCGCTTGAAAGATTTGCGGAGAAATCCGCGTCTAATTTGGTTACTGCCATATATAAGGCCAAGGACGTTCCTTTAGCTAAATTCATTTATGCTCTAGGTATCCGTCATGTCGGTGAGGAAACAGCTATTGCTTTGGCTGAAGCTTTCGGTAATATTGACAAGTTAAAAACCGCCACCCTTGATGATTTACGGCAGACTGATGATGTTGGTCCTAAGGTTGCCCTCAGTATTAAAGAATGGTTTGAAGATAAAATAAATCTCAAATTGATCAATGATTTATTGGATAATGGCGTTAAAGTAAATAATCCGGAAAAGAGGCTTGCCGGCAGACTTAAGGGTTTAACTTTTGTTTTGACCGGTGAATTGGATAATTTTTCTCGCGCTGAAGCCAAAGAAAAAGTGCGTTCTTTAGGCGGTGATGTTTCATCTTCGGTCAGTAAAAATACTGATTATGTCGTGGCCGGAGAAAACCCCGGATCTAAATTTGGCAAAGCGCAGAAGCTGGGAGTGAAGATTATGACTGAACGACAATTCTTGGGTTTAATCAAATGATTATATAAAAGGACGTTATAATGAAGTATCGCTCATGACATTTGATATTTCATAAAAACAAGGCGAATAACCCCGCCTTTTAAAGTTAAATGTTAAACCAGACGCCTGTTAATGGGCGTTTTTGCATACTTGATTTTTTTTGTCGTTTTATGTTATGATTTAATATATGAAAGAAGCCGCTAAACAGCGTTTATCGGAAATTTTTCCTGCTGCCATCGTCTGGTTGACTTTTGTTGCTGCTATAACATTATCGTTAATTAAGCCGCTTTGGGCGGTTTATTTTATTTTGATTTTCTCCGTTTATTGGATTGTTCGTTTATTTTATATGTTATGGTGGCTGATTTCTTCTTGGATTAAATTCCGGAAAAATATCAAGAAGGACTGGTTGGAGCGAGTTAAAAAATTGCCCAAAAATTACCTTGACTATTGGCATATCGTCACTTTACCGACCTATAAGGAACCGTACGGAGTTATTGAAAGAACCTTTGAGACATTGCTTAAGTGTGACTATCCCAAAGAAAAGATGATCATTGTTTTGGGCGGAGAAGAGGGAGATAAAGAGAATTTTTTGGGTATAGCCGCTAAAATAGAAGCTAAATATGCGGATAAATTCAGGAAATTAATGATTACAGTACACCCTCGCCGACCAGATGAATTGCCGGGCAAGGGCAGTAATGTCCATTATCAAGAAGAGCGCCTCAAAGAGTATATTGATGAAGAAAAAATTCCTTACGAAAATGTCATTGTTTCTTGTTTTGATATCGAAACCTTGCCCCATCCTCAGTACTTTGCTTATCTGACTTATCAGTATTTGATTCATCCCAACCCGACCCATGCCAGTTATCAGCCTTTAGTGCTTTATAATAATAATATTTGGGAATCTAACCCGATTATTCGTGTAGTGGCGTCGGCCACGACTTTCTGGCTATTGACTGATATGTCGCGACCGGAGCGCCTGTTGACTTTTTCTAGTCACTCTATGAGTTTTAAAATGATTGTTGATGTCGGCGGTCATGAAAAAACAATTGTTTCGGAGGATTCACGCATCTGCCTGCAAGCCATTGATCGTTATAATGGCGACTATGAAGTAGTGCCTATGTTTATCACCGTATCCATGGATACGGTTTATATTGGCAAATTTTGGCAATCGTTAGGCAATCAATATAAACAAATGCGGCGCTGGGCCTGGGGCGTAGAGCATTTTCCCTGGATGTGGGATCATTTTTTTGGCGTTCACAAAAATACTAATATTCCTTTGCGTGTGCGTTTGAGATATTTTTGGGTACAAGTCGAAGGTATGTATTCCTGGGCGACGGCGCCGATATTAATCTTAATTGTCGGTCGATTGCCTTTGGCTATGGTTTCCGGTACGGATAAGGCCACGGCCTTTGTTCAGAATGCGCCGGTCACCTTAGAGAATTTAATGACTATCGGTATGGTTGGTTTGATTTTAAATGCGGTTATGTATACTTTTATTCTGCCGGAACGGCCTAAGCACATGTCGGTTTTTAATTGGTTGGTAATGGTTTTACAATGGGTGTTGTTTCCCGTTACTATGATTATTTTCGGTTCTATTCCAGCCATAGAGTCGCAGACTCGCCTTTTACTTGGCGGCAAATATCGCCTGGGTTTTTGGGTGACGGAAAAAAAAATAACCAAATAGCATGACCAGTCCTAAAGTTACTATAATTATCGTTACCCGAAACAGTCAACGTTTTATGGCGTCTTGTCTGGATTCTATTTACGCCCAAACTTACCGTGATTTTCAAGTTTTAGTGATTGATAATGACAGCCATGACGGTACGGTTGATTTTGTCCGCTCTAACTACCCGCAAGCCGGAATGTTCGTCAATAATAAAAATTCCGGTTTTGCCAAGGCAAATAATCAAGGCATTAGACTGATTAAGTCGCCGTTTTTTTTGTTATGCAACCCGGATATAATTCTGGAATCTGATTGGCTAGAAAAGATCATGGCAATAGCGGAATTAGAACAAAATCATGACTGTGCCAGTTTTGGCGGTAAACTACTTAAATTGAAATTAGTTGATGCGGAGATAGGCGAAATGGAAAAAACCGAGATAATTGACTCCTGCGGTTTAAAATTCCTCAAAAATCATCGTTTTGTAGAATTAGGGGCGGGTGAATCGGCCAGGGAATATAGTCAGGCACAAGAAGTATTCGGCCATTCTGGGGCTTTGGTATTATTGCGTAAAGAATCGCTGGAGCAAGCCGTTATTCAGGATAAGTATCATTATACCGGTGATTTTTTGGATAGTAATTTTTTCTTTTATAAGGAAGATGTGGATTTGGCTTGGCGTTTGCGTTTACAGGGCTTTAGATCAATATTCATTCCTGAGGCAGTGGCCTATCATCTACGGACATTCCCGGCGGCGCAGAAGAACCGTTTTGGCGAGGTAATCGCCAATCGCCGCCAGCAAAATGATCTGGCTCGTTATTATTCCTATCGCAATCACTTTTTAGTGCTGTCGGATAATGAATTTTTTTCTAATTTGATTATTTATTCGCCGTTTATTCTTTGGTACGAACTTAAGAAGTTATGTTATTTGTTAATTTTTGAAATTAAAAATTTAAGAGCGATTATCGAAGTGATTAAAATGCTGCCTCAAACGTTATCCAAACGTCGCCAGGTTTTCCGGCATGCCAAACTGTCAGCTAAAGATATTAGAAAGTGGATAAATTAACTGAAGAAGTAATTATGGAGATATCAATAATTATTAATAATTATAAAACCCGCGGGTTGCTTAAGCAGTGTTTGAAGGGGATATACGCCAATCCGCCCAGCGTGGAGTTTGAGGTTGTAGTGGTTGATAATAACAGCCAAGACGGTTCAGTGGAGTTGGTCCGGGATAATTTTCCTCAAATCAGGTTAATCACTTCCAATAAGAATCTTGGTCATCATAAGGGCAATAACTTGGGTATTAAGAGCTCTACCGGCAAATATGTTTTGATTTTGAATACTGATATTGCCGTGTCAGCAGGTGCTATTGACGGGCTGTATAGGTTTATGGAAAGTCAGCCGGAAATCGCTTTGGCTGGTCCGCGATTGAAGAATCCCGACGGTTCTGTTCAAATGTCTTGCTTGCGTTTTCCGCATTTATTGACGCCGTTTTATCGCCGAACGGTGCTTAATCAGTTTAAATTCGCGCAAGAGGAATTACGTCGCTATTTAATGGAAGATTTTAGTCATAATGAAACGCGGCCGGTAGATTGGATTTTAGGCGCCTGTGAAATAGTACGCCGTAGCGCGATTGAGAAAGTCGGCGGCATGGACGAAGGATTATTCTTGTATTTTGGCGATGTGGCTTGGTGCAGAAAATTTTGGCAGGCGGGATTGCCGGTGTATTATTTTGTCGGCGCCGATATAATCCATTACCATAAGAGGGAATCAGCCGAGAGCGGAATTTTTTCCAAAATTTTCTGGATTCATATCGGCGATTGGATCAAGTATTTGTTGAAATACTATCGCCATGATTAAGGGTTTTTAATCTTATATTTTAGATTTTTATAATATGTTCTTTAAGAAGAAAAACAAATTGGAGCAATTGCTCCAGACAAGCCCTTTTAGTAAAAAGCCAAAGAGGAGGTGGTGGAGATTTCTGGCGCCAATTTTATTATTGCTTATAATTGTTGCCGCCGTCATTATTCCCTTGGCTGTAAATGGCAGTCAGATCTATGTGCGGCTGGTGGCGATAAATAACCGGGTTGAACCGATTATGGCAGCAGCGGCTCGGGGTGATTTTATTGTTATTGACAGCCAACTGACGGCGATTCGCGAAGACCTGGCTGTAGTACAGGTAAAAACCAAGCAATTGGGGCCGATTTTATGGTTGCCGGCAGTAGCCAAAACTGCGCGAACTGGCGATAAGATGATATTGGCAACCGGTGATTTGTTGGCCGGTTATCAGGAGATGTTGTCGGTTTTTTCTGATCTGTCTTCGCAGACTCAGGAACAAAAAGTGGTGTTTGATTTTTCCGCTAACGAATCCAAGCGTCAATTATTGGCCTCCATTGTTAAGAATAGAAATAAATTAGAAGAAGCCAAAAATAAAATCGCTTTAGCTAAAGCTAGCTTGAATTCGGTTAGCTCCGATGATTTGTCCGGTATTTTCCAGAGTAAAGTAATTGCCGCTAACCGTCTGCTGTCTGAAGTGGTGGAGCAAAGCGAAGTGGCCCTGCCATTATTTAAATATCTGCCGGAATTAGCCGGCTACAACCAAGAAAAGAATTATTTGATTCTGTTTGAAAATAACACCGAGCTTAGGCCGACCGGAGGATTTATCGGCAGTTACGGCTTAGTAACCATTAAAGACGGCGATATTATTGCCATACATACGGATGACATTTACAATCTTGATAAGTGGTCCAAGGATAAGTTGCAAGTGCCGGCGCCTTGGCCTATGACCACTTATAACGCCCAGAAGTATTTATTTTTGCGTGACGCCAACTGGTCTCCGGATTGGCCGACTTCGGCGCGACAAATTGAGTGGTTCTGGAACGTGGAGCGAGCCAACGCCGGTTTAGTCCCGGCTAAACTTGACGGTATTATCGCTATTACGCCGGAGTTCATTGCTAATTTTTTAGCGGTTACCGGACCGATTACCGCCGATGGCATCACTTTTACTAGCGATAATTTCACTTATCAATTGGAACAGCAAGTTGAATTCGCTTATGTGTCCCAAGGCATTGACTTAGCTAACCGCAAAGACATCATCGGTGATTTGACTAAAGATATTGTTGCCCGTGTAACCAAGGCCAATGCCACAGAATTATTTCAGGTGTGGCTGGCTATGAAAAAGAACATTGACGAGAAACAGGTTTTGGCTTACATGACCGATTCGCAGTTGCAGGGTTATCTGGCGCAAGAGAATTGGTCGGGAGAAATGAAACAAGGCGAGGGGGATTATTTATATATCGTTGATGCCAACTTGGCGGCGTTAAAAACCGACCAGGTAATGAAGCGGACAATAGCTTACAGCGTCAATCCCGGTGCCAATGACGATTTACTGGCCAAAGTGGAAATTAATTATCAGCATACCGGCCGATCGGTGCCGGCATTGATCACTAACTATCGCAGTTACACCAGGGTGTATGTGCCGGAAGGCAGTTGGTTTACCAGGGCATATTTTAAAGACAGTAAAGGCGTACAGGATTTATCTTTGGATAAAGAGGTAGAGATTAAAAATGAATTGGGCAAGCGTTACGCCGGTATTTTTTTGACTGTGGATCAGGGCACCGCTAAGACTTTGGTTTTGGAATATCGTCTGCCTCCGGAAGTTAAGCAATTAGCTCAGGATGGCCTGTACAAATTAAGTGTTCAGAAGCAACCGGGCACGCCTGGACATAAACTCAAAATTGATCTAAAATTTGACCAGCGCATTACCGCCTATTATTCAAAAATCATGCCTCAAAAGGTGCTGGGACAAAGTTTGCTTTGGGACACTGATTTATTGACTGATCGTGATTTTTTTATAAAGTTTTAGGAGGTTTATTATAGATTATTATGGCTAGAAAAATCGGCATTGATTTGGGCACGACTAATATTTTGGTTTATGTACCCAAGAAAGGAGTAGTAATAAATGAACCATCAGTGGTGGCGATTTCCGCCTTAGACCGCAAGGTTATTGCTGTTGGTATTGAAGCTAAGGAAATGCTAGGACGTACGCCGGATACAATTATCGCTCAACGGCCTTTGCGTGATGGCGTGATTGCTGATTACAAAACTACCGAGGCGATGCTTAGGTATTTTATTAACAAAGCTTTGGGTGGCATTCGTTTGCTTCGTCCGGAAGTGATGATAGCGGTTCCTGCCGGTATTACCTCAACTGAACGGCGCGCCGTGGTTGATGCGGCTATTGCTGCCGGAGCTAAAGCCGCCTACATTATTAAAGAGCCGATCGTCGCCGCTATCGGCGCTAATATTCCGATTGGTTCTCCGTCCGGTCATATGATTATTGATATCGGCGGTGGCACTTCCGAGGTAGCAGTTATTTCTTTGGGCGGAGTAGTGACTTCCACTTCGGTGAGAATCGGTGGCACGCGATTGGACACGGCGATCATTGAATATGTCAGGCGTAAGTACGGCATGGCCATAGGTGAACGTACAGCCGAGGAAATTAAAATCAATATCGGTTCGGCTTTATATCTGAAAGAAAAAATGTATATGGATGTGCGCGGTCGAGATATTATCGCCGGCCTGCCTAAAACCATTCGCATTTCCTCTGACGACACGACCGAAGCCATCCAGAGTGAATTAGAAGGAATTGTGGCGGCTATTAAGGCAGTCTTAAGCGAGACTCCGCCGGAGCTTTCGGCTGATGTAACGGTTAATGGCATTACTATGTCAGGCGGTACGAGTTTACTGCGTAATATTGATAAATTAATCACCCAAGCAACCGGTATTAAGGCCTATGTGGCCGAAGACGCTTTGTATTGCGTGGCCAAGGGCACGGGCATTGCGTTGGAGAATTTAGACAGCTACAAGAGAAGCATCTTGGCGACAAAATAATTTTATGGGCATAGCAATTGAATTCAATCCGGATTTGGCTTTACGAAGTCATGATAAATTTATTACCGGTAAGCGAAGGCGAGAAGAGTGCTTGCCAGAAAAGCTGGAAGTCGGCAAGGCTTATGATTTCTTGAAAGTTGGTCAGCGTAATTATTGGCTGAACGGAGAGTTGCCATTGTTAGTGACTGAAGGAGATGAAAACTTATCTTTGCCCGTTGCCAGTATTGTTATTTTAGAGGCAACACATCTTAAAGACGGCGATAGGGTTTTCACTAAAGGCAAATATTTGATAAAGGAGGTTTTTAATAATGACAGCTCAGTCCATTTTAACGGCTATAGTAAAATACAATCTGTTTAAACAATTATGACAATCGGCATTGACGCCAGCCGCGCCAATAGAAACAATAAAACCGGCACTGAATGGTATAGCTGGCATTTGATTCAGGAATTAAAAAAAATTGTTCCTGCCGATGTTAAGGTTATCCTCTATGCTAATAAGAAGCTTACTGGCGATTTGAATGATTTACCGCAGAATTGGCAGGTTAAGGTTTTGTCTTGGCCGCCCCAGTATTTATGGACGCAATTGCGCTTGTGGTGGGAACTGCAAGTCAATCCGCCGGATGTCTTGCTGGTGCCGGCGCACACCATTCCGCTTTTGACTATTCCACGTTCAATTAAAGTTGTAGTTAATGTCCATGATGTGGGTTTTAAACGTAGTCCGGAATTATATAAGCCGATTCAGGTGTGGTATCACGATCTGACGATGTGGCGCATCAAGGCGCGCGCCAATATGATTATCACCATCTCCCAGTTTTCCCAAGAAGAAATCGTTGAGCTTTATGGCGTCCGTCCGGAGAAGATTAAGGTGGTTTATCTGGGGTTTGACGCCGAGCAGTATCATTCGGCTGATGTCATTCCGAGCGATCCGCCAACTGGCGGAGAGGAATCCCTTTCATTAAATGCAAGCGATTTCTCCACTGCGTCGCCTGGAGGCGACTCCGGTCGAAATGACAATGAGGAGGGGATGGTTCAGAATGACATTTTAAAAAAATACGGCATCGTTAAGCCCTATCTGTTTTATGTCGGCCGACTGGAAAAGAAAAAAAATATCGGCAATATTGTTAAGGCCTTTGTTTTGGCCAAAATGAAACAGGAAGATTTGAAGCTGGTGTTGGCTGGCGCTTCGGGCAATCAATACGAGGAAATAAAAAACATTATCAGCAAAGCCAAATTGGAGAACGAAGTAATTTTGACCGGTTACATTGATAATCAAGATATGCCGGCTCTATACAGCAATGCTGCCGTGTTTGTTTTTCCTACTTTGTATGAAGGATTCGGTTTGCCGATTTTAGAAGCCATGGCTTCGGGTACTCCAGTGGTAACCTCCAATCAATTGCCGCATACGGAAGTCGGCGGTCAGGCCGCGCTTTACGCCCTGCCCAATTCAGCCGAGGATATTGCCGATAAGATAACCCAGCTTTTGACTAATGATAGTTTGCGGCAGGAAATGATCACACGCGGGCTTAATCAGGCCAAGGAATTTTCTTGGCAAAAAACCGCAGAAGAGATTTATAAAATAATTAAAGATTAAAAATACCCCGAATAATATCGGGATTTTTTAAATTAATTAAAAAAATAACCAAGACTTATCTGCCGGTGTAGTTTTTAAACATTTTTTTTATTTAAATTTAGATAAATTATATTAATATTGTGGATAAATCTATTGATAAATTTTACTAGATATGATATAATTATATATTGGTAAACCGTCATGTTGATGGAGCCAATTCGTACCTGACAACGGCTAATCTGGGATTCCGATGATTTCTGGAATGAGGGATTGGCCAAAGGAGAACGGACATGAAGAAAAACGTAGCAGCAGTAATCTCGGCCATGGGCGCTTTGCTTTCTATTGTAACTGACCTGGTCGCCTACATTCGCGATCTTAAAGGAGATGTCGGCGAATGCATCTACCGTCTGGCTCAGCCCGAGGGCAAAGAAACCCTCAAGGCCATCGCCGAGCTGTTGGTGCAGCACTGGCAGAAGGCCAAAGGTGCTGAAAGGGTCGTTAAACAAATCGTGTCGCAGTATCTGATCACTGCCCACAACGTCATTCTGGACTTCAGCCAGACTCTCGAGCAAATGATCGCCGCCGGCGGTTATGATTGGAAAAACATCGATATCACCGCTGATAATTTCCCGGTCAGAGGATTGGGCCAGTGCCAGATCAGGGTAGAGCTCCTACACTTCAACCAGCATTTCGCAAATGGCGATCTGATTATCGCTAAACTGCAAGAAGTCAATACTTGGTTGGCGAGCCAAGGAGCGAATTATCGCTACCGCTTCGCCTTCATTCAGGAGTTGTTAGCCCTGGGCGCGGCATTTCCCGATTTGCAGTTGTCGTTTCCGATCGCCGCATTTGGCTCCATCTGGCGGCAGGCTGGTGGCTATCGCCTCTTCGCCTATCTCGACAGGAGCGATGCGAGGCGCTCTCTCAGTCTCCGCAGGCTCGGGCACGGCTTCCACGGCCGTTGGCGTTTCGCGGTTGTCCGCGAAGCAATCCAAAATTAACCCCTTGTCTCCCTTGAACCTTGACCCCAACCCGCGTGGCGATTTACGTCACGCGGTATTATTTTTTACAAATTTTGTTATAATAATTGCCACTTTACCCGATATTTGCTAAGATAAACTTATAATTTATAACAAAATCAGATATGAAGCCCATTTTACTTTCCGGCATTAAGCCGACCGCCCGCGTCCATATCGGTAATTATTTCGGCGCCATGAAGCAATTCGTGGATTTACAGGATAAATACCAGAATTTTAATTTTATCGCTGATTATCATGCCTTAAATCAAATGACGGATAATCCGCAAGAGATAAAACAGCTGACTTTGGAGCTAACCGCCGCTTATTTGGCGGTTGGCTTAGATCCTAAAAAAACAGTTTTATTTCGACAGTCGGATGTGCCGCAAGTGACCGAGTTGAATTGGATCTTTAATTCTTTAATCACTCCCTCTTATTTGCAAAGCGCTCATGCTTATAAAGACGCGGCGGCCAAGAAAAAAGATGTTAATATGGGATTGTTTTGCTACCCGGTGCTCATGGCGGCCGATATTTTGATTTACGGCTCGGATTTGGTGCCGGTCGGCAAAGATCAGGAACAGCATTTAGAAATTGCCGTTGATTTAGCTAGAAAGTTTAATCATACCTATAGTCAAGAAGTTTTTAAGTTGCCAAAGGCCTTAATTTGGGAAGGTCAGAGTGTTAGGGGAATTGATGGCGAAAAAATGAGCAAAAGCAAAGGCAATGTAATTGAATTGTTTGAGAGTGAGGAATCCATCAAGAAAAAGGTGATGAGTATTAAGACTGATTCTAAAGGCGTAGAAGATAAAAAAGATCCGGAGGCCGATAATGTTTTTGCTTATCATAAGTTATTTTCCACTCAGATGATTAATGAGTTAAGATCGAGATATGAAAATGGTGGCATTGGCTATAAGGAATCTAAAGAAATCTTGCTTGCTAATATGATGGCTTATCTTAAGCCGATGCGTGATAAATATTTCAAGCTGATTAAAAATGAAAAATATTTAAATAAAGTTTTAGCCAATGGAGCTAAGAAAGCTGAGGGTTTGGCGGAGGAGAAAATGAAGCAAGTTAGGAAAACAATTGGAGTGAGATAGGCCAAGATCCATCTAAACTTTCAAGGTTTATATTAAGTTTAATACTTCACACTATAGCGTGAAGTATTAAAAATGCCTTAAATTAGATAAATAATTGTAAATTTAAATTTATTTTTTATCGGGTTTAACATCTACTTGTGATCAGCCGTCTAAGTTTGCTAAAAGTTGGTGAATTATGTTATAATCGGCTTATGAATGAAAGAAGCAAAATGCAATATTTTTGGGATATTTGCGGTCAGGAAAAGGCCGTTGATTTTTTGAAGTCGGCCATAAAGAACAATCGTGTCGGCCATGCCTATATCTTTACCGGTCCGGATGCTTTAGGCAAAGGAACTATCGCTAATCAGTTTATCAAATCTCTGATGTGCAATGGCACCGGGGAGACCAAGCCCTGCAATGAGTGCGCCGTTTGTCGGCAAATCAACAATTTGACTCATCCCGATATTTTCCGTTTGGGCCGAATTCAAGACGATAAAACCGGTAAATGGAAGCGTGATATTATTATTGATCAGATCCGCGAGTTGAAATATAAATTGTCGCAGGGAAGTTTTTTATCTGGTTGGAAGGTGGCGATAATTTCTGAGGCCGAGTTGTTGAATATAAATTCGGCCAACGCCTTCCTGAAAGTCTTGGAAGAACCGACCGCCAAAACCATTATCATTTTGATTGTCAGCGATATTTCCGCCGTGCCCAAAACCATCGCCTCCCGTTGCCAGATTTTGAATTTTTTACCGGTTGCCCGTAATGAAATTAAGGATTACCTTTTATCAAAAGAGGTGGAAGAAGAAATTGCTGAAAGATGCGCGCGTTTGGCTTTAGGCCGGCCGGGCCGGGCCATGACTCTGGCTAATAATCCGGAATTATTGAGTGAAGAGCAAGAACAAATTGACTCGTTGTTGAAAATTTTGCCTCGGCCATTAATTGAGCGTCTGAGATTATTGGATGAAGTGTTTAAAACAGATAAGGATGAATCCATCAGTTCAGATCGTGCTCATCGTTTAATGGAAAGCTGGCAAATGACCATTCGTGATCTGATACTGCTTAAACTGAATAGTGAATATTATACGGCCAATTTGTCGTCTTTGCCTTTATTGTATGAGGTTAGGGATAAAATCAGCTGGGAGAGGATTTTGCATGCTGATCGATTGATTACTGAATTGAAACAGCTTTTTAATAATAATATCAGTTCCAGAAACATCTTGGAGAATTTAATGATAAATTTGTAACCATGGAATAAACGATCAAGAAAACGATAAAACAACGAAGCATTTTATTTTATTGATTTTTTGATTAATTTTAACTCGTAATTTGTAATTTTAAATTCGTAATTAATTTAAACATATGCTTGTCAAAAAACTTATTCCTTTTCTGGCGCTAGCTGTCTTTTTAGGCGGTTGCACCATTGGCGCTCCGGTCAGTACCACCGTTAAGGCGGCTGATGGCGGTATTTGGAAATCAGCCGATAGCGGCAAAACTTGGATGCAAACCAATGATGTCTCAACAACTAAGGGTAAAGTCGCCTCTATCGCTTCGGTTGATGTCAGGAAGGTCTCGCTTGATCCTTCTGAAGCCGCCGCTATGTATTTGAGTACGGAAAAAAATGGTGTTGTTTACTCGCTTGACGGTGGCGCTTCCTGGCAACAGTTCAAAAAATTAAAATTTGACAAGATAAGAAAAGTCGTCGTTAGTCCGCAGAGCAAGTGCGTTTTTTATGTCTTGCTGGACACTTATGTGTTTAAAACCGATAATTGCGGGCGTGATTTCGTCAATGTTTATTACCATCAGAAAACTAACGTGGTTCTAACCGATATCAGTATCGATCCCGTCAGCCCGAATATCATGCTCATGGGCACCAGTGCCGGAGAGATTCTCAAGAGTGTTAATGCCGGCCAGGCCTGGGTAACATCTTATCGCGTTAGCGGCGGTGTAATCAAGGATATCTTGTTTGATCCGCGCGATTCCCGAGTAGTTTATGTCGGTACCGATAAAGAAGGTATCTTTAAGACTACAAATAGCGGCGATTCTTGGCGGTCTTTGGGTGAAGGCCTAAAGTCGTATATTGGCAGTCAGCAATATCAACAGTTAATAATTGATAATGCTACGCCCAACGGATTGATATTTATCTCTAAATTCGGTATGCTTAGGAGTTCCGACGGCGGCAACACTTGGAATATCGTTGATCTTTTGCCAGCTCAACGTTCCGCTACGATTCTAACAGTAGCAGTTAATCCTAAAAACAGTAATGAGATTTATTATGCGACGTCAGGAGCTTTGGTCAAATCAGTTGATGGCGGTAAGACTTGGTCATCGCGCAAATTGCCGTATAGCCGCTTGACCACGGCTATTATCATTAATCCGGAAACGCCGGCCACGGTTTATCTGGCGACGGAACTGGCTCAACAATAACTATAAGTCAAAGTACCAAGCGTATAAAGTCAAAAGTTTAATTAATTATTTTGAGATTTTGATTTTATAAGCTCTATAACTTTACAAATTTTTAACTAATATTTTATGAGTATCATCGATGATCACAAAAATGAGTTTATAAAAGTCGTTGACCATTTTAAGACGGAGTTGGGACAGCTTAAAACCGGTCGGGCTAATCCGGCGATTTTAGACGGGGTTAGAGTGCAGAATTACGGTACGCTTATGCCCCTAAACCAAGTCGCTTCCGTCACTATTGGCGATTCCCGATCGCTTTTGATCCAGCCTTGGGACAAAAGCATTGTCAAGGATATTGAAAAGGCTATCTTGGAATCAAATCTTAATTTATCGCCGTCAAATGAGGGCGAAAGAATCAGGATTTCTCTGCCGGTGATGACCGAGGAAACCAGGCGTGATACAGTCAAGTTGTTGCATCAGAAAGCGGAGCAGGCCAAGATTACTATTCGTTTGGAGCGCGATCAAGTTAAGGGGAAGATTGAAGCGGCCGAGGAAGATAAAGAATTCGGCGAAGATGAGAGATTCCGCTTATTGGAGGAATTGGATAAGACGGTGGGCAAGTATAATGAGGAAGTCAAGGGTTTGGTGGAGAAAAAAGAAGAAGAAATAATGACGGTGTAGTTATAAGTCCAAAGTCTATAAAGTCCTCAAAGGAAAAGTCGTAGGAACCCGTTGAATTACAATCTCAACCTTAAAAACTTTCGACTTCCAATTTTATAATTTTATGTTACTAACGATTATTATATTTATCCTAATTTTATCCCTATTGGTATTTGTCCACGAGTTGGGGCATTTTTTGACGGCGCGGGGATTCGGCATTAAGTGCGAAGAATTCGGTATGGGCTTGCCGCCACGTGCTGTCGGCTGGCAGAAATATCAAGGGCGTTGGCGGTTGATTTGGGGTAATCGGGAGATTACTCCGGATGAGCCGATGATTTATTCTATTAATTGGATTCCGGTTGGTGGATTTGTCAAAATTAAGGGCGAAAATGGCGACCAAGCGGGAGAGTCTAACAGTTTCGGCCATAAGCCGATCTGGCAAAGGAATATCGTCTTGGCCGCCGGCGTAACCATGAACCTGGTTTTGTGCGTTCTGGCTTTAGCGTTGGGATTTGCCATCGGCATGCCTTCGGCGGTGGAGGACAATCAGGGCGGAAAATTCGTGTCTGCGCCGCAA
The DNA here is from genome assembly GCA_041650895.1 of Patescibacteria group bacterium. Lineage (NCBI taxonomy): Bacteria > Patescibacteria group bacterium. The sequence goes on along the minus strand of JBAZKF010000001.1, from coordinate 304,676 downwards.
GTGCAAGTAACGGAGATTCTGCCAGATATGCCGGCTGTTGGGAGCGATGTCAAGCCGGGAGATGTCATAGCCAAGGTTAACGGAGTAGAAATCACCTCTTCGCAAGCGCTTAAGGATAATTTTAGCCAGTTAGTCGGTCAAACCGCTAAAATCACAATTGAGCGCGACAATGCGCAATTGGAAAAAGATATCGCGATTGTGCAAAAAGACGGTATTACCGGTATCGGCATTGGCATTATGGATGTCGGCGTGGTGCGTTATCCTTTGCATTTGGCTTTATGGCACGGTCTCGTGATGACTTGGCAGTGGCTGGTTTTGATTGTTTTGGCGGTGGTGGGCTTGGTTCGGCAGTTATTCGGCGGGCCGTCCATGGGATTGGATTTCGCCGGTCCGGTCGGCATTGCAGTGATGACCGGCCAAGCGGCCAAAATGGGTTGGATTTACGTATTGCAATTCGTTGCCTTATTGTCCTTGAATCTGGCCATTATTAATATTTTGCCGTTTCCGGCCTTGGACGGCGGTAGAATAATGTTTCTGATCGTGGAGAAAATTCGCGGTAAAGCGGTCAATAGTAAATGGGAGAACTTGTCGCATAATGTCGGTTTCCTGTTGTTGATGTTGCTTATCGTGATTATTACTTATCGCGATATTATCAGATACGGCGCGAAGATTATCAGCGTGTTTAGGCGCAGTATCGGATTATAGGAAAATAAAAATCCGACAAGGTGAGTCGTCGGATTGCCATAAGGTACTGCTGGGTTTTATTGGTGTTTTTACATGACGGATAACAACCAACCCACTTGCAAGGCCCATTCATTGTAATGTTCCATATCAATGCTCGTAGCATTTGATTTTTCGCTAAGTCTAGCTATTAAAGCTTTACCATTTTGATCTGACAGGATTATGCTTTCAATCAATTTGACACACAGGTAGGCATTTTCTGATAAACGTTTGCCATTGCCGGAGGTTGAAGATATTATCAGCTTGTCATAATCTGGTTGGTAAGCATCTCTTTTCTCATAATCTAATTGAATGCTTGCCATTCTTTGTAAAGATCTTAGGAGATGCTTAGCAATCGTTATCTGATCCATCGTGGTGACCATTTTTTTTCCTTTTCGGTTGAAGGTTTAATGCGGCTTTTAATTAGTACTATCAGTGATACTTTTGTTCTTCCAGTATAGGAAATAGAGCATTGTCAATAAAAGGCTGGATAAAATCAATCCAGGCTGAGAAGTTTTCGGTGTTAGGCGGTTTGTGGGTTAGGAAACATCCCTCGCACATTATACTGCCATCACTATTCCTACCAAGCAAGTCCTCCAAATGATTAATAATCATAAGAGCTTCGCTTGTGTATTGTTGAGTAGTCTTTATCTCTATTAATTGTCCAGTAGTAAATAAATTCCGTATCCTGAAAATATACCGTTTTATCAATCTGACCTGATCTAATGTGGTAATCACGATTTTTTCTCCTCTTCGGTTGGATTTCCTGGTATGGCTGATTCTGCCGCCGCTATAATCTTTCGACTTTCAGTGATCAAAAGAGTAATCTGCTGAATAGTTGGAACTCCTGTTGGACATGTTAATCCGCAAAAATGATTGAGATGATTAACGCACGCTTCGGCTAAAATGGAAAGTTTTTTCTCTGATCCGTTACCGTTGATACCCTCAATCTCCGGCATCCCATGATTATCAAAAAGCTTATCCCAGTATTTAAGACTAATTAGTTTCTTCAGAAATCCTTTGGCGATAATGATTTTTTCCAAAGTGTCAATCATATCCGTATCTCCTTATGGTTGCAAAATATGGTTTTAAGGTTCATTGTTGATTGGCTATATTATCACATCTTATAAAATTTGTCAAATTTACCTTGCAAATATTCTTCATAGTTTAATTAACCGGATTTAATATAACAAATATGAAAATAAGCATACCAAATAGTCTCAATCCGATAGATGCCGTCCGTCGTTGCGGTTATGGCCAGATTTTGGATCGTCGCGCTACCGAGCCAAGCTTTGCGCGTCGGCTGGGAGTCGGCCTTTATCCGCGTTTTCATGTTTATATCAATCAGGCTGGCGCGGGTTACGTGATTAATCTGCATTTGGATCAAAAGCAGGCGTCTTATGAAGGCACATCAGCGCACAGCGGCGAATACGATGGTGAAACGGTTGAGGCTGAAGGCGGTAAAATCAGTGAGTGTTTGCAGAGATTGGTGGCAGAAAAAACCGCTCCGGCGGTTAGGGAAACAAAGGAGAAGAAGGGTTTTTTTCATCGATTTTTCTAAGTTTGACATTAAGCTTTTATAATAGTAAAATAAGCCCATTATGAAACAGTCCAAGTTATTTCCTAAGACACTCAAAAATCCGCCTAAAGATGCGACTTCGGCCAGCCATAGATTGTTAGTGCAAGGAGGTTATGTTGATATGCTCCAAGCCGGAGTATACACATATTTGCCTCTTGGCTGGCGCGTGATTCAAAAGATTGCGCGGATTGTGCGGGAAGAAATGAACGCCGAAGACGGGCAAGAATTGCTCATGCCTGCTTTGCAACCCAAAAATATTTGGGAAGAGACTGGTCGCTGGAGCGGCAGCTTGCAAGAGGTGATGTATCAATTTAAAGATGGGGCCGGCAAGGAATTGGGGCTGGCCGCCACGCATGAAGAAGTTATTTATGATTTGGTGCGTCGTTTTATTTCTTCATATAAAGAATTGCCTTTGGCTGTTTATCAGATCCAGAACAAATTCCGTGCCGAACTCAGAGCGAAAGGCGGGTTGATGCGCGGTCGCGAATTCATGATGAAGGATTTATATAGCTTTCATTTAAGCGAGGAAGATTTGAATCAGTATTATCAGCGTCAAATTGAAGCTTACAAGCGAGTGTATAGCCGTTTGGGTTTACAGGTTAAGGTCGTAGAAGCTTCCGGCGGTGTTTTTACCAAGAATTTTTCTCATGAGTTTCAGGTGGTATCCGACGCTGGTGAAGATAAGATTATTTATTGCGACGGTTGTGACTTCGCGCAGAATGCGGAAATTGCGACAGTCAAAGCCGGTGAAAAATGCCCTAAGTGCGGCTTACCGGTCAAAGAGGGCAAGAGCGTAGAGGTGGGCAATATTTTTAATTTTGGCGATAAGTATGCCAAGGACATGAATGGTTATATCAACGACGAGTCGGGAAAGAAGTTGCCGATTCTAATGGCTTCTTATGGCATTGGAATCTCTCGATTGGTAGCGACGATAGTTGAGTTGTACCATGATGATAAAGGCATTGTTTGGCCGGAAAGCTCCTCGCCGTTTTCCGTTCATTTGCTGTCGCTTAAAGCTGATGATCAAGCCGCGAAGGTTTATGATGAATTAATCAAAGCCGGCATTGAAGTGCTATATGACGATCGCGATATTTCTGCCGGTCAGAAATTCGCTGATAGCGATTTACTGGGCATTACCTGGCGTTTAGTCGTGAGTGAAAAAACAGGGGAGAAGGTGGAAATCAAGAAGAGGGAAGGGTCTGAGGCGGAACTGATGGCAGTGGAAGAAATCATTAAGAAATTAAAAAAATAAAAGACCCATTTAAAATTTATCGGCGAATACCAATAAAAAACAGATAACTTGTCAAAATGTTTAAAAAATTCTTCGGAAAATTCAATCGCGGTCTGGGTATTGACTTGGGCAGTGGTAATACCTTGGTCTATCAGCAGGATCGCGGTATTGTAATTGCTGAGTCTTCAGTGGTGGCGGTTAACAATCGCACTGATCAGATTTTGGCGATCGGCGACGAAGCCCGAAGAATGCTGGGCAAAACTCCGCCTCACATTACCGCCACTCGCCCGTTGGAGTATGGCATTATTTCTGATTTTGAAGTAACCGAAAAAATGCTGAAGTTTTTTATGAATAAAGTCCGCGCCGGACGCGTGGGGTTTTCAGCTATGCCTATCGTGGTGGTGGGCGTGCCTTTGGATGTTACGGCAGTAGAAAAAAAAGCGGTGGCCGACGTGGTGATGGCCGCCGGAGCGGCGCAAGTTTATTTGGTGGAGAATGTTATGGCTACAGCTATCGGCGCACGCATTCCCATTCAGGATCCGACTGGCAATATGGTGGTCAATATCGGTTGCGGATTAGCCGAGGCTGCGGTTATTTCGTTAGACGGCATTGTTAACTTTAAGGTTTCTCGTGTCGCCGGTAATGCTTTAGACAAAGACATTATTAATTTCGCCCGTGAGGAATTCTCTTTGATTTTGGGCGAAATGGTGGCGGAAGATATTAAAAAGAAAATCGGTTCGGCCTTACCGCTTAAGGAGCCATTGGAGATGGCCATGCGCGGCCGTGATGTTATGACCGGACTGCCAAGGGAAATAAAAGTCAATGATGCGCAAGTTCGCGAAGCCATCGTCAAATCGTTGGAAAAAATATTAAATATTATCAAGGCAACCTTAGAAACTACTCCGCCGGAATTGGTGGCTGACATTTACCAGAAAGGAATTTATTTGACTGGTGGTACGGCTCAGTTGAAAGAATTGGACAGTTACATTTCTAAAGGCATTAATATACCGGTGCATATAGCCGAGGATCCGCAGACTTGCGCTGTGCGCGGCTTGGGGTCGCTTTTAGATGATGAGGCCTTACTGAAGGACATTGTCGTGCCTAACTCCTAAATTAGTTAGTAATTGAATTATTAAATTCAATTCATAACTTGTAATTCTTAAATTAGTAATTGTTTTAGATGTTAGACAGGTTGCTAAAATCATTAATTTATTCTTTAGCGGCAATACTTATTGCCGTGTTTTTTCATTATTTAGGCTGGTTGAGACCGGTGGAGAACATGTTTATCTTATTATTTAAACCACTGCAAAGCGGCGCTTACGAGCTATCGCAAAAGACTCAAAGTTTTTCCGATTATTGGTTGCGTAAAAGGAATATTATAGCCGAAAATCAAAAGCTGATTGAGGAAATAAAAAATCTGTCTTTGGATCAATCCAAGATAAACAGCTTGGAAGAAGAGAATGCTCTACTAAAAAAAGAGTTGAATTTTATTGACGAAGATAAGAAACAGTTCGTGGCGGCGCGTATTATTACCGGCGTATCCGATCCTTTGTCGCAGACTGTTATTATTGATCGCGGCGCCAGGGACGGCATCGTCAAGGGATTGGCGGTTTCGGCCGATCGAGGCGTCTTGGTTGGTAAAATTTCCGAAGTTTTTGATGATTACTCCAAGGTGATGTTGTTGTCAGATAATAAATCTCGCGTGGCAGCGACAGTGCAGAATCTCGATCACACCGTTGGTCTGGTTGAGGGGCAATACGGTTTGTCTTTCTCTATGACTAATATTCCGCAAAATCAAGATATTCATCAAGGCGATTTGGTGGTTACTTCTGGCTTGGAAGGCCAAATACCCAAAGATTTATTGATTGCCAAAGTGGAAAGTGTTAGAACCGTGGAATCGGAGATTTTTAAAACCGCCATTCTTCAACCGATCATACCCTTGAGTAATTTGTCATATGTCTTGGTTATCATACCTTAAACTGAATAATAAATGGCGTCCGCTACTCGCCGTTGCCTGCTTGATCGGCGCGGTAGTTTTCAATTTATTGTTGGCCGGCGGAGTGATTAAATATTTGGCTTTTATCAATCTGATTTTTGCCACCCTGGTTGTCTTGGTTAACTTGCGCAGTATCAGCGAGTCGCTTATTTTTGCCGCCGTTAGCGGTATTGTTTTGGATGTTTATTCCGGTTTGCCTTTCGGTTTGACGGCGGTTAGTTTAGTATTATCCGCGGCTGTTATGGAAATACTTGTTGCTAATATTTTTTCTAACCGGTCTTTTTATTCCTTAGTCGGTTTGGGGGCGATCGGTTTGGTTATCTATCGTTTAATTTTTGCCTTATTTGCCCAAAGCTTGTTTTTTTTCGGTCTTACCGATGCCACCGTCGGTTGGAACTTTTGGTTGCAGACGGCTCAAGAGCTTATTCTTACCTCTTTGCTACTAGCAGTGGTCTTTTTTGTTATCGACCGTTGGTCCAATAGTTTTCGCCCTAATTATTTATCGCGTTAGTATGGCTAATCCTTTTGCCACAATTGAACCAATAGACATCAAACGCAAGAGTCGTTTGAATTGGGTGGAGGATAGCTGTGATTTAAGCAATTCGCTGGAAAGCGGTGTGGAAACCGGCTATTTGAATTTGTCCTTATCTGGCAAAAAGATCCGTTGGTTTTTTTTATTGATCGCTTTGGCATTCACGGTAATCTTGGCTAAAAGTTTTTGGTTGCAAATAATCTCCGGCGAGCATTATTTTTCTTTAGCGGAAAATAATCGCATCAAGACTGAGTATGTCAAAGCGCATCGTGGCATTATTTTTGACCGTAACGGCCAGCCTCTGGTCAACAATTTATTCGGTTTTTCTTTATCTTTGTTGCCGGCGGAATTGCCCAAGGATAAGGTTCAGCGGGCGGAAGAAATCACTAGGCTGTCTGAAATCATTGATATGCCGGAAGAAGAAATTGAGGCGCGTCTGGTCGGCGCCGATAAGAATTACTATCAACCGGTAACTCTGCGTGTCGGCGTGCCTTACGAGCAGGCTATGACCATTAAAATCCAAACCGATGATTTGCCGGGTGCCGAACTTAATGTGGATTCTTGGCGTTTGTATCCGGCTAGCGAGTCTTTGTCGCATATTCTGGGTTACATTGGCAAGCTTAATCAGGAGGAATATCAAAAATTAAGCGCTGACTATTTAATGGATGCCAATATCGGCAAGGCCGGTTTGGAGAAGCAGTATGAAAGCAATTTGCGCGGTGTTAACGGCCAGGAGCAGATTGAAGTTGACGCTTTGGGCCGGGAGAAAAAAGTTATCTCTCAGAATCAATCGGTGCCAGGGGATAATATTGTGTTATCACTGGATGCGGCTTTACAAGAAAAAATCTACGAGGTTTTAAACGCCAGAGTGCCGGGTAAGAAGGCTTCGGTAATCGTTTCTAATCCGCAAAACGGCGAAATTTTGGCCATGGTTGATTATCCCAGTTTTGACAATAATCTTTTTACCGGCGGTATCAGCGCGGAAGATTACAATAAATTATTGGATGATCCTAATAACCCTTTATTCACCCGTTCAATTTTTGGCGAGTATCCCTCCGGTTCAACGGTTAAACCAGTAATAGCTTCCGCCGCTTTAGAAGAAAAGGTTATCACTAAAGATACTACAGTGAATTCCATCGGTGGTATCAGAGTCGGCCAATGGTTTTTTCCCGATTGGCAGAGTGGCGGCCATGGCGTAACCAATGTTACCAAGGCCATCGCCTGGTCTGTCAATTCTTTCTTCTATTATATCGGTGGCGGTTACGGTGACTTTTCCGGTTTGGGTTTGGAGCGGTTGGTAAAATATTTCAAATTATTCGGTTTGGGTCAGGTGACTGGAATCGATTTGCCCGGCGAACACCAGGGATTTGTGCCTGACGCCAAATGGAAAGAAGATACCAAGAACGAGGTTTGGTATATCGGCGATACTTATCATTTGTCTATCGGCCAGGGCGATCTGCTAGTGACGCCGTTGCAAGTCAATAATTATACGGCCGTGGTGGCAAACGGCGGCAAGCTGATTAAGCCCCACTTGGCAGTGGCGATTGTTAAAGCTGATGGCACTAGACAAAATATTCAGCCTGAAGTAATTAGGCAAATTCCCGTTTCGGCGGAGAATTTGGCTATCGTGCGCGAGGGTATGCGACAGACCGTAACGGCCGGTTCTGCCGGCAGTTTGAACTCCCTACCTGTTGCTGTGGCCGGAAAAACCGGTACGGCGCAATGGAGTTCAACTAAGGCCAATCATGCCTGGTTCGCCGGCTTTGCTCCTTACGATAATCCTAATTTTTGCATTACTGTTTTGGTGGAAGAAGGCGGAGAGGGCTCCTCCATTTCCGTGCCAATTGCCAGGGATGTTATGCAGTGGTGGTTTACCAGATAAGGCGTATTATGTTAAAGCTGCTTGAATCGCAGTATTTCGACTGCAATCAGCATTAAAAGCGAGGATTTTGCCTTATTTAGTTGAAGTTTTGTTAATTATTGTATCTGGCTATTGACAAGGTTTGGTGGCTGTGATATCATTATTACTATAAATTCGCTCTAATCTCTCAAATCGTCTTTAATGGAGGAGTTTTTAAATTGTCTAAAATACAAATACATGTCAGAAAGTTATATCTCTTCCGAAGGTCTGAAAAAGATCAAGGAAGAACTGGAACAACTTAAATCAATTGATCGTCCCGAGGTTATTGACCGTATCGCCAAAGCGCGCGATTTGGGTGATTTGTCGGAAAACGCCGAGTATCACGAAGCCAGGGAAAAGCAAAGTTTTATTGAAGGCCGCATTCAAGAATTGGAGGCTTTGGTTAAGAACGCCGTAATTATCAAGAACAAGAAATCAGATACGGTGCAAATCGGCTCTACGGTTCATGCTACTTGTGATAACGGCCAGAAAGTCAAATACCAGATCGTCGGCCATTCCGAGGCTGACCCGGCTAATGGTCGCATTAGCCACCAATCGCCGTTAGGCTCGGCTTTTATCGGCAAGGGTATTGGCCATGAGTTTGAACTTAAAATTCCGGCCGGAGCTATCAAGTGCGTCATTGATCATATTGAATAAAATCTTAAAATATAAAACACGCTCAGCCCACTGAGCGTGTTTTTAAATTATGTTACTTGTTTTTTTACAACTTTTTCTAGAAGTGGCTGAGCAAGAAGTTGCGGCTGGTCATAAATCATATTTCGGACACAAATTAATTATAAAAATAATTCACCCCGCGAAGACATGATCTTCGCGGGGCGTTATTTGTGCTACTCCTTTTTTTCGCCGGTAAGTTCGCTGACATTGGCCGACGGCATTAGTATGTTTTTCTCTTTGCCGAGTTGGGCGATAACGTATGTGCCCGGATCGTAGTTTTGTGTTGTTGCAAAGACTTTAACCATCCCGTTTTCGAAGCGTACAATCACAAGCTTAGTTCCCGGTTTCGTCTGGTCATTTTCATTCAGTGGTTTGAGCTCAGGTAGCTCAGACTTGATGATTGTTATCAGTGTTCCGTTTTCAAATTCGTTTGCCAAATTCTCCGTGCCCCTTGTAAATCCGAGTGTTCTGTCACTTCCGGCAAAGGACCCAGCGATAAAAATTAGGGCGAAAATGAAACTAACTACTGCGATTACAGCTACTAATACTGAAAGATCTTTTAAATTAGGCATTTCCTTCTCCTTTTTACTGTTACGGTTTAAGTCGTTGATGCTTAAGCATTTTATTGTCCATTATTGGTTTAAATGTTCGTTTTTTGATTCGTTTCTGAATCATATAATTATAGCACACTGTTATTTTTTTGTCAATAGACTTATCCACAAATATCCATTAGACAGCTTAATTACAAGCAAATTTAAACAAAAAAATACACCCAAAGGACGAGTGTATTTTTAATTATATTTTAGATGTCCAGATTCTTGACGCTTTTGGCGTGAGTTTGGATAAAACGTTTGCGTGGGGCTACGTCGGCGCCCATGAGAATATCAAAGGTTTCATCGGCGCGTTCCGCATCATTTACGGTAATGCGTTTCATTTGGCGTTGGCTTGGATCCATAGTCGTGTTCCAGAGTTGTTCAGGATTCATTTCGCCCAAACCTTTGTAACGTTGGATATTGACTTTAATGCCGCCGCTCAGTTCTTCCACCTCTCCCACCTCGGAATCGCCCTCGGTGGCCGCTTCGGCAGTTCCACCCTCGGAGGCTTCAGTTTGTTTGGCTGTTTTTTTGCTTTCCGTTTTGGCTGATTTGCCGGCCGTAGCCGTGGCGATCATTTCGGCTTTGGTTTTTTCTAGTGCCTCATCATTATAAACATACCTGACGTCTTTGCCGATTTGCACTCGGTATAGGGGAGGCATGGCCACATAAATATGACCCTCTTTAATCAAGTCGGGGAAATGGCGATAGAACAAAGTCAGAAGCAGGGTGCGGATGTGCGAGCCGTCAACGTCAGCATCGGTCATAATGACGACTTTGTCGTAGCGCAAGTCGGCGATATTGAACTGTTCGCCAATATTGGTGCCCAGAGCGATAATCAGTGATTTGACCTCATTGTTGGCCAGCATCTTGTCCAGGCGGGCTCGTTCTACGTTTAAAATCTTGCCACGCAAAGGGAGAATGGCTTGGAATTCGCGGTTACGGCCCTGCTTGGCGGAACCGCCGGCGGAATCGCCCTCAACAATGAATATCTCCGATACTTTGGCGTCGCGGGAAGAGCAATCGGCCAGTTTACCGGGCAGGGCAAAACCATCCAGTACGCCCTTGCGCAGGACTGATTCGCGAGCAGTGCGGGCCGCCAGGCGAGCCTTGGCCGCCAAGATGCACTTGCCCATAATGGCCTCAGCGTCTTTGGGGTTTTCTTCCAAAAACATTTCAAATGCTTCCCCCATGACTTTTTCTACGGCCGCGCGCGCTTCTACGTTACCCAGCTTGGCTTTGGTCTGACCTTCAAATTGCGGTTCGGGGATTTTAATGGAGATGACAGCTGTCAATCCTTCGCGGACGTCCTCGGCATTTAAATTAGCGTCTTTTTCTTTGAGGTAATTATTTTTTCTGGCGTAAGAGTTGATGACTCGAGTCAAGGCGGTGCGAAACCCTATGACGTGCATGCCGCCCTCGGGATTATAAATATTGTTGGCAAAGGGGAGGACGGTTTCGTTGTATTCGGTGGAATATTGGATGGCAATCTCTACGTTGATATTGTCAGTCTCTTTTTCAATATAAAAAATGTCAGGATGCTGGGGAGAAGTATGCGAGTTGATATGCCTGACATAGGATTTGATGCCGCCCTCAAAATAAAAGACATAGCAGAGGTGGTTGACCGGATTATTGTCGCGCTCATCGCAGACAATCAATTTGATACCCTTGGTTAAATAGGCTTGTTGGCGCAAATGATCCAGAACGGTTTTGAGATTGAATTCCAAAACGGTAAAAATAGACGGGTCGGGCTGGAAGGTGATTTTGGTGCCAGTACCTTTAGCGGTGCCCACGGCTTTGACGTCTTTTTGGGGTTTACCGATTTTGTATTCCTGCATCCAAAGTTTGCCGTCGCGTTTAACCTCGGCTTTGGTATAAATGGACAAGGCATTGACAACGGAAACGCCGACGCCGTGTAAACCGCCGGAAACCTTGTAACCGCTGTCGCCGAATTTTCCACCGGCATGAAGCACAGTCATAACGGTTTCCAGGGTGGATTTCTTGGTTGTTTTGTGTTTTTCTACCGGGATGCCACGGCCATTATCTTCTTCTGAAACCATGCCATCGGGCAGAAGTTTGACTTTGATGGTGTCGCAGTGGCCGGCCATGGCTTCATCAATGGAGTTGTCCACAACTTCCCAAATCAAATGATGCAAGCCGGCTTCAGCCGTATTGCCGATATACATGCCCGGGCGCTTTCTGACCGGATCCAATCCTTCCAAAACTTGAATTTGCTCCGCGCCATAGGCGCCGGAATTTTTCTTTTTTTCGTCTTTCGCCATAATTTATCTAAATTTAGATAAGAATAATACTTACAACTGTTGAAAAAAATGGACAGTAGTTAGTTGCAATTAATGTTTTCCACACCCTTAATTTTAGCATTTTTTTATGTTTCAGACAAGACCCAAAAGCGTTGACTTTAGCCGTCAATTAAGCTATAAATAACGCATATTATCCAAGCAGTTTAATAACCAGCCAACAGATAGGAGGAGCATCTATGGCCAACAATGGTATCTTGGTTTTGGTAGAAAGTCCTTTTGCCGGTGAAATTGCTAAAAATGTCAGGTATGCCAGGGCCTGTATCCACGATTGTTTGATTCGCGGTGAATATCCCTTTGCTTCTCATTTATTCTATACCCAGACGGGAATCTTGCGGGATGAAATCCCCGGAGAGCGTAAGTTGGGGATTGATGCCGGATTGGCTTGGGGGAAGAAGGCGGATAAGACAGTTGTCTATATGGATTTAGGTCTTAGCCAGGGCATGCAATACGGTATTAAAGCAGCCAAAGAAGCTGATCGTCCGATTGAATTTCGTTATTTGCCTGATTGGGAAGAACTGGTTAAAAGTGACCAACCCCTGGGTTTCTAATGTCCTTTGCGCCGCGCCGGCTCTGCCGTCGCGGTATTATTTTGTCAAAATAAAATCCGTCCCGATAAAATATCGGGACGGAGGAATGAGCTTTGTTATTGAGGGGCCTGGTTTTGCCGCCGTTTGAAATTCCCAAAATACCAGGTCAGTAAAAAAAATCCCACGAAAATCACCCAGCAAATCGCGCCTTGGATTATAGCTATAATCACAAAATCCTGCCATATTGTGAGGACGCCCGCTAACATAATAAGCGGTCCATACAACAATAATATTGCCACCAGCAAGAATCGGTTAATCCGATGTTGAAAAGCGGATATAGTGACCGAAGCAATGAGGCTAAAGTACCAGCCGTAGAAGGGTATTGTCAGGGCAATTGCTCCGGCTGCGATTATCGCGGCAGTGCAAATAATGCCGCTGGAAATTTGCCAGATTGAGATGCTGGCGTTTTTGATAAAACCAATAAAAGATCGAATCAATTTGCCGATTTTCATGTTCAACCCTTTCATTTTGGTTGGTTTTTTAATGTTCGGTTTTTTAATCGCTGGCCAAATTGATATTTCATTATATCATCCAAAGAATATTTTGTCAATAGTATAGTACGGATGATTGTTTGACAGAATTCCGTTGACATGATATTATAGCCTGATAATCTCGAAAGTCGGGATTTCGCTCGGTCCGGAGCGGTATAACGCCACAAGGACAAATGCACTTCAATAAAGAAAGGGAAATGCCCATGCCTAAGAAAGCTGGGAATGCCAAAGAAAGCGGTTTAACCGCAGAACAACAGCGCGAGTTATATGGGGCAATGATCACCGCAACTCCCACGGATATGTCGCGCGATGTTTACGAGAATTGGATGGCGAATCGTCGCGGCCTCAACCGCGGAGTGCGGCGGCTTTTGATACCGCCGGTCGAACAACCGCAGGTTCTACCAGCGCTTCAACACGACGCCGACACCCTCGCCCAACTGGAAAGTTGGGAGCGCCACTACCGGGACGAGTTTAATATGTCGGTTGATTTTTCCGGCATATTTATTCCGCTTCGTCGTGATTGGACCAAGCGCCTGATCGTTGTACCGCAGGGCATGACCTGCAATCAGGCCTTCGCCAAAAACGCCGAAATGTTTCCGTCATGGAAATGGACTGATGATTTGGACGCGGCGGCAGTCAAAGGACGCAACGACCGCGAGCCGAATCGCCATTACGCCATCTGGATTCGCGGCGACGTGGAGCCGGATGAAGTGGCTATGACCGCGAATCAAACACGAGCCATCGGCTTGAGTGGAACGACTCTGCTTGAACCCTTGCTGTTAGAAGGTAAATATTTCATGGAAACAAAGGATCATCTCAACAAGCAGAAGATCACTCGTTGCGACGGTTCTCGCAGTGCCTTCGGCTACGTCCCGTGCGTGCGCTGGTGCGTCGGCAAGTTTCGGGTCTATTGCTACGACCCCGGCTGTCCGCTCGGCAATCTGCGTCCCCGTTCCGTAGTTTCCTAATTCTCCTCTTTATTACTTTTTGCACACAACCATGTCGGTTTTCCGCCATGGTTTTTTATTGGAAGCCTTCCAATGCTTTAATTGTTTGCGGTGGCCAACTTTATTTGCATTAAAAATCAGATTTTGTTATAATATACACAATATTAATTAGCACCGCGAGGCGAGGGCGCGGCAGTCAAGCAAGAAAAATATGACAAGAACGCCGATCCAGGAGGTGGTAAATAAAGCAGGGCAAGAAGTGCTGGTCAAGGGTTGGGTGCATACGCGTCGCGACCATGGCAAGTTAGTGTTTATTGACGTGCGCGACCGCAGCGGCTTGTTGCAAGTCGTTTTTATTCCATCCAATAAAGAGGCGCATGAGTTGGCGCAGAAGTTGCGTAGCGAATACGTAGTGGCTATTACCGGCCAAATCAATGAGCGGCCGGCCAATATGGTCAACGATAAGTTGCCGACAGGCGGCGTAGAAATGCTCGCAACCGGATTGGAAATCATTAATGAAGCCAAGACGACGCCGTTTGAAATTAATCAAGATACGATTGAAATAAATGAAGAATTACGCCTCAAATACCGCTATTTGGACCTACGTTCTCAACGTATGACCGAAAACATGATTATGCGTTCCAAGGTTAATAAGTTTTTCCGTGATTATCTGGAACAGCAAGGATTTTTGGAAATAGAAACGCCGATTTTGACCAAGGGCACGCCCGAGGGCGCTCGGGAATTTTTGGTGCCGTCGCGCCAGTGGCCCGGCAAGTTTTATGTTTTGCCGCAATCGCCCCAGCAGTTCAAGCAATTATTGATGGTAGCCGGCGCGGAAAAATATTTTCAGATCGCCAGATGTTTTCGCGATGAGGACACTCGCGGGGATCGTCAAGCTGAATTCACACAATTGGATATTGAAATGAGTTTTATTGAGCAGGAAGATATTTTCAACTTGATTGAGCCGATGATGATTGAATTAGTGGGAAAACTCTACCCTAATAAAAAGATTTTAGCCAAGCCGTTTCCGCGTTTGACTTATGCCGAATGCCTGGATAAATACGGCACGGATAAGCCTGATTTGCGTCCCGACAAGAATGATCCGGATGTTTTGGCGTTCATGTGGCTGATTGATCCGCCTATGTTTAAGTATAGTGAGACAGAGAACAAATTAGTCGCTTCCCATCACCCTTTTACCATGCCTAACCGCGAAGATATGGAAAAGTATCCCGACGACCCCAAGAAATGGCGCGCTTACGGCTATGATTTGGTCTTAAACGGCTTTGAAGTCGCCGGCGGCTCCATCAGGATCCATCTGCATGATATCCAGCAGAAAATTTTTGAGCTTTTGGGCGTCGGTGAGAATGAAATTAAAACCCGTTTCGGCCATATGCTGGAAGCGTTTGAATTCGGCGCCCCGCCTCATGGCGGTATCGCCCCCGGTGTTGACAGATTGTTGGCGATATTGCACAACGAACCCAATATCCGCGAGGTTATTGTCTTCCCCAAAACCGGCGACAGCCGCGATTTGATGATGGACGCGCCCAATTATACCAGTTTGAAGGCTCTGCGCGAAGCTAATATTAGGATTGCCGACAGCGTAGAAGCTCGCGCCGAAAAAGAAGGCGTCAATCTTTACGGCGAACAAACGCAAACCGCGGATTAAATGGCGTTACAGTGTAAGATTTATGGCTTGCGCATAACTAATAATCATTATTAATAATTAAATAGTATTTATGGAAAACAAAAAGATTTTGATTGTTTCTCTATCAGTAGTAGCTATTATTATGATTTTAGGCGGTTTGGTGTTATATATCAGTCAAGTCAATCAAGTTAATGGTTTACGACAAGAAGTAATCTCAGAAATTAGCTTATTATCTGCTAAGATCGAGGGATTAAACTATCAACAGGCTGCCGGCTTGAATGATCAATCATCAGTAACCGGTATTCCCATAAATACTTCAGCTAGTACCGCAGCCCCATTAACTTCGGTTATAGATGCTGTTGGTATTGCTTATTCAAATCAGATTTATGGTTTTTCATTGCAGTTGCCTAAAGATTGGGCGGGATATACGGTTTCAATCGGGGATAGAGCCGGTAGAACCTATGCTTCTTTTGGTATGCCTGGTTGGTCGGATATATTCACGATTGGTATTTATACGAAAGAAACTTGGGGATTAATGAAAAAAGATCCTGTAAATGGCGAAAGAGATCTTAACGCTTATATTGGCGAAAACAATAATTATGTTTTTGCAATGTATCAAAGTCAGTATGTTTCTGATCAAAGGTATACCGTTCAAAGAAATCAGTTTACTGACATAAAGAATTCATTTAAAGCATTGATAAAGTAACAAAATAGCCATGCTACGTAACAGGCTACGTAACAAAGCTCAATTGTTTTTATGAAAAATATCGCCCCATTGTTTTTTATTTCCCTGGCTGTTATCTTATCGGCTTGTACTCTGCCCGGCCAAAAACCGGCGCCAACGGCGTGCACGATGGAAGCCAAGATTTGCCCGGATGGTTCGTCGGTCGGCCGTGAAGGTCCGAATTGCGAGTTTGCGCAGTGCCAGAATGCCGGTAATACTGGCTTAGCCAACCCCGCTTCGGTGAATTGTCAGGAAAAAGGCGGTACCTTGGAAATTATTACTGACTTGGAAGGCAATCAATCCGGTCTGTGCAAGTTTCCCGATGATACACAGTGTGAGGAGTGGGCGTTTTTCCGAGGCGAATGCCGTCCCGGGTTGATAACCTCGTCTTCTACGACGACAATAACCACTATAGCCGATTGGTCGGTTTATCAAAGCCAAGAATACGGTTTGGAATTTCAGTACCCCAAGAATTGGCCGAAACCGGAGATTTCAGCCGGCGTCTATACTGGCGGTTATCCGCAGGTAAGATCGAATTGGCGGATAAATGTTGGACCGGTTTCTAGGGGTGCTTGCGAAGGTGAAGATTGTTATGGTCTTTATTTTGACAAATTTTCCGTTCAGAATTATGCGGAAACATTAAAAGCGTTAAAAAATGATGGATCGATTAACGGAATAACCGAAGAGGTGATTAATGGCAATAATGTCATATTTTTTACTGAGGCGGGGATGAAAGATTATGCTTCAGCTTTGATTTTCGGTTCTGCTATGATGATAAAACTGCAAGACAGCGGACTTTCTTCGTCAGCCGGCAATTTTAGGCAGATTATTTCTACTATTAAGTTCATAAAATAGTTTAGTAATTTGAAGGTGACAAATATTATGAAAAATTTGACTCTGGAGGAAGTCAAGGCTAATCCTTATGTCGATGACTTTATCCGCCAAACAGAAAAATACTTGATCGCTTTGGGTTATACGGATCACGGTTACCGGCATGTTAATATTGTCTCGGAGCGTTGCCGCGGTTTGGCCAAACAGTTGGGACTGGTCAAAAAGGATCAGGAATTGGCCGCTATCGCCGGCTATTGCCATGACATGGGCAATTATTTGGGCCGTACCCAGCATCATTATTGGGCGGCTATGCTTTTTTCGCAGATTTTCATCCCCCAAAACGTTAATCCGGATGATATCGCCCGCATTACCCAAGCCATTGTCAGCCACGATAAGGACGAATTGAAAATAGTTGATAAGATTTCGGCGATTCTGGTTCTGGCCGATAAGTCTGACGTGCATCGCAGCCGCGTTATCGGTCGCGAAATTCAGGCGCGCGGAGAAGATATCCATGATCGGGTCAATTACGCCGCAACCGGCAACAGCCTGAAAGTTAATCGTTTGCTCAAGCAAATAGTCCTTAAAATCCAGATTGATACGCAGGAGGCCAAACCTATGGATTACTTTGAGATTTTTTCCGAACGCATGAGTTTTTGCCGGCTGGCCGCGGAATTTTTGGGCTGTAAGTTTGTCTTAATTATCAATAATTTTAAATTATCTTAATTTAATTTTAACCGTATGCCAAGTAACAACAGCTCCTACCGAGGCAAGGGCGCTTTAGACGCTTTCCTCAACTTATTATCCTTCATTTCTCTGGGCTGGATGTCCTGGGCGATCGGTGGTATCGCTTTCCAGTTGATTAACAGATATTTGGCTGAGAGCTTAAAGCTCCAAATGTATTATCCGACCATGTATTCGCAAGAGGTGGTCAAATATGCCATTGCCTCCTTAATTATCGTGGTGCCGGTGTATTTTCTGGCTGTCAATCTTTTGCATCGCAATTATAAGAAGAATAAGCTGAATCATAACAGCGGCATATATCGTTGGCTGACTTATTTGATGTTACTGGTTTCCGCCTTAACGATTATCGGCGCTTTAGTCAGATTGATTTTTATTTTCCTAAACGGCGAACAGACTTGGCGCGTCGCTTTGAAGATTCTGACCGTCGTCGCGATTGCCGCCGGAATATTCAGCTATTATTTTTATGATTTGCGGCGCAAGGCCTATCAGAAGTACAGCCCAACCTCTTTGGTCTTTGCCATTGTTTTGGTGGCTGTAGTTTTAGTTGAATTGGTCGCCGGATTAATGATTATAGATTCGCCGACTGTCACCAGGAATAAGCAATTGGACAGTCAGCTGGTCAATGACATGACACAAATCAATTATTTGTTGGAAATTGATTATCAGCAGGACGGCGCCGTACCGGTTGATTTAAGCGCCGCCAAATACAAGAATGTCGTAGAAGCGGTAAAAAGCGATCAGATTGAATATAACCGCCAGACCGCGAATGAATTTGAATTTTGCGCAACGTTTTTGACTGATGCGACTGCGGATAATTCGCAGAGCTGGCAAGGGGAAAATTGGTATTATCATGGCGTCGGCCGGCAGTGTTTCACTAAGAAAGTCCTTTTACCCAAAGCCGATGTGGCGCCGGAAGCGATAAAAGGCGAGACGCCGGCGGTGAGGTAGTATTCGGTTGCCTATCCCTGTCAGCCGGCAGTTTGATTAAATTTTATTTATTTTAAATCCGTAATCAGTAATTTTTAAATTTATGCCAATCCCAGTCAAAGTCAAGAAATATCTTGACGCCAAGGGTATTGATTATGAAGAGTTGGCCCACAAGACTGTCTTTACCGCTTATGATGCGGCGCAGACCTTGAAAAAACAGCTCAAAGAAATCGCCAAGACGATTTTAGTTGAAGCGGACAAAACCCATGTGTTAGTGGTTCTGCCGGCCGATAAGAAAATTGATATGGCCAAGCTTAAGAAAGTTTTGGGCGCCAAAAGCGTCCGTATTCCCGATGAAAAGGTGATGATTAAGGTGTTAAAGATTAAGCCGGGCACTTTGTCATCCTTCGGTCGTCTTCATGACATGGAAGTAGTGGTGGACAAAGCCATGATCGGAGTGAAGAAGGCTGTGGTTTCCACCGGCAGTTTTACCGACAGCGTCTTGATGAAAGTCAAGGATTTTGTTCAGAGCGAAGAAGCGCGTCTGGCCGATATCGCCATGAAAGGCGGCTACAAGATTCCTAAGGCGACGAAGAAAAAAATGGTTAAAGTAAAAAAACAAGTCAAAGCTAAGAAAGGCAAAAAGACCAAGATTAAAGTGCCGAAGACGGTCAAGAAATTAGAGAAAACAGTGAAACGGTCAGTCAAGAAAGCAGTCAGCAAGGTTGTCAAGGCGGCAACCAAACAACCGGTTAGGAAATCAACCCCAAAAGCTCCTAAAAAATCAGTGAGAAAATCGATTAAGAAAAAATAAAAAAGAGCGACTGCGTTAGCCGCTCTCCGAGCAAAGTTCAAAAGGAAAATCGAGGGTTTACCTCAGGTATTTTCGCGGATGATGGATCAGTTTGCGCTCATCAATAATCCGTACGCCGTGTTTTTCAAAAGTCGGCCGGAATTCATCCAGTGACTTTGTCAGTGAAGCCCGCTCTTCGGTGCCGGACGATACGATGAGAAATATCGGCGGAACCCTGACTGCGCTCATTTCACACAGGGTGATGATGTCAAAAGCTACACAGGCTCCGGTGATAAGTCCGTCTCTGGAATGCGGGCGCTGTAACGGATCATGCTCCATGGCAATGATGAACAAGCGTTTAAACTGCCCCCGGCGAATACCAAATAGCAATTCCATTGGATTATCACCCAAGCTGATTCCGGACATGCTGAAAGCCATTTTATCGTTGGTTTGATGAATTGCATCTATTAGATCTTTAACCATTAGGGAGTCTGGCGACATAGCGGCAAAGGGATCCCCGCAAGAAGAATAATTTTCCAGTTCGATCTTTTCCTGCTCCGGAGTTCTTCCTTGGTAAACCAGGGCGAACGATCTGGCTTTTTTTCCGACAGGGCTTATGCAAAACGGTGAGAGTTCAACTACAGTAGCAGTTCCTTCAATCATGGTGGCAATTCCTTTCTGTGTCGTTAATAGTTGTTAATGTCCTTGGCAGATGCTTCTATTTAAAATTCTGGTTAGATTATATCATAAATAGATAAAAAGTCAAGTATTAAATAATCATAATCAGTATAATTGTTTTATAATTTGTTTAAATTTAGAATAAAAATTATTGAAGAATCGTGGATTATCAAATAGTTTTAGATAAATTTTCCGGGCCATTAGATCTTTTGCTGCAGTTGATTGAGCAAGAGGAACTTGATATTTCCCAAGTTTCTTTGGCTAAGGTTACCGATCAATATCTTGCCTATTTGGACGCTAATAAGGATTTACCGGCAGGAGAGCTGGCGGATTTTTTGACGGTGGCGACAAAGCTTTTGGTTATCAAATCCAAGTTATTGTTGCCACAACTGGCGGACGAGGAAGAGGACAGTGCCGAACAGCTGGAAGCCCAGCTTAAGATGTACAAGGAATACCTGGAGGCCAGCAAAAAACTTGAAGCGTTACTAATGGAAAATAATTATTCTTTTACGCGCGAGCGTCTGCCGGTTGATTTTAGGCCGGCGTTTTCTCCGCCACCGGCACTGGTTGCCGGTGATTTGACTGCGATTTTTGAGGAGATTCTGAAACGCATAGAATACGTAACCGGTTTGCCCAGGAGAATAATGGAAAAGGTGGTCAGCCTGCAGGAAATGGTCAGCGGTATCAGGGAAGCCTTGGGGCGGGCGCAAAAAATGAGCTTCAAAGAAGTTATCGCCAACGCCAAATCCAAGCATGAAGTGGTCATCAGTTTTATGGCGTTATTGGAATTAATCAAGTCCGGCGAAGCCGCGGTCAACCAAAAAGGCATTTTTGATGAGATAGAAGTGGAAAAAGTCAGTGTCAACTAAAATTATCAATTATGAATTTAAAAAACACTATTGAATCATTGTTGTTTATCTCCCATAAGCCGCTGAGCGTTGCGGAATTGGCCAAATTGGCTGAAAGCGACAAAACAGCAGTGGAGGAAGAGCTCAAATTACTGCGGGAGGAGTATCGGGAGAAAAAGGGTGGCATGGAGATAATCAATATTGAGGATAAATACCAGATGGCGGCCGCTGGCGAATCGTCGGAAATAGTGGCTAAGTTTCTAAAAACCGAAGTAACCGGAGAGTTGACCCGGCCATCGCTGGAAACGCTTACTATCATCGCTTATCGCGGTCCGGTTTCCAAGGTGGAACTAGAATTGATACGCGGAGTCAATTGCTCCCTGATCTTGCGCAATTTGCTGATGCGGGGATTGATAGAATCGCGCGAAGATAAGGACAAAGCCACAAACGTTTATCAGATAACTTTTGATTTTTTGAAGCATCTGGGCTTAAGTTCGGTCAGCGAATTGCCGGAATACGAACGGCTTAATCGCAATAATAATCTGGAAAAATTATTGTACGGCCTTACCGGCGGCGCGGCGGAACAGGAACTTCCCGCCGATCTGGCAGTTTAATTCTTGTTTGTAATTTAACAGTTATTAACTAATATATTATGTTTCAAACCGTTCTCAACTTATTCTTGGCCGCAATATTTCTGCAAGCGCAGGCCACCAATCCTGCCGACGCCGTTCTGCCAGCCAATTCTTTGCCCCTGACTCAACAGAAAATTGAGGCTCGTTTGCCGGAAAAAGCCATAGACAGCGAGAGTTTAGGTGTTAAAGTTACGGCGAAAAGCTTTATCGTGGTAGAACCGGAAACGGGCGCGGTTTTGTATGAGAAGAATTCCCAGGATTGCCGTCCTATTGCCTCCTTGACTAAATTGATGACCGCCTTGGTTTTCTTGGAGCATAACCCCGGCTGGGATAAGCAGTACACGATGACTGCTGACGATTTTCGCGTAGGAGCCAAACCGGCTTTAATGGTCGGCGACACCTTGACTGTTCGTGATTTATTTTATACCATGCTTGTTTCTTCAGCCAACGAAGCGGCGGTAGCTCTGTCCAGGTCCACCGGATTGAAGCCGGAAGAATTTGTCAGGCAAATGAATTTATATGCCAAGCTGTTAGTCATGGATTCAAGCCAGTTCAGTGAGACGACCGGGTTGTCTGTGGATAATAAGGCCAGCGCCGAAGACGTCATCAAGCTGATTAAAGTCGCTTTTTCCCATTCCGAAGTCCGCAAGGCCTTGAGTTTTAAGAGTTATGATGTGCCGATTATCAATAAGAATTTGTCGCGCCATATCAATAGCACGGACACGATTTTGAAAGCCGAGTTCGGCTATCGCGGGGATTCTTACAAGTTGGAAGCGGGCAAAACCGGCACTTTGCCGTCCGCCGGCTACTGTTTTGCCAGCCAAGTCAAAGATCAGAACGATCGGCGGCTATTAATCGCTGTCTTGGGCAGTTCTTCCACTTACGACCGTTTTACCGATACCAAATCTTTGGCTTATTGGGTGTTTAATAATTTTTCTTGGTGATATGGTTTATCTGTTGATAAAATTTCTCGCCGGTTTGCCCCCGTCATGGGTCGTTTTGTTGATTTCTATGATTCCGATCGTAGAGTTGCGCGGCGCCTTGCCGGTAGCTTTGACGGTTTATAAGCTTAACCCTCTACTGGCTTATTGCCTGTCAGTCGTCGGCAATTTATTGCCGGTGATGCTGATTCTGCTGTATATCGGTCCGGTTTCCGCTTGGCTGGCTAAGCATAGTCGGCTGATGGAAAAGTTTTTTGCTTGGCTATTCAAACGTACCAGGCATAAGATCGGCAAGAATTATGAAAAGTACGGCCTGCTGGCCTTGGCGATTTTTGTGGCCATACCTTTGCCCATGACTGGAGCTTGGACCGGCGCTTTGGCGGCTTGGCTGTTCGGTATTGATAACCGGCGCGCTTTTTTGGCGATTGTCGCCGGGGTCATGATTGCCGGAATTATCGTGTTTCTGGCTACCACCGGCATACTGAATTTTTTGGATTTTTTAATTTAAACATATGCGTAAAATAATCATTGCCAATTGGAAAATGAATCTAAGTCCGATTGCTTCGGCCGAGTTGGCTCATGATTTGGCTAAGGCTTTGAACAATGATGTGCTGGAAGAAAGGGACGTGGTTTTGGCACCGTCTATCTCCGCTTTGACTTTAGTAGCGGAAACGGTTAAAAAAGAAGAAATAGCTTTGAGCGCCCAGGATATTTTTTGGGAGGACCGGGGGTCTTTTACGGGTTGCGAATCGCCCAGATTTTTGCGTGAAGCCGGTTGCCGTTATGCTATTGTCGGCCATTCGGAAAGGCGGCAGAATTTAGGTGAGACTGATGAAATGGTCCATCTCAAGCTTAAGGCCGCTCTCTCAGCCGGGTTAACACCGATTTTGTGCGTGGGGGAAACTTATGAGGAGCGTCGCGAAGGGCAGACCGGTAATGTCTTGTTGCGCCAAGTTCAGTCCGCTTTGCAAGGCGTTGATTTTCTGGCTAGCGAGCATCTGGTGGTTGCTTATGAACCGGTTTGGGTTATAGGTTTGGGCCAGGCGATTGAACCGGCCGAGGCTGAAGAGGCTTTTCGTATTATTTGGCAGCAGATTATTGACAATATGCCGATGGCTATCGCCAAGTCCAATGTCCGCATTATTTACGGCGGTTCAGTGGATTCGTCCAACGCCGGAGATTTTGTGCCATTGGATCATTTCGCCGGCTTCTTAGTTGGTGGAGCGAGTTTGAAAATAAAGGAGTTTTCTTCTATAATAAAAATTTGTTAAAAATTTATGATAGTTCATATCAAAAAAATTATTAACGGTGCGCAACAAGGCAAATATGCCTTGGGCGCTTTTAACACCTCTAATTTAGAAGTAACACTGGGTATTATCCGCGGCGCGGTGGCGCGAAAGTCTCCAGTGATCGTTCAAGTTTCGGAAAGCGCCATTAAATATGCCGGCTTGACCAATATCACGGAATTGATTAAGATTATTGCTACCACCGATGGCAAGAGAATACCCATTGCTATTCACTTGGATCATGGTCATAGTTTTAAAGTTGTAGTCGATTGTGTTAAAGCGGGATTTTCTTCCGTCCACATTGACGGTTCGGATTTACCATTTGAGCAGAATGTCGCTTTAACCAAGAAAGCGGCGGTTTTTGCCCATAGCCATGGCGTTTGGGCGCAGGCTGAGTTGGGAGCAATGCTGGGCAAAGAAGGTACGGTACTTAAGAATGTGCCCAAGGATCCCAACACCTATATGACCGATCCGGCTAAGGTGAAGGAGTTTATCCGCCGTACCGGCGTGGATACCTTGGCGGTTTCTGTCGGTACTATGCACGGCTATTACCGGGGTAAAGAAAAGATTGATTTTCCTCGGCTGAAGAAAATCCAGCAGGAGATTCCGCAGACGCCGTTAGTGCTTCATGGCGCTTCCGGTTTGGCTGATGGCGACTTGCGCTCAGCCGCTAAATTCGGCGTCCGGATCGTCAATATTGATACGGATTTGCGTCGCGCTTTCACTCAAGAGTTAAGGCGAACAATCAAAGACACGCCAAAAAATCATTATGATCCGCGTCAAATTCTAAAACCGTCAATTGACGCCGTTGCCGCCGAAACGGAACGCTTAATTAAATTATTCGGTAGCGGGCGATGAAGTTGGCTCTACTGTTATCCGTCGAGGGTATTCGAGTGATTTCCAATAAATTTTTATGTTGTTAAACGTTTCAGTTCTAATAATTTTAATAATCTCCTTGATCCTGCTGGCTCGCATTATTTGGCGGCATTTGCCGGAGTTGAAGATTTTGGATATCAGTTCCATTCCCAAGGAAAAACATGTTGACACCAAAGCTAAAATTTTGGAGTCAAAGTTTTTGCGTCAAAGCGATAAGACGCGCCAACGCTTGGATAAAGTAATGTCGCCAATTAAGGCCGGCGTCGGCGGATTAAAAAACAGGTTACAGGAACAGGTGCAGACATTAGAGAAAAAATATCAGCGTCGCGGCGAAGTGGAAGAAGCCAAAACTAAAAGCATTAACGATTTATTCGCGGAAGCGGAGCAGTTGTTGTCTAAGGATGATTTGGCGGCCGCAGAAAGGGATTTGATTGAAGTTATTTCTCGCGATAAGAAAAATATCCGCGCCTATGAATTGCTATCCGAGGTATATCGGAACGGTAAAAACTATGAACAGGCGGCTGAGGTGATTAAATATTTGATCAGGCTTAAGTCGCTTAAGTATCGGAAAAATAATACGGCCGAACCGTTGCAAAAAGAAAAATTAGAGGATACGGAAACGGCTATGTTGGAGACGATTAATGTGGATGTGGAGATCGCCGGTTATTATGACGACCTGGGCAAGGTGTATGAAATTTTGGGTAAGATTGACAAGTCCTTGGATAATTATCTGAAAGCTAATGCCATTGAACCAAATAATCCAAAATATCTTGATAAGGTTATTGATTTGGCTATTATAGTTAAAGACAAGGGATTAGCCAAGAAAACCTATCGCCAGTTGAAGGAAATTAACCCGGAAAATGCCAAATTGGCCAGATTTAAAGAGGCGCTTGAAAAAATGTAAGAGGTGTGTTAAAATAGTTTTGTTGTTTTTGCCGTTGTAGCTCAGTTGGTAGAGCGCATCC
This sequence comes from Patescibacteria group bacterium, assembly GCA_041650895.1. Classification (NCBI taxonomy): domain Bacteria; species Patescibacteria group bacterium. Next base: position 279,217 of record JBAZKF010000001.1, on the reverse strand, counting down.
ATGGTAACAAATCCGCCGAGGTTTGCTGCCAGAGAATTGCCCTTTACCGCAGAATTACTGCGGTAAATCCATTTTTTGCCGTCATCAATCGGCCGTAAATGGGTCGTCCCGATAAAATTGTTTTATAAAATTTAATGCCGTTGTAGCTCAGTTGGTAGAGCAACTCCATGGTGAACCGAACAGGTTTTGCCCCTCGATTAGGAAACTAATCGTTGAATCCCGAATTACGGTTAAAGGCCAGAAATGGTTAAGACCGTGGCGAGCGATCGCCCGAACGACTGACAAGGGAAGCTAAAGCATAATTTGCCACGCTTGATATACAGTCTAACCCTCCAATATAATTTTGAAATGGAGGTATAAGTGAAGGAGTAGGTCTGCGGTTCGAATCCGCACAACGGCTCAAATATGGAAAACACTGCAATAAAACCGCAGTGTTTTTTATGACTATACAAATTTTATCGCAAAAGTTCTTTGATTATTCAAAGTTCATCAAGGGGTTTTCCCAGCCGACGATCAAGCGCTACCGGCAGGTGATCAACTATTACGCCAGATTATCCGACATTACGGATATTGAGCAGGTCAGTCAGGAAAACGTCCGTAATTTGTTTTATCACGGCCGTACCCAGCAGAAATGGACGACTAACACTTTCATCTGCTATCACAAGTCGCTGGCCGTGTTCTTCCGCTGGTGCGTCAAAGAGGGGTATATGACCGGCAATCCGATTGATGACATCGAGACGCCGAAATTGGAAAAACGATTGCCACCGAAGCTGACCAAGCAAGAAGCAATGAAAATTCTCGAAGTGATAGATAACTATCCTTACAAGGAAAAATTCCTGCGTTACCGCAATTATGCGATTTTCTCGACGTTTATTATGGCCGGCTTGCGAAAAAAGGAGTTGCTAAACCTGAAGTTCACTGACGTGGATATCGAGAACTTGTCGATATTTATCCGACAGGGCAAGGGGAGTAAGGACAGGGTGGTGCCGATCAATTACAAATTAGCGGAGACATTAAACAAGTATCTCGCAGAGCGGCGAAAACTGAACAAAACCTGCCCGGAATTTTTCACCTCGCTGTTTATAAACGGCGGGTTTACGGCCAGTGGCCTCAAGAGATTGGTCGACCGTATCAAGGAGGCCTCAGGCATTAATTTCACCATTCACAAGCTACGCCATACGTTTGCCACACTGATGCTGGAGGGCGGCTGTGATATTTATTCACTGGCAAAGATGATGGGCCATAGCGACATTAAGACCACGACGATATACTTGGCGGCCAATATCGAGCACCTGAGGGCACAAATAACCAAGCATCCACTAATTGATTTGTAAAAGAGTTCCGCATTCTGTACGAGGTGAAAACGTATATATAGTCAATAAATTCGCCATATTCAAGGGAAATTTTAATTGTGGAAAACATCTTTTTACCTGCGTCAAAAAAAATGATATAATAAAATAAACAATATATATGTTACGTGAATACGTACTAACATCGCAGTTAATAAAAACACTGCAAGAGGGTGGCATTACAAAAATTATACGTTCGAGAAGGGGAAAAAACATTGAGATGAGGCGTGAGGTTGGCAATAATTCATTTATTGCCGATATTTTAATCTCGTCTTTTCCACAAAAAATGGTGCAGAACGACTTTAATACAAAACAAACTAAATTTATTGCTATTGAAGTTAAAATATCTGATTGGAAACAGGGATTATATCAAGCATGGAGGTACTGTTCATTTGCCGAAAAAAGTTATCTTGCATTATATAAAGATTATGCGAAAAATGCTGACATTAGTTTATTCAAAAAACATAACGTAGGTTTAATTGTTTTTGATGAAAACACAATAAAAGTTTTACACCATCCGACATCAAATAATTTTAGTAGCAATAAAGTTTACGAAGTTAATTTGCGAGAAAAAATTTGGCGAAGATCATTATCTATTCAAAGTATTCAACCAGCTATCTAAAAATAAGCTGGACGATGGCTTAATATTTTTTCTCAAACCTTCTCTGACGAGTAAATTACTATGATTTTTTAGCGATTCATAATGTTGTTTCGCTTTTTTAATATCTTCAACTAAAACAACTTTTCCACTTCCACCCTTATATCTGCCGTACTGTTTGCCTACGGCTAACATCATGTGTCCCGCAAGATCGCCTTCCTTTCTGTATGCCGGCGAAGAAAAATCTACTGCCGAACAACAAGCATCTTGGCACACTAAATCATTAAATTTTTCATACTCAGAAAGAATGTTCAATGCTTCTGGCCATGTCGCTCTCGCAAACATTGCTGGTAAATAAAAACAAGGTACTTTACGCGCTTGAGATTGCTTGTCTTCAATAACATTGAAGCGTCTTTGTTTTAGCATTTCTCCTGTAGCTATACTAACCCCGAGTGGAGCAAGAGCGATGCCAGAGAAATCAGCCTTGCTCCAAATAACATATTTTCCAGTACTTAATAGTTTTGTGAATAAATCCTGTGCTCCCTTAAGCCACGGTTCGTCAGACACAACGGTAGAGTGCGATGAATCTAATAAAATAATATACCCCTCAACCCTATCACTTAACGAGGTTAAATATTCTAAAATTTTATTGCGTGAGCGGTCACTTGTTAAAATTTCTTGTGACATAGCGACACCCTTTACAAAAGGCTTGACATTCCGATAATTGGAAAGAATATCAAGTGCCAGATACGTAATTTCTTGATCTATACTCCATGCGTCGTTATTAAACTCATCAATGTATAAAAATGGTGGGATAATTGCAGTAGCTCCTGCATTAAGTTGATGTCCGACTATTTCATTCAAAAAATTTATAATATCGCCGCCCCTTTCCTTAATTTTTTGTAGAAGTAGTGGCATGTCACTAAATAAATTTTTATGTTCATAATAAGATAGTCCCTTAAACTTTTTAGACTGATGCTTCGGAAATTGAAATAAATATGCTTGCGGATCAATTAAAACCGTTTTTAATCCATATCTAATTTTAATTCTTTTTGCCTCGTCCTTAGGAACCTGAGATGCTTCCACAACAACTCCGTCAAACAATCCCGGCATTTGATCTTTCATTTTTATAAATCGATTCGTCCCGTTAATAGCACAATAATAAAATCCACCATTTTGTAATTCTGGCGGTACTACATTTTTCATTTCGAGATAACTGATTGCGATCTGTGCATTTGGTCTATTTAGTTGATTTGAATCTAACATTCTCATAACTACTTTTTTCAAACCATCAGATACACCCTCATTATTAAGTGGCGGCAACACATTACCAGCGAAAATGGCTTCAGCCGGGAAATCACTGCCCTCAAAAGGATGTCGACCTTCAATCAAGCGATATAATATTAAGCCAACTGCATATACATCAATGCGATCATCAATAGTCATGCGCAAAAGTTCAGCATTACCCGGCCTGCTCGCTAAAATCTGTTCGGGAGATGAATACGCAAAATTTCTTCGCGCTTCTCCGCGAAATGGACTTATCTGAAATCGCGCAGATCCAAAATCAAGAATTTTTACGGAGCCATCTAATTGAATGAATATATTTTCCGGCTTGAGATCCTGATGAACTATATTTTTCCGCCATAGATCAGCTATCCCTCGCAATATACTGACCCCAATTTCAATAATATTATTTTCACTTAGCGGCGATGATTTAATATATTCGGCGAGATTCCCTCCCTCTAATAGAGGAAATAATAAAAAAATATAATTTTCGTCTTCTTTGGTATCAACTAATGACAAAACATATGGACTGCTTACTGTTTTGTAAATTGACACCTCTGCAAGTGCTTGCTCCTTATTAACCTGACCTTTGATTTTATTTTTCAAGAGTATCTTTAATAAAAATTTTCGATAATCTTTTTCAAGCACGTAATTGCAGGAAAAACAATTTTGTCCTTGAGGAGCATTCGCATTCAGAGTGTATCCGATAAAATGTCGACCAATTGAATTTTCTAACTCAACTTTTTTTGTACCATTTAATTTCATAATAATCGATTTATTCCTAATCAAAAATATTACTCAGTATTTCTTGGCTTAATTCTACTACCCACAGTATTAGTTGTCAAAAGTCAAAATCCTTGGGATAATATAATAAAATAGGTTAAAATTTTTCATGCAATCCGACAAATCTGACAATTTACTGGGTTTTCCGGTAAAAATTGAGGCGCTTGGGGCCACTGTTGCCCCTATGAGCGAAGTTACAACAAGAATCGAACGTGAAAGCACGCGGCAGGCCAAAGAGCGATTTTTGACGATTTTTGAGCGTTCAGGCGGATCAAGCGTCACTCTCGTCTCACAGCATGTCGGCATTAGCCGAGATACCTACTATCGATGGCTTCGCGAAGATGTGACATTCAAAAACAAAATCGAGCGCGTACAAAGCTATATTCTGGATTTTGTTGAAGAGTTGTTATTAGTTAAGGCCTTTCAAGGTGACGGCCCGTCAATCCGCTTTTGGCTGAGCCATCGCCACCCGGACTATATGCGCGGCGGAAAGCCATATGGATATAATCAGAATGTAAGCCAAAATATAACGCTTGCCGACCTGATGGCTAAAAACCAACCTTAGGACTTCCAAAAATTAGAAAAAAATGATAGGATAATAGTACAATTTAGCTAATAGACCTAAACCCCGGCCTCGGCCAGTGGCATGGTCAAAAATCGCAACGAAAATAAAGACCCCATCATCAGGGTCGCTTCGTTGCGTTATACGGGGAAACTCGTATATGGGTCGCAAGACCCTAACTGGTGGTGGGTTTTTTATTTGAAAAACCTAAAGTCGAAACCTCCAGCTACTCAACTTATAAATAAACAATAGCAAAATATGGAAAACAAAGATCAAAAAACAAAGAAAAAGTTTTATAAGCGCTGGTGGTTCTGGCTGATCGTAGTAATTATACTATTTATCGCCATCGCCTCCAGCGGTAACAAACCGCAAAAAGTGGGCAATACTAATAACTCAGGCAGCCAGAATACGGCGGCCAAACAAGACGAAGTATTCAAAGTAGGAGATCAGGTTAAGATGGGCAGCTCAATAGTAACTATCAATAAAGTCGAATACTCCCAAGGCGGCCAATACAGCAAACCCACCGCTGGCAACGAATGGCTTAATCTGAATATCACCATCGAGAATACCGGCTCTACCGGCCAAGGCGTTAGCACTCTCGGCCAGATGTTTATCCGAGACGGTGATAAAAACAGCTATCAGGTGGCAGTGACCAATAAAGCCATGGAGAACCCCGGCTTCGGCTTAGACGGCCAAATTCTGGCCAACAGCAAGCGCACAGGATGGGTTGGCTTCGAAGTACCAAAGACAGCTACCGGCCTGCAATTCCAGTATAACGGCAGTATGTTCGGCGGTGGCAACATTTTAATCAATCTGGATCGATAGAAAACAACGAAAAACTACCAAATCCTACCAAAACCACTATTTCACAATGGTGGTTTTATGGAATTTTAACAAAATGAAAACGCCGAGGACTTCCTTGTTCTCGGCGTTGTTTGTTTCCTAAATGTGCTTACGACTTTTTTCCGATCGCTTCGTTAATCATCTGCCAGTAACGCTCGCTGTTAAGTAGCGAGCCGAGCTCCAACAATTCATCCACTGACAAGCCAGTCAACGTCACCCTCTTGTTGACTATAAGCCAATCCCAAAACCAGCGATCCTTAAGCTGCTTGGCGGCTTGTTCTAATTGTTTCCGCGAGAGCTTTTCGGTCTCGGCAATATGACGCCAAACCTCACAGCTATTGGCATCGCTGCCAGCAGTCATCAACTGTTCGGCAGTAAGCTTGCCGGTTTCAATAATTCTGAACCAAGTCCAGTCATAGTTGGCGCGACGCCCAAGTTCCAAGAGTTTATTAACAGATTTTTTCTCCCAATTAATCTTGGCATTGACTTTGCCCCAGACGCGGCTGTTGTCTGCCTTAAAGCCGATCTCCAGAATTTGTTCTTCCGAAAGACCGGACCAGTCAAGTTTGTCCGCGACTCGCGACCAAATCGTCCAGCATTCGACCGCCAACCCGACCTCAATGAGTTGATCGTTTGTGGTTATGGCCTTCCAGTCAATTTGGTTTTCAACTGCCCACTGGATGTTGGTCGTGTAGATTCCGAACGCTTCGGCCAGTTCGCTCACTTGTTTGAGTTGTTGGTGCGAAAGCCGGCCAGTGCGGACAATTTCAATCCAAACGTCCTTGTGAGCCGCCTCCTTGCCAGCTATCATCAATTGATCGGCCGACAATTCAGAGGTTTTGATGATAGCCATCCATACCTGCCAACTCTGAAGCTTCTGGCCTCTTGTTTTGGGATTATCATACATCTCGCGTTCATCGTCGCCGGTTTTGATGACTTCCTGTCCGGCCGCCATTAGCTGATCGGCAGACAATTTGCCAGTTTTGACGATGATTCGCCATCCCCAGTTGTCCTTGAGCTGACGGCCGACGTCCATCAGTTGTTCGGCTGACAGCATGCCAGTTTGGATAATCTCATACCAGAGCCGCCACGGATTTGGCCTGTCGCTACAGCGAACAAAAAACGGATTTTTGAGAGAGTCATAAAGACCAACATTCAACAGCTGTTCGATTGATAATTTACCCGAGGCAATGACTTGTCTCCAAACATCGAAATCATGGGCCGATATCCCTGCTTGCAAAAGTTGCTCGGCCAAAAGTTTTCCTTGGCTAACAATTTCCCGCCAAACATCCGAATCGTGGGCTGTTTTGCCAGCTTCCATTAGTTGGTCAGCGGACAGTTTGCCGGTTTTAACAATTGGTAGCCATGCCTCGCATTCGCCATTAGAGGCGTCATATGGGATGTAATCAAACTTCCTTCCATCCATGCTATGATAATCTTTTTCCCGGGCAAAATATTTCACTCGTCCGGTGTTGTTGACTTGCCGGCCAATCGTCATTAATTGATCGGCCGTCATCTTCTTGCCATTCTTCTTGATTATTTCTACTGCCTGATCGCTGTACATGGCATTCTCCTTTCCTGCTCCTCCGATAAATCGGGGAACGTGGTCAGAATCAGCTCCTCCAGCTTTTCCGCACCTTGCGGACTCTGGAGAACTTTGGTGAGTGCACCAAGTGAATCTTTGCCAAAATCCCTAATTGCGCAGGCGTACCAGCGACCGGCTTTCGCCTTTTTCTGGCTTCCGGTTTTTTGCAAAACCAAAGCAAACGCTTTCGTGGGGCTTGGCGCCGATTCAACGAGGGCGAGCAATACTGGATCTTTCCAGATTGCCTTGGAGCGAGTCAGATATCCGACAATCATAACTGCATCGTCTTCATTCATGACGTGTTCCTTTCCTGTTGTCAGGGTGCTTTGTCCTTTCGGCGACAGCCATCCCGGACAGGGACGAAATTCCAACAATGGAATAACATGTTAGTATATCATTTATCTTGATAAATGTCAAGTCCAGTGCGCATTTAATTATATTTGGCCTATTTTAGATAGTTTTTATAACAGTGGGAGTAATTGTCTTTCGTTAAAAAAAGTGATAAAATTAGATTAAAAGTAACTAAAATATGCCAGAAAAATTTGATTTTAGAAAATCAGATGACCAGCAAAGATTTGACCAATTGCCTGATACAGATAAGGATCAGCTAATTGACGAGGCGCATAGGGAGGCCTTGGTTTTGGATGAAATGAGAACCGAAATCCTTAAGCTATTAGAGCATGAAGAAACTCCAGAAAGTTTAATTGAAGCCAAAGATCGAATAACTGATATTTTTCGCGATCCAGATGTTTGTATTCATAGCACACGAGTTTCTGCATTTTATAATATTTTGAAATATGGTCTTTTAAGTAGAAAAAGAATGAGCGAGTTAAGAATACCCCTTGTTGAAAGTTGGGGTGATATGGCTGTATCAAAATTCAGAAATGACGATCTAATTAGTTTGACGGCCAATCGAGCTAAACCCGGCGAAGCTGCCGTAGAATTAACTGGATTATTCCATCAAGATCAATTAGCATTAGTGTATTCGTTTTCGGACATAGAAGATAAATTAACCGACATTGAGTATTTTGATCCTGATGATCGGCGTTATAAAACATCATTTGGTCCGCTTAGAGGCGTGTGGAAAGGCGAGTATATGGCAAAAACACAGTTGGAACCTGATTTACTTAGAGGCATTTCCGTTCGTGATAAGTTAGCTGATTTAGTTTTAAGTAAAATTGATCTGGCTTTATCAAAAGATGTTAAATTACAAAAAGACGGTCAATTACTATTTCGCAGTGAGGATGAATTAACGCAATTCCAAAATTTAGTTTTGATGCTAAATAACGTGCTGGGCGAAGACGTCACGATAAGAGATATTTTGATATTAGTCGGCAAGAAATTGCATCTGCCCATTTACGTGACTAATGGACAACAGTTCACCTGCCGGGTAGCTTATCCGGAAAATGATTTGCCGCCATTTACAATTACAGAAGACCTTCTGGATGAGATTGGAAGACAATAAGCAATATCTTAAGTTGGTTGAATTTATAATAGATGTTAAATTAGTTCAATTAATTATGGAAAAAAGAAATTGCATTATTATCCATGGTTGTCCGTCGGATGCGGAAAAAGCCATGAACCCGGAAACCAGAACTTACGACAAGCACTGGCAGTCTTGGGTTAAGCAAAAACTGATTGAGCGTGGCATTATGACGGAAGCGCCGTTAATGCCCGAACCATGGAGTCCAGATTATGATAAGTTTAAGGCAGAATTTGAAAAGTATCATGTCGATGAGAATACTGTTTTAATCGGTCATAGTTGCGGTTGTTCTTTTCTGGTACGTTGGCTTAGTGATACCAAAAGAAAAATCAGCCAACTTATTTTGGTAGCTCCTTGGAAAATCGCTGAAGGCGATGATGTCGCTCGGCATGATTTTTATGATTTTCTGATTGACGAGACAATAAAGGATCGAGTTGGTAAAATCGTTATGTTTACTGCCGATGACGAGGAGGAGGATGGCAAGAAAGGTTTGGCTATGTTTCACGCCGCTTTAAGCGGGGAAGTGATTGAACTTCCGGGTCGTGGACATTACACGCTTGATGATATAAAAACCGATGAGTTTCCAGAATTACTAAAAGTAATTGAATAATATGAAAAACGCAATTATACTGCACGGCACGGGTGATTCACCAGATTTATTCTGGTTTCCTTGGCTCAAAGACAACTTAGAAAAGAAGGGATATGAAGTTTGGCTGCCCGCCCTGCCAAATCCTAAATTTCCCAATCGGCAGGAATGGGTGCCGTTTATTTTAGAAAATGGAAAGTTTAATAGCGAAACCGTGATTATTGGCCATTCAGCTGGTGCACAGATAATTTTAAGCGTTTTAGAAAAATTTGAGTCACCAATCAAACAAGCTATTTTAGTTTCCGGTTATGCCAAGGCACTGAGAAAAACTGCCGACAGCGAGAAAAATGTCGATGATTACGATTGGGAGAAGATAAAAGGCAAGGCCGAAGAATTTATTTTTATTAATTCCGATAATGATCCATGGACTTGCGATGACACACAGGGCCGGATTATGTTTAATCACTTAGGCGGTAGCCAGATAATATTACATGAAGGTCATATGGGATCGAGTTACTTCAATCAGCCTTATAAAGAATTTCCTTTTTTATTACGACTAATTATTTAATTGCCACAAAATGTATATGGATAGACCAATAACAACATTATTTTTACTTATCTCTGTGGATGGAAAAATATCAACCGGAGATACGGACACAATGGATGTAGACTCGGATTTTACTAAGATTAATGGAGTTAAGGAAGGGCTGCAACAATATTATGAGCTGGAAAAGCAAACTGATTTTTTTTCATTAAATTCGGGCCGCGTCTTCTCTAAAATTGGTTTTAATGATAAAACCGATCAGCCTATTAAAATTCCAGTTACTTTTATTATTATTGATAATAAGCCACATCTAAATGAAAGAGGTATAGAATATGTTTCCAAAAAATGCAAAATGGTTGTTTTAGTTACTACAAACGAAAATCATCCCGCTTATAAACTCAAAGATAAATTGGATAATATTAAAATTGTAAAATATGAAGACAAGATTGATTTTGAAGACATGTTTTTAAGATTGAAAGCCGATTTTGGGGCTGAAAGAGTTACGATACAATCGGGAGGAATGCTGAATGCTGAGTTTATAAGAAGGGGTCTGGTTGACTATATTTCTCTTGTAATGGCGCCAGTCATGATTGGTGGAGAAAATACTCCAACTCTGATGGATGGGGAGTCGCTTCATTCGAAAGACGAACTATTTAAGTTACGAGCTCTTGAGCTTGAATCAGTTAATCAACTTGAGAATTCATATCTTCACCTTAAGTACAGAGTTTTGAATTAATAGCGTTGTAATCATGCGTAATGAAAAAATATGATAAAAATAACCTATTTTGTCCATGGAACAACAACCGATAACGAGAAAGATATCTCGTCCGGTTGGCTTGATGTTGGGTTATCTGAATTGGGAGTAAAACAGTCAATAGACCTAAAGGATCAAATCAAAGATAAAGAATTTGACGTAGTATTTTGCTCTGATTTGCAGAGAGCGATTGATTCGGCTAAACTGACTTTTGGAGAAACCGTGCCGATAGTTCAGGATCAAAGATTGCGGGAATGCAATTACGGAGAATATAATGCCAAGGCGTCAGCAATTGTGGAACCAATGCAGGAAGACCGTATCACAGAACGATTCCCCGGAGGCGAGAGTTATGAGGACGTGAAAACCAGAATCGCCGATTTTATCGAATTTCTGAAACAAAACTACGATGGCCAGAATGTCGCAATTGTGGCTCATAAGGCGCCACAGTTGGCCTTAGACATCCTACTACGAGGTAAAACGTGGGAACAGGCCTTTGCCGAAGATTGGAGAAAAACAAAGTCGTGGCAGCCGGGCTGGGGGTATGAAGTAAATTAATGAATATTATATGATCAGCGACGTCCAGCAAAAAAGTAAAGAGGAGTTAATGGAAGAATTTGCAAAAAAAACCGACCATAATACACTCGAAGGAGAACAATATCTTACAACATTAATGGTGAAATGTACCAATGCTGCCGCGTCGTCTTTTCACCAGTCAGCCCAAAATATTTCTTTGTCTCTTGGTCAATGTGCACAGAGTATTACATTTTCCATAGAACAATTTAGACAAACCACAAAAGTATTGGGTGAAAGTTCAGACAAATTGTCTAAAAAAATATTTTGGTTAAACATAATTTTAGTATTGGCTACGATTGTTGGAGTGGGAGCGGCGACGTTTCAGGCAGTATCTCAAATTAAAGAGTGGAATAACGTTCAAGAGGACAGGAAATTTAGTACGCTATTTCGACTTGAAGATCGATTATTAAATAGCACTAATCAGTCCATCTATTCTGCAACTGAGCACAATAAGCCAATATTAAAAGATAACGGGGGAAAGTTTAGTACTGACGACTTGGATCAGTACCTAAACGATCTCACCTCTATTGAAAGCGCCTACGATCGAAAATTAATTGATATGTCGTCAGCGTATGAATGGTTCGCCGAATATTTTGAAATGGCAAGCCAGAATAAAGAGGTAAACGATTATTTAGCCAGTATTAGAAAAGAGAGTCCTGACTATTACGACGGCTTCGAGGCATTCAGTTCGGAAATTAATGCATATGGCAAAAGGTGAACAAGCAAACAGAAGTGAAGAATATTTATATAAACTGTCATTAAACGATAAGTTTCAGGCGGATGTGTTAGAATTAAGGAGAATACTCGGCATACCATCCGAAGGAGTTAAAGATCAGGATGATCGTCAGAAGTGTTTTGCCGATACTACTAAAGACATATTTGTTCTTGATGCGTTATTTTATCTTCAGGAGAAATATAAGGTGCCATTAGATTATGTTTTTCATTTAGATGATTTTATATTTTTTGGAAAATCAACTGGCGATAAAAAATTCCAGCTACCCGGATATTATTATTCCTCGGCTAAGATATTGCCCCCCAAACATACGCTCGAACCGGATGACGTTGATTTAGAGGAGTTTTATAAAGATCATAAAGAACCGTATGTAAAAATATTAGTATTCGGCGATAGTACAAAAAGCGAGGTTTTGGGATATCTTAATCAGAATTGGAATCAAGTTGAGAAGATATTAACGCAGCAGGGTTGGAAGCCGCAAAAGAGAGTAAGAAAAACAGTTCACAAAGAGCGCAACCGTTTAATCAAGGAATTGTACAAAAAAACAAAAAAAGAATTGGAGAAAGAATATGGCACAACCTCTCAAAGTAAAGAATTGTTGATTTCTAAAATTATGGATAAACTGGGGTATGGATACGTAGACGACGGCTATATTCGCAAAATAGGGCCGGGCTAATTGGTTTATTTATTCTCCCTTTAAGCCCGAATTTAAGAGGAGTCACCCCTTTTTTATATAAGAACTATGATTGGAGTATAATCATAGTTTTTATATGACTCAAAAAGAAAAGAATAAAGCCAGTCTGGTCGAACTATTCGAAACCTTTGTTAAACAACGCAGAAGTTCCGAGGGAAAAGCAACAGCGACGATCCGAAATTATCACGATAGTTTCGAGTTGCTTCTAAAATTCAAACCCGATGTCAGACTAAGTGATTTGAATTCTGACCTTATGGTAGATTTTTTTGATTTCGCGCAGACCCGGGAAAGGATGGTTGGTAACAAATTGGTTGTGCGGCCGCTGAAGAATTCAAGCATAGCCACTATCAGAGGTAAATTAAGCTCATTTTTTATGTGGTTGGTTGAAAATAAGTATCTGGCTAAAAACCCGTTTAAGGGCATTGCTTGGCCAGACGTCAGTTATACAGACAAGCGGGCGTTCACTAAAGAAGAATTTGACAAAATATACGTCGCCATCAGCAGAGATATCGTCTGGGAGAATAAACTGCTTAAAAAAAGAAATCTGGCCATGATTATGTTTTTCAATCTAACAGGAGTCAGAAAAGGAGAGTTCTTAGGCCTCAATTTGTCAGACGTTAATTTGAGAGAGAAGGTAGTTACTGTGCGCGGCGAGACATCAAAATCAAAGCGAACACGTAATATACCATTGAAGCTTGAACTATTACCTTTCCTTGAGGAATATTTGGACTGCCGCAGAGATTATTCGACCGAAGCGTTTTGGGTATCCAGTACCAAAGATTGCCGTTATACTGCGCATGGCCTTAAACATACGATTAATCATCTTAATGAGGTAACAGGTATTAATTGCCACGTACACAGGTTCAGGCACACGTTCGCGGTTAATTATTACATGCAGACTAATGATTTGGTTGGACTTTACGGATTGCTCGGACATAGGAGTTTCAAGATGACATTAAGCTATTTGCGTTCGCTATCAGATGATCATATTATCAAGCAAATGGATGCGCTAAAACTTGCTAAATTTCGTTAAATAGTTTATAATAACACTGATCCCAATGAGCCACCTTAACAATTAAATAGCTTTATTGCAGTGTTGCCAAATTGAGCCGTTTTTCCAACCGGTAATCCGGCTGGTAAATGGGTCCACACGACAGTACGCATTTTATAAACAAAACTCTCATTTTTGCCAATATAATACGGCAAATACGGGGTTTAGGGGTAGGGCTATTTAATGGTAAGGATGAGGTCTCCGGTTCAAGCCCGGACAACGGCTCAGCCAGTAATACTGTTTTCGAAATGTCGAAAACAGTATTTTTTTATGATCATTTTTTATCAGATTAACCGATGCCAGGGAATTGTCTGCAAACTTACTTATCCCCAGTTTGTTATTTTGCTCGTCATCATTGTTTATGGTATAATATACTAATAACAATGAACAAATAAATCAAAAAATATTTAGTGTTGAAGAAGTATTTTAGTATCGAAGAAGTATTATTGAGGGATAATATTATTTTAATGGCAAAGAACCGAGTAAAGAACCGATTTTCAAACAAAAATTTCTTAAGTTTCTTAAGTTCCAAATCAAAATTGTGGGACATTTTTTTGTTAACTATTATCATCGGTTTAATGGTCGCTTCCCTTATAGTTTTAAGATGGAGCAGTATATTCCTGCTCGTTTTGTTATCAGCTAATATATTCATTTACCTCTCTTACCGCTATGGCGTTTCTATTCCCGGCATTTCCCAACTTTCCGATCATTATATTCAAAAAAATGTGCAGGATTTCAGTAAACTTAATTCCCCTTATTTCCGCTTTAAATTACTTTATTATTTTATTTTGTTGATTCACGACATTGATTCTGGCTTTAATTTACTTTTTAGTAGCGCCAAACCGCTAGGTATTAATTTTGATAATAGGCAAAAGGCAAATATTGTTCGTGAGGAGTATCTTAAAGAAGCCTTGTGGGTTCATCATGTTAAGAAAAAACGGGCGACTACGGCCACGATGGTCAGTTCAATCGCTTTGACCGTGTTAATCCTCTGTTTGAGCTTCTTTTTTGTCTCTCGGGTTATGGCCGCTACCTTTGCCTGGGTGCAGACCGATTGGAGCGGGGGAGCGTCCACTTCCACCATCGCCACCCATCCTGGTGATAAGACCAATTGGAATAAATATTATAGCAAAGACGATGGCATTGAAGCTTCTTCATCTGTAGCTTTGGCAATTTATTCTTCTACCACTATAGATACTTTGACGGCTGATTTTTCAGCCGGTTCTTCTACTAATGTTTATGTTAGCAGTAGCGGCTCAGTCATAGCGTTAAAAGCCGCTAAAGCATCTTGCTCAACAAGCACTGAATGCGCCCTTAACTCCTGTGTTGGCGGGTATTGCAGTTTAGCAAATGGCGCATCTTGTACTCAGAATAATGATTGTAACAGCGGAAGTTGCAGTACGACCTGTCAGCCTTGCGGTTCTGGTACTACGATGACCGATGTTAGAGGCGTGGAATCAATTACTTACCCCATTACTAATATCGCTAGCCAATGTTGGATGGGTCAGAATTTACAAACCATTTATTATCCCAATGGAGACGCTATCGTAAAAGGTGATAGTGCCTCAACATCTGCCGCTTGGGCCAGTTTGAGCACTGCTTATTATTCTTGCCCTGGAAATACTGCCAACACTGCCGAGGATTGTGCCGCGGCCACTGACGCCAACAAGTTAGGTTATCTGTATCAATGGATTACTATAATGAAAAGTGGCCTTAATGCCACCTCCTCTTCAGTAACCGAAGCTCCTGGTCCGCAAGGTATATGTCCAACTGGCTGGCATGTGCCGACTCATTATGAAGTTAATACTTTAGAGTTATCGGTTTGCGGTTTATTAGGTAAGGATAGTGCGACCTGCCTTTCAACTTTTCCTTATGATATAACTACTGTAAATGTTGGTTTGGGTACTACTGAAGGCACTGCTTTAAGGACAAGTACAACGCTCGGTTTTTTAATTCCTGCTGCCGGCAGTCGGTGGAGTAATGGTGTGTATTACGGACGTAATGCCTCTACTTATATTTGGTCAGCTACTCAGTACAGTAGTAATGTTGCATGGAATCGTCTTATTGGTACTGGTAGCGGTCGATATGTTTATACTAATGGTGGTTATTTTAAAATGAATGGTATGCCCGTCCGTTGCCTTAAGAATTCTACCACTACTCCAGCCGATCAGCTTGGAACCAATTCGGGAGCATTTACTTCCGCAGTCAAAGATTTTGGCGCTAGTGTTAATCTTGGAACTTTCAGTTGGAACGCTTCCACTACTGGTGGGGTTACAGCAGTTACTATGCAAGTTCGTACCGGTACTACTGCTTCACCGACTGGTGATGATGATGTTAATTGGTCGGCTTGGACGGCTATTAGCAGTGGTTCCACTCCTGATGCTTCGCTTAGTGGTAAACGCTATTTTCAATACCGCGCCACCTTCACTTCTAACGATGTTAGTTCTGTTGCGACCTTAAATGATGTAACGATTAATTGGAGTAGCTATGATAGGAATCATATAGTTTATACCACGGTGTCGCCAAGTGATTTATCCTCAAATACGTCACATTCACCTTACGTCGTTTCAGCTGATAGTGAGTATGACGCTTCTCGCGCCGCTTATAAAGCTTTTGATGGCTCTGTGGCAACAAGGTGGGCGCCAACAAATACATATGGCTGGCTTCAGATAGATATGTCTCAAGTTATTCCTGTTGTTTCTTATAGAGTTACAGCTCAATCTAGCGAGAATAATTTTGCTCCAAAAACATGGACATTGCAGGGTTCAAATGATGATTTTTCTACTTTTTCAATCTTGGATACGCAAACTAATGTGCCTAGTTGGTCGGCTTCAGAAACTAGAACGTATAATTTAAGCTCAATGGCTAGCTATCGATATTATCGTTTAAATATTACGGCCAATCAAGGCAACTGGTCGCTCAATGTTGCTAAGTTTTCTCTCGGTACTATTTCTAACACTCTTATTTCCTCCATCTACGACTCTGGTTCCTCAGGCAATATTATTCCCAAAATCGCTTGGACGGCTACAGGCACCTCTACACAGAATAATGTTAAGTTACAAATTCGCAGTTCCGCTTCTACCTCAACAATAGAGAGCGCTCCTTGGTGCGGTTACGGCGATACTGAGGCGGGCTGTACCGGTGATAACTATTTTGAGTATAATCAAAATAACATTACCATTACTGATACTAATCATCCATTAATGTCGGGAGGGGATGATCAATACTTCCAATATCGGATAATACTGGCTTCCGGCGGGACCTCTACTCCTAGTGTTTCTGATGTAACTGTTACTTATGTAGTTAATGCCCCGCCTGAATTCACCGGCGACTCGGTTACCGCCAGTCAACGTTCCAGTGATGGTAAGGTATTACTAACTTATTCTATTGTTGATCCTGATACGGCTTCTTCCGGGGTTAATTGTCCTAATTGCGTTATTGCCTCATTTGAACGATCTATTAATGGGGGAGAATCATGGACGGCTATCTCGACCGATCGTCTTTCTAATGCCTCTGGTACAACTGGACTTTTAGCCGGTTTTGGCACAACCACGGTCAGTGCTACCGTTACCTCTACTTACACCGTTCTTTGGGATGCCAAAAATGATGGTCTTAATGGTCAATATGCGGCCGAGACGCAAATCAGGATAACTTTGGATGATTTGGAGGGTGGCAATAATACCGCAGTAACTACTACCGCCTCGTTTGTTCTGGATGTGGCTAATCCGACTCCTGGCGCTTATCCGATCTTGGTTAACGCCCATGGCGCCACAATTAATGATTCTAATTATCCGGCTTCCCTCGCGCTTAGCGCCACTGATGACTCGGATAGTTTGCAGATGTGCGTAACTTTAAGTAGCTCTTACAGCGGTTGCAGTTATATTGATTACAATACTACCAGCAGTATTATGCTGACCACTAACCCCCAACGGGTTTATGTTATGTTCAAGGATGCCTACAATAATACTTCAACTGCTAGTGCTATTACGCCAGATACGCTTAACAATATTATAATTAAGGATGTTTCCGATACCCTTGTACCGGCCTATCAAGAATTTATCGTCTGGAAGGCTTTGGCTTCTACTACTTTCAAGTATTACCATGTAGAGCATTCGACAGACGGCGTAGATTATGAAGAAATTGATCTAATTGATGATAATGCCATTAATTTTTATTTCCACCAGGATCTCGTTTTGGATTCTACCCATTACTATCGCGTTTATGCGGAGGACACTAGTGGTAATACTTCTTTTTATACTAATGTTGTCAATGATTCTGCTGATGGAGTTGGCGGATCCAATCCCAATCCGCCCATCCTGACTAATGTGGAGGTTGTTGCGACCACCACCCAGACCGCCACTATTGAATGGGATACCAATGAACTGGCCAACTCCTATATCCATTATTCATTAGATCCTAGTAAGGATTTTGATACTGCCGTTGGCTCTCTTACTATGGTTCAGGATGTTAGTAACATCGGACGTCATCGTGTAATTTTGACTGATTTGTTGCCTGGACGAACTTATAATTTTACTGTGGAGTCGCAGAATGCTTTATCTGTTTCCGGTGTTAATACCAATGAGGGCGATGGTTATTCCTTCACTACTGTTTCCGGGCCGGTTATTAGCAACGTTACCGCCAGCAATGTGGCTAATAATAACGCCACCATTGTTTGGAATACTGATATTGTTGCCGATTCCGATGTTTACTACACTTCTTCCGACGATTTTGCCTCCTTTGAGCACTTGGGCGGCACAGAAGAGGTTACTAGTCATGAAATCGCGTTGACCGGACTTAGTCGCGGCACTATTTATTATTACTATGTCGCTTCCGGTGTGGCCACTGACAATAATGCCGGCGATTATTACTCTTTCACTACTCCTTACGATGATGTCGCTCCGGTTATTGATAATGTTACTTCCACCATCGTCATTGACACCCAAGCTTTGATTAATTGGACCACCAATGAAATGTCCGATTCCCAAGTGGTCTACGGTACAGAGTCGGACAATTACACGCTCAGTTCCGAAGATACCAATCTTAACACTAACCACAATATTGTCCTCTCCAGTTTATCTTCCTCCACCACCTATTATTACAAAGTTATTTCTACTGATAATTCAGGCAATGAGGCTTCCTCCACCTTGGAATATTCTTTTACTACTTTGGAAACCCTCTCACAGGAATCAGCTATTCTGTTGCGAGAGCTCCAGGCCCAAGCGACCGGCGAAGCTGCCGGGGCGGCTGGCGTAGTTTGCGGCGGTGGAGGCGGGGGATCATCTATTGATCGCAGTAAGCCGATTGTTTCTAAGGTTGGTGTTTCCAGTATTTCCGGCGATAGCGCCGTGGTAAGCTGGGTGACGAGTAAAACCGCTAACAGCATAGTGCAATTCGGTTTGGATACTGCTTATAAAAACGCTTCTTATGGAGCTAATTTGGTTACCAGCCACAGCAATACCTTAGTCAATCTCCAGCCCTCCACCCTTTATCATTATCGGGTCAATTCTATCGACGAAAACGGCAACCTTGGCACTTCTGAAGATGCTACTTTTGTCACCACTGACGCTCTGGGCTTGCCGGCCGATGCCAGTCTAACCGATTCCAGCGCTTCTGTCACTGATAATGACTCAATGTTTTCCGCTGCCATGTCTCGCGCCGCTTCTTTCATCTCAGCCATGTCCGGGCGTGTTTCCATTAACTCTCTGGAGGCTGCCATAGCTTCCCAATACAACCTTATCCGCCAGCTTTCCGAAATGGTCCCTCCGCCCTTGTTAGGTGGTGAACCGCGAGTCATTGTTACCGCCAATTCCGCCACCGTCTCCTGGTCAACCGATAAGGAATCTAACTCTCTCGTTGCTCTGGCTCCCGATGACAAATATGATTCCAAACAGGGAGATGACGCCTATCTGCAAGTTATCGGCAATAGCGAAGAACAAACCAATCTTCACGTCGTGTCCTTGTATGATTTACAGCCGGAGACCACCTATCATTACCAAGTCCGTTCCATGGCTTTGGGCGGCGCTTTATCCAAATCCAAGGATTTTACTTTCAAGACCAGGCCTCAGGAATTAGAGATTTCCAGTTATAATATACAGAACGTAGACGATCGCACCGCTATTTTTAGATGGCTTACTACCGGTGAAACCAATTCTCAAGTAAAGTACACGCCTTACCGTAATAATATTTTGATATTGGATGAGATTAAAGTTTCGGGCGATAAAAACTATACCACCATTCATGAAATGCAGATTAATGAGTTTGAATCCGGCGTTACCTACAAAATAGAACTCTCCAGCACTGATGCCAAGGGTAATATCATCACTAAAGAGATTCCGGACTTCCAGACTGGTCGAGATAATTATCCGCCGGTTATTGAGCAAGTCCAGACCGAGTCAGCCATTTCTCCCGGCCGTAAAACCAGCATCCAGACCATTGTCTCTTGGGTAAGCAATGAACCGGCTACCGGTCAGGTTTACTATCAGAAAGGCGCTGACGTTATAGCGGAAGACAGGTGGAACAAGACTCCTTTGGATACCAGTTTCTCTCGCAAGCATATTATTGTCATTACCGATTTTGAACCGGGCGCCATTTACCAATTCAAGATCATCAGCGCTGATTCCAACGGCAATTCCTCCGTTTCCAAGGTTTACACCATTCTTACTCCCAAAGAAAAGGAATCTGTCTTCCAGGTTATTATGAAGAATTTTGAGGACGTTTTCGGCTGGACCGGCATCGGGAGGTAGAAAGCAGATAATAAGCAAGCAGTATGCCAAAACCCATAGTCAAAACTAAAGATTTAAATGTTATCTACTTTAAGGGCAAACCCAACCAGGTTGATGCCCTGCTTAACGCTAACTTGGAAATTTATCCCGGCGAGTTTATTATTTTTTTCGGGCCTTCCGGCTGTGGCAAATCCACCTTGCTTTATTCCATCGCCGGTTTGGAAAGGAATATTGAAGGCAGTATTTTAATCAATGATAAGAATTTGGCCCTATTTAACAACAAGGACTTGGATTTTCATCGGCAGAAGATGATCGGGATGATTTTTCAGGCTTTTTATCTGGTTAATTCTTTGCCGGTAATCAAGAATATCGTTCTTCCGCAATTTTCTCTGGATATCAAAACCAAAGATCGGGAAAAGAAAGCCAAGGAATTGATGGAATTTTTTGGCATTACCAAGCAAATGGAAAAGTATCCTAATGAGCTTTCGGGCGGACAACAGCAACGTGTGGCGATTTGCCGGGCGCTGATCAACGATCCGCAAATGATCTTAGCTGACGAGCCGACCGGCAATCTTGATTCCAAATCGGCGTTTGACGTAATGAACACCTTGTTAGAATTGAACGAAAAACAGGGTAAGACTGTTATTTTAGTCACTCACAGCCCCGGCAGTTTGGAATATGCGCATCGTGTTTTCTATATGAAAGACGGCAAGATTATTGATGAAAAAGTCAATCGTAAATTGGGTGAATCGGCTAAAAAAGAAAATCTGCCAGACAATGTCTTGGCCGCTGATTTGGGGACTGATAAATCAAAACAAGCCTCAACCGCTCCGGAAGAATTGAAAGCCGCCGCTACCCTAAGCGATTGGCAAGCCAAGAATATTGTTTGCGAGTCTTTGACCGGTTATTCCTTGGATGAGTTTTTTGGTTTGGAAAGGATCATTGATTCTGCCGTTAAGGAATCGAAAAGCAAGTTCGGCGACAAATTATTCAACTATTTGGATAAGGATATCTATGAAGGCGGGCTGGGGCTCAATTCTCGGACGGCCAGGCGTTTGGCGGAAAAAATGAAGAATTTGGCGGTTGAAGTAAAGCATTTCAACGAGATTTTGGCTAAGAACGACCCGCAGAATGTCGGACCGGAGATAGTTGAAGAAGTCAAGGATTATTTATTGTCATACTTTTCTTTTAAGTTGCGCAAGCCGGAACAGCCAGCTATCCTTAGGGAGTTGCTCGCCGAAAGAATCAAGGGGGAAATTAATTTTGATCAATTAAGAAAGCAGATGGACCTGTCTTTTTCAAAGGGCGGTTTGGGTTTGGATAAACGCTTAGCCGATAAAGTTGCCAAACATCTGGAATTCATAATTTTGAGCAATAAAAAAATATGAAAACTAAAGACGCCTTGGATTTATCCCTGAGGATTTTTAAAAATCGTCCTCTTCGCACCTTTCTGACCATCTTGGGTGTCAGTGTCGGCATTGGCACGGTTTTGTTTTTAGTTTCTTTCGGTTATGGTTTACAGCGCGTTATTCTGAATAGAATCACCGGCGCTGATTCTTTATTGAGTTTAGACGTCAGTCCCGGAGTGTCTAATTTAATAGAATTGTCGCAAGGTAATATTGACGAAATCAGTAAAATGAGCGAGATTTCAGAAGTAAGCAGGATGACTGCCGTTTCCGCTCAAATGGCCATTGATAACAGTACGGCTAATGGCATGGTTTATGCCATTGATCAATCGTTTTTCAGGCTTAACGGCACAGTCCCGGTTGTGGGCGATGTATTTCCGGCCGGCAACTTGACTCAGGCGGTTATTTCTACGGCCGGAGCCAAGCTTTTCAATATTAATGGCCAGGACGTTATCGGCAAAGAGGTGGAATTGGTTTTATATGTCCCGATCATTGACGGCGCTGGTTTGGAAGAAGTAAAAATCGTTAAACAACCGCAGAAATACAAAATAGTCGGCGTCGTGGAAGATGAAAATACTCCTTTTATTTTTATAGAGCTGGGATCGTTGAATGAAGTGAAAGTCGCTAATTTTGATCAATTGAAGGCTAAGGTCACAAGTCAGGCAGTCATGGACATTGCTCGAGAGAAAATAGTCAGCCGAGGCTTTATTGTTTCTTCTTTATCGGATATTATTGATCAGGCCAACAAGATTTTCGGCATTATTCAGATCATTTTGTTGTCTTTCGGCGCGGTGGCCTTATTGGTTTCGGCGATTGGCATGTTTAATACCATGACTATATCTTTATTGGAAAAAACTAACGAGGTCGGCATTATGCGCTCCATCGGAATTTCCGGCCGCGATATTAAGAAAGTTTTTTTGATGGAATCGGCTATCATGGGATTTTTGGGCGGTATCGGCGGCATCGGAATCGGTTACTTTGCCGGTTTCGTGGTTAATCTTGGATTTAATCTGTTGGCTCAAAACTTGGGTGGCAAAACAGTAACTCTTTTTTATACGCCTTGGGAGTTCACTTTCGTGGTAGTGATTTTTTCCGCCGTCGTTGGTTTTGTGACCGGCGTCTACCCGTCATCCCGTGCCTCCAAGCTTAACCCGTTAGACGCTTTAAGGTACAAGTAACTTTTGGGGCCTTTTATTGCAGTTATGCCTAATAGGCTTGCTTTTTTTCTTATATTATGTTAATGTTTCCATAGAATTTTGGGTCGGTACCAAAGTGGTCAACTGGGGGAGACTGTAAATCTCTTGGCTCTGCCTTCGGGGGTTCGAATCCCTCCCGGCCCATATCAAAAAGAAAAGACGGGGTTAAATCCGTCTTTTCTTTTTGACTGGAGTTGCAGGGGGGGATTCGAACAAGCCAGAAGTGAAACAAGATTTTTTGTGGAAGCAAAAAATCGCAGTTGAACGTCGCTGACCTGCCTGTGGCAGGTCAGCGCTGGCTCCGGACAAACGAAATCGCCTCATTTGGCGGCGATTGAGAGCGTAAATCCCTCCCGGCCCAAAAATCTTAAACCTCGCTTTTTGCGGGGTTTTTGTATCAGTATAATTATGTATGTTATAATAAATCCATATAAATAATCTTATGGAAAATAATAAACAGATTACTATTTTTGAAGGTCAAAAAATTCGTCGTCATTACGATGAAAAAAAAGAAAAATGGTATTTCTCTGTAATTGATATTATTCAAGCGTTAATTCAGCAGAATGATTATCAAACAGCTAGAAAATATTGGAATAAGCTTAAAGAAAGGCTTAAAAAAGAGGGGAATGAGTCGGTGACAAATTGTCACCAACTGAAATTCGAGGCCTCTGACGGTAAGTTTTATCTGACTGATGCAGCTGATGTAGAAACTATTTTCCGTCTAGTTCAGTCTGTGCCGTCGCCTAAAGCTGAACCGATTAAGCTCTGGCTGGCTAAAGTCGGTTATGAGAGAATAGAGGAAATCTCCGATCCCGAAAAAGCGCTCAACCGCAGTCGTGATTATTGGCAGAGGATGGGCCGAAGCAAGCAATGGATCCAACAAAGGATGATGGGGCAGGAAATCAGGAATAAGCTGACTGACTATTGGAAAGATAATGAAGTCAAGAAACAAGACGAATACGCTATTTTGACTAATATTATTCACGAGGAGTGGAGTGATTTGTCGGTTAAAGATCATAAAAAATTAAAAGGATTAAAAACACAGAACTTACGTGATCATATGAGTGATGCGGAGCTTGTTTTTACGGCTTTGGCGGAATTATCCACTCGTCAGATTGCGGAAACCATGTCGACAAAAGGTTTGGAAGAAAACAAAATTCCAGCCAAAAAGGGCGGACGAATCGCTAAGAATGCGCGATTGGAATTAGAGCAAAAAACTGGTAAGAAAGTGATTAATGGAATTAATTTTTTGCAATCATCTAAAGGTAGAAAAAAGTTAAAAAATAAAAATTAAATTTTGCGGGGTTGTCGTCTTGATGGTCTTATAAATAGCAATAAGTTCGGAATAACGGAATTCCGCACCACACTTCTTAAACCTCGTTTTTGGCGGGGTTTTTGTATTGGTTTTTGACCAATACCATAGCAGTTAAGCTATCATCTTTTGTCTTGACGAATTTTGTCATATGCTGTATAATATATCATTAGTTCATTAACATGTTGATAGGTTTGGTGTCCTGGCTTTCTTTTTGTTTAATTTAAGCTAAATTAGATAGAAAGAAAGTTGGGACTATATGAATGCCCAGCTTCTTTCCTGGCCATAGTGGTTGGGAATACTGCCTCACAGAGGCGGAAAGGCAAGTTATGGCAGAGCGTAAGGCAAGTGCGGCAGCCCTCTTGGCTGCTTTGAATGGCCTCAGTGATGAGGAGATGCTGGCGTTGGCTGATAATTCCGGAAAATTGAAGAAGTTCTGTGGCGCACTCGTGGCCGAAGAGATCGCGAATACTTTCTGCGTGCCCCTATCGGACAATGAGCTTCAGAAGCAGTTCCCGCAGTTCGCCGATCGTCTCGCCCCTTGGCGTAAGCTGGCGGCCGAGATGAACTACAGCGGGCCCGTGAGCTGGCTTGTCAAGCAGGGTTTCACACTGAAGAAGCATGCTTCTATCGTCGGCCCTTGCAACAACAATCTCAACTATTTGCAGGGCTGGAATTTCAACGACGCGCCGACCGATGACGTGATCATCTTCTGGGTGCCTCGCCTGGCTCCGAAAAGCACTGGCAAAGACATCAAGACGATGGAAGCCCACCGCGCCGAACTCAAAAAGCGCTATGAGCTTCCTGGCGATCATGCCACTTATTTCGGTTCGATCCAAATCCTGTTCGCCATCATTCTGGCGCATTTCAAGCGTTCTGGCGAAAGGGTGCCGCTGGACTTGCTCTACGCGGCGTCGGGTACCCTGTTCGTCGGCGGCCGTCTCGTCGCTGGCGTCTTCAGCTCGACTGGCGGGGTCGGCTGCGACTGCTGGCGCGAGGATGGCAATGGTTGTGTCGGCTTCTTCCTCCTGGGGGTGGAGAAGGTCAGTCAAGATTCTGTACTTCAACAAACCCAACAAACAGGAGATGAAAATGCTTAAACGAAGAGCTCAGCAACGGAAAAAGTTAGCGTTGGTTATCAGTTTGGCGCTTATGGCGCCCCTGATGTTGATTCTGGCAATCCTAAATGTCCAGGCGGAGAATCAGCGGGCAAAGCAACAGTCGCTGACAGCGACAGTTGATCAGCAGTCTTCGCCTGTGGATATGAAACGGACGAACAGTCCGGAAGCGAACAAATTGTCGCAGAGATACTTGAGCGGCATGAGAGGCCCGGACAGCTTTTATCTGGAACGGGCGGAACAAAAGCCGGAAGAATCGAAAGAATAAAAAAAGAGTAAGCACAAAAAACGGACCATCGTGGTCCGTTTTAAATTTAACGTTTTTTTGCAATTAAATTTTTTCTTATCTTATCGTCTAACGTAAAATCTTTTATTTTTTTCGGCTTTGACATAAAATTGCCAAAGCCCTTTTTATTATACCGAGGAATCAGATGCCAATGGACTTGTTTCACTTCATCCATATAGACCAGATAAATTTTTTTAGTCTTTAGCGTTTTTATCATCGCATTCCTAATTTCGTTCACCTTGGACATCAAGTACTCATAATCTTTTTTAGCTAACAAGTGCAGGTCAGCGACCTTGTTTTTCCAGACGACAACCGTATGGCCCTCAACGATCGGGTGGTTGGCCAAGCAAGCATAAAGCTTTTTATCTTCATAAATGATGGCATTCTTAAGCGGCGCGGGTAGCATAGGGTAGTAAGATTAAGTAGTGAGGGTGAAAGAATTGATCCAATTTTGATTTTATTCCGTTATCTGTTATGATACAATAATTATAGCAAATTAGCTAAAAATCACCAGCCTTGAGCCGGCAGGTCCAGATAAAATAAGATAAACTTATGAAACCAACCCAAAAGAAAATGATTTTGTCTGCGATCGTTATTGTGGCGGTCCTGGCAGTGCTCTTAACAGTTTGGTTCCTACAACCCAAGAGTCAGCCGGAAGTTGATCAGCGTTATTACAATGGCCCGACCGGCCTAAATTTAATTGATCAGGCTTTGGCCGAAGAAAAAATTGATCAGGAGACCGCCTTGATTTATAAAGTAAAATTTGTTTTCCGCGATCCGACTTTGCCTCAGGAGTATTCCACCAAGGAATTCCCGTTTGAAGAGGGCGGAGTTTTTGCAGAAGTTAGCGAGAATTGGGAAAAATTGTCTCCGGCCGCCAAAGAAGCGTTGGCGCCTTACTTTAAGCGTCCCGACGATCCGGACAGTTATATCAGCCAAAAGATCAACAGTGAAGCGCAGAATCAAGATTTGGGTTTTGGATTAATCAAGACGGCTCAGGCTTTTGACCGGCCCTTGTCTTATAAGTCAGATGACGGCTTAGTGACCGCCGACGGCAAGATCCGAGTTTGGTATTTGGAAAAGAAAGAAACAATCAATGGGCAAGAGAAGACCACAAAAATTTATTACGATACGGCTCAAAAAATTGTGTCTAATTTAAATACCGACGGAGCTTACGCCCAATATGTCGGCTTGTTGGGAAAAATCCCGCCCTCTGACGGTTCTTTGGGTGGTGATGATAAAGTTGATATTTATGTCGGTCCGGCCAATTATTCGTTACTGTTAAACAGCGACAACTCTTCTTCTTTGGGGGTTAATGCGCCCGATAACGGCAACGGCCGCAGCAGTTTTATCATCATCCGCGAGAATCTGAGTGATAAAGATTTGAAAACCACTACCGTCCATGAATTATTCCATGCTTTTCAGCGCGCTTTTGATTGTTGGCTGGTCAAGGCCAACTGGTGGTGGATTGAAGGCACGGCTACTTGGTCGGAAGATTTCATTTATCCCAAGGAAAATTCCGAACAGGGCTATGTTGACGATTTTATTCCTAAGCCGGAATTAAGCTTATTCAAAAACGGTGATAATTTTGAATATGGCGCTTATACTTTTCCGTTTTATTTATCCAAAACTTACGATCGAATGATTGTCACTAAGATTTTTGAGGGCTGCGCCGGCTCTGGCAATCCTTTGGCCAGCGCAGAGCAAGCCATTGACGGCGGTTTTAAGAAGAATTGGAAGGAGTTCACCTTATGGAATTATAATAAAAAACCGATTGAATATTACAAAAATGCCGATCAGAGCAAGGTTTTTCCCGGCGACTCTTCGCAAAACGGCAAGAACTCAGACATGGCTTTTTTGGCGCCCGGTGAAAATACCATTGCCATCAAAGAATTAAAACCCCTTACATCTCAAGTAATTGAAACTTTTTTCAGCGAATCGCAAGGCGTACGCAAAGCGGTTTTCAAAAACCTGAAAAATTTTACCGGTAAAAGCGACAGGGGAGCGATTAAGGCCATAATTTATCCCAAAAGCAATGGCCAGCCCTATGTTGAAGACTGGACCGAAAAAGAAAGCCGCAGTTTCTGTTTTGATAAGGCCGATGAAAATTTTGATAAGATTGTTCTAATCCTCAGCAACGCGGAATTAAAAAATCAAATCGGATCAAGCGAGATTAAAGTCAAAACCCAGGAGTCTTGCTATGAAATTGATCAAGGTGAAACCATGACCGTTAATCCGATCTTCGCCGTAACGCCCGGTTATACCGGTACGTTAAAATATCAAGCTGAGGGCAGTTTGATTAAGGATTCAGTCCCGGCTTCGGCCAAGTATCCCTACTTGGGAAAGTGGCAGGTTAAGGTGGATTATTTGGAGCAATTTCCGCCTCAAAGAGTGGTGGCGATTACTGCCAGTGGAATGGATTTTGCTTATAATCACTATTTGGAATTTGATTTGAGTGCTGATTCTGTTTTGCAAGACGGTATCATTTCGATTACAACCAAAGAAGGCAAATTTGAAACTCCCGGTTGGACTGTGCATAATGAATTGTCCGGTCAGACCGCCACTGTTCCCAAAAACACCACCCTATGGGATGTGCCGCAAAAAGGCATAGTGTCGGAGATGACGGAAAATGGCTGCAAGATCAGTTTGCCTGATTTTGTCTTGTATAATTCCGGCGGTTATCGAGCTTTGCCTCACCCGATTGTCTTGGAAATAAAAAATAATTAGTTTATTAAATAATTTCAAATGACCGCGCCCGCTCCCAAGTTAATCGTTATTCTCGGACCGACCGCCACTGGCAAAACCAAGCTGGCGGCGGCTTTGGCTTTCAAATATGGCGGCAAAATCATCTCCGCCGACAGCCGTCAGGTTTTTTGCGGCATGGATATTGGCACGGGCAAGGATTTGGCTGATTATTATATTAGCTCGGAACTGGCTCAAAAGCTCAAAAGCTCTAAACGGCCAGCTTCTGTTAAATCAGGCCTAAAACCGGCTCAAGCGGCCTCAGATAAGGCTTCTGGAACGGCCATCAGAGGCCACCAAGATTCATCCAAGGTGCCTTATGCCTTAATTGATATAATTGAGCCAATGACTGCTTTTAACGTTGCCAAGTATCAAAAATTAGCTAAAAAGGCTATTGGCGAGGCAGTTAGTCAGGGTTACCAGCCCTTTTTGGTAGGCGGTACCGGGCTTTATATTGACGCCATAATCAAAGGTTATCAGTTCAACCAGGAAATATCCGCCGAAAAACAAAAACAGGTCAGGAATAAATTAGATAAATTAAGTTTAACTCGATTATTAGCTCGGCTTAAAAAAGTTGATCCTATCACTTACCAAAAGATTGACCAAAAGAATCGTCGACGAGTTCAGCGCGCGTTGGAGATTTATGAGGCGACCGGCCGGCGCAAGTCAGAAACCGATAAAAAATCCGGTTCAGATTATGATTTATTGATTATCGGCTTGAAATTCTCGCTGGAAGAAATTTATCGTCGTATTGACAGCCGGCTGGAAACACGAATCAAGGAGGGGATGATCAAAGAAATAAAAAAACTCCGCCGGCAAGGCGTGAGTTGGAAACGGTTGGAAGAATTCGGATTGGAATACCGCTATGTGTCGCGTTATTTGCGGGGCCTGATCAGCTATGAGGAAATGTTAGGACAACTTAAGAATGAAATCCATCATTTTGCCAAACGGCAATTGACTTGGTTTAAAAGGAATAAGGATATTGTTTGGGTGACTAAACCTCGGGAGGCCGAACGAGCCATCGCCGGTTTCCTTAAAAAATAATCATCATCATAATAATCCATAATAATCCGTCGCATTAATCATGTGGCGGATTTTATTTCAGGCCGCCGTGACCGAAGGTTTTATTGATCCATTCTCTTAAGGGAGCTTCTTTATCCAGTTTTTTCCGTTCCGCTTGCTCCTTGACGGTCGGTTCAATATCGCCGGCAATGTCGGCAAGTTCCGCTCCGCGATCGCTCAAATCGCCGCCTTGGCGGGATTCGCGGATTTGGTCGGCTTGATCCAAGCTTTTATGATCAACTATCTCGGGAGAATATGGCCCCGAATCTCTTTTCATTGTTTCCGGCATATTATTATGAGGTTAAAATTTTGGTTTAAGCGAATTGGGTTTGCCGGAGGAAACAAACCCGCCACCGCCGGCCTTGCCGGACAGGGAGGATGTGACGCGACGGGAGCCGGTCAGGCTGGTGGCTCTTTCTTGTTGGCGTTGCAATAACGAAGGCTTTTCTCCGGCGTGCGGGCCGATGGCTTTTTGATTCAATGATGTTAGACCGGTTTTGCTTAGTTCTTCTTCCGACATCTCCAGAATATGTTCTCGCCTGACGCGGGCGATGCTTTGGGCTTTAACCCGTTCTTTGTTGAGATATTCTTTAACGGCAAAGGAGGGATTTTTCTCAAAGCCGTAGACGCCGGCTCGGTTAAGAACCGCAGCGATTTCTTTCATTTGCGAGACGGAGACCGGCTTGTCTTGGGTGATTATCTTGCCGATGGTTGGATCGTCGTAACCCGTGTTCCTTAAGGCTTCCTTGGTTTTCCATAAGACGGACTCGCCAACCGCCCGCCGGCTTTTGATGTTGGTTTGGTAAAGCTTGGAAAATTTTATTTCCTTGGGTGTGTATTTTTGCGCTTGGGATTGTTGGAGAAAAGGCACAGATTTAAATGATTTAAATTACGAGTTAAGATCCGTCAGCTGGCGGAACGAATTATTAATTCAAATTAATCTATATTCAGATTCCTCTGGATTTTAGGTTTTAGGACAGCTTATTCAGCAATAATTTGTTAATTATCGCCGGGTTGGCCTTGCCTTTGGCTTCGCGCATCACTTGGCCGACTAAGAATTTGAAAGAGGCTTCTTTGCCCGCTTTAAAATCTTCTACCGCCTTGGGATTGCCGGCGATAATTTTTTCTACGATCGTTTCAATTTCCCCGGCGTCTTCCATTTGGCCTAAGTTTTTTTCTTCCATAATATCCGACGGATCTTTGCCTGTAGCGAACATTTCTTCCAATATTTGTTGGGCGGCCAGATTATTGACTTTAGAAATATAAATCAGGGACAGGAATTCGGCGAAGTTTTCCGGCGTAATTTTGCAGTCCTTGATGGCGGTTTTGTGTTCATTAAGATGTTTGAACAAGTGAGTAACCAGCCAATTGCCCACTAACTTGGAGATTTTTTTGCCTTCGCGTTCCCTGATTTCTTCAGCTGTGCCCTCAACTTCTGGCACGCTATCCAGCCATTCAATCATTTCCGAAATGACTTTTTCGGTGTAGGCGGCCAAGGTTTTGTCGGCGATAATAATGCCGGCAACTTCCGGATCAAATTGGTATTCGGCCACGAAACGCTTGAGTTTGGCTTGAGGCAATTCCGGCAAGGTGGCGCGCAACAGGGAAATTTTGTCTTCGCTGATTTGTAGCGGCGGCAGATCCGGTTCGGGGAAATAGCGGTAGTCGGCCGCGGTTTCCTTGACTCGCTGGCTGAAAGTCTCTTGTTTGGCCTCGTCCCAACCGCGGGTCTCTTGCACCAGTTTTTCGCCGGCGTCAATCGCTTTGGTCTGGCGGCGGATTTCAAATTCAATCGCCCGTTCCAGTGAGCGGAAGGAGTTGATATTTTTGAGTTCCACTTTGGGATTCAGTTGGTAATCCAGCAGTGGTTTGACTTCATTATTGATGATTTCAAATTTGCCGTCTTCCTGCAGTGATACGTTGGCTTCACAGCGCATTTGGCCTTTTTCCATCTCCGCCTCGGAGATTTCCAAGTAACGCAAGATTTGCTGGTAGAGTTGGCAGAATTCCTTGGCCTCCTTGGCACTATCAATGACCGGTCCGGTGACCAGTTCAATCAGGGGAGTGCCGGCGCGCGACAAATCAACCAAGGTGCCGGAAGAGGTGTGGGAGAGTTTGCCCGTGTCTTCCTCTAAGTGGATGCGCACAATAGAAACTTCTTTATTGCCGACCTGCAAGTGGCCATCATAAGTCAGGGGCAGATCGTATTGGGAGATTTGGTAGCCCTTAGGCAGGTCCGGATAAAAATAGTTTTTGCGGTCAAACTTGGTGAAATTATTGATTTTGCAATTCAAAGCCAGGCCGACCAAAATCGTCCAATCAATGGCTTGATGGTTGGCTACCGGCAACATACCCGGATGTCCCAGGCAAATGGGGCAAATGTTTTCGTTGGGTCTATCCTGCAACTTATAGCCATTGGCGCAGGTGCAGAACATCTTGGTTTTGGTGTTGAGTTCGGCGTGGATTTCCATGCCGATGACCGGTACGTATTTAGTCATAATTAAAGACGGAAGTTAATGGTTTTATTTCTTGTATCATACGGTTTTTAGCCGAAAAAATCAAGTCTGATCAAGTCTGATCATGCTCAGAGGGGACTTTTAATGTTGCTTATCATTGATCTGGCAACATGAGTATAAATCTGCGTGGTTTTTATGTTGGAATGACCGAGCAACTCTTGGATATATCTTATATCGGTGCCATTTTCTAGTAAATGGGTAGCGAACGAATGCCTTAGAGTGTGTGGCGATATTTTCCTGTTTATTCCCGCCTTTTTAGCCGATTGATCTACTATTTTTTGTATGCTGGCTTCAGTCAGATGACTGCCTCGGCCATTAGTGAATAAAAAGTCAGTAGAAAGTTTTATTTTGCATTGCGCAGATAAAATGCTTTTTAATGATTCCGGTAAAACCGTATAACGATCCTTCTTGCCCTTGCCTTGGTATATCCGCAGGCTCATTCTCTCTAAATCAATATCTTTTATTCTAATTCTGACTACTTCTCCCACCCTTAGGCCGGAACCGTATAGTAGGGCGACGATGCAGTGATGTTTGGGGTTGCTTAGGGAATTTAACATTTTAAGGATCTCAGTCCTGCTTAAAACCTCTGGCAAATGTTTTTCTTTTTTGGCACGAGGAATGGCAACAAAAAATTTCCGAAACATGATTTTTTCAAAATACATTTTTAAGGCGCTATAAGCACAATTCATGGTTGAGGCTGAAATTCCGGAATCAGACATGTTTTCCAAATATTCCCTTATATCTGAGCTGTTTATCTGCCTGATTTGTTTTTTTGACTTATTTAAGAAGTCAGTGATATAATAGAGATAACTTTTTATCGTTTTATGGCTAAAATTACGCAATTTCATTTCTTGACGCAACTTTACAAGCGGATCCTGACTAGGATAGTGTTGATTTGTTTCCATACCCCTCTTATGGATTAAAGTTTATTAATTTATTTTAGCTTTTTTTAAGTAAATAATCAAAAAGTTGGTTTATAACCTGTTATGTGAAATAGCCAGAAATTTCTTTATTATTTTTTAAGTTTTTTTGGTAATTTATTTCGGCGGTCGGCATAACTTATGTATAATATAAACAGTTAAATATTTAACCAACATTACTATGATTGAAAAAGGACCAAGTTTAGATTCAGAAGCTGCTCGCAAGAGACAAGCTTCTGAGCATGGCTTACCAGAAGACGCTACCTGGGATCAGATTAGAGATGTAGATTCAGAAGCTGCTCGCAAGAGACAAGCTTCTGAGCATGGCTTACCAGAAGACGCTACCTGGGATCAGATTAGAGATGTAGATTCAGAAGCTGCTCGCAAGAGACAAGCTTCTGAGCGTGGCTTACCAGAAGACGCTACCTGGGGTCAGATTAGCAGTCACGACTCTAAGAAATAAATTGCCAAAAAAATACATTAAGGAAGAAGAACTTTCTGGCTACGTCACATAACAGTGTGTATCTGGTTACGGAAAATTGGCGTTAATTAAATCCTTAAGGAATGCCAATTTTCCTCCGCCCAAATTTTTATCCCTTATCAAGATGAGGGTTTGGGTGGAGTTGGTATTAAAAGCGTATACCTGATAATCAAAATTATTCCGTTAAAGTCGGGATAAAAACTTCAGATACACGCAAGCGTTCAGCGACATCGCTTCGCTCGTCGCTGAATGAGCCGCGCTTACAGCGTTGTCGTCTCGTCGCTTTGCGACATCGCCGAACAACGCTTATACAAAATGCCCTTCGCTCGCTCGCGCGGCTCATTAGGTGATATAACTAATTAATTAGTAATTTTATACCTATGGAAAACAAAAGTGGGCTTGAAACAAGACCATTAGATGATAAAATTAGAAAATCAGTCGACCATTTTAGAAAATTAAAAAGTAAACACATAGTAGATGCTGAAACTTTTCAAAAAATAATAGACACCATCGAAGCATGCGCTAAGGGAGAAAAAGAAGGGGAATGGCCCCCAGAAGACTACCAACAACTTTTAGAAGGATTAAAAGCGGCAGGTATAATTGAATAACAAATTATTATTACGTCACCTAACACGGTTTAAGCGCAATTGCTTCTAGGCTCGTATGATTTGTTCGGCTTCTGTCTTGTTCTACAAAATGAGTTGACGCAACTGCGCCTAAACCGATATGTTTTCAGCGACATCGCTTCGCTCGTCGCTGAATGAGCCGCGCTTACAGCGTTGTTGTCTCGTCGCTTTGCGACATCGCCGAACAACGCTTATACAAAATGCCCTTCGCTCGCTCGCGCGGCTCGGGCACATTGTATAAGCGCGGCTCATTCATCCAACGAAATAAATTTTTTATCTTGGTGAAAATTTAGAGTTTTGTGAGATAAACAGGGACAGAAAATTTTATTTTTTTAATTAATTAGAGAGGGTAATAATGGGTTTTTCTATTTTTAGGGAGCAGAAAAACTAATATAAATTATATGAACATGGAATACAAATTTGCTTATAAAAATGAAGAAGCGCCAGAGGAAATTCTTCAGCCAATTACTCCTGAAGAGAGAGGGATATGGGAAGAAATTCAAGGTGCGGATAAGCCCATCCAGAATATACTCAAGAGACTTAACAGAATAATGCAAACAAAGTTTCCAAATACGGATATAATAACCATAGACTCCTGTTCTGGACACGTAAAGCAAGATGGTTCAATTGCATACAAAGCCGTTCTCCCGGAATTTAAGGAAAATAAGCGCCCAAAAAATCCATCTCTAACATTTTCTGCGCCACGGGAGAAAGTTTCCGAAGTAGAAAATAATGAAATTGTACAATTCTTAGAAGATGTGTTGTTGAAATCAGTCAATAAAACAAACGGATTTTTTAAAAAGGAAGTAGTTTTATTTGAAAAAGTACATTCACGAGAGGGTACAATTTATGGCGATGAAAATACTGAACCTAAAGATGTGCGTACTTTTTCATGCCGGGTTTCCTTATTGGAAAACGAAAGAGCTTTTGATGTTTTACAAGAATTTTGGAAAAATTTTAGAGATTTACTCAGTGAATACGACAGCATAAAAATGAATGAATCATATGATAAGGAAGATTATTATCCTGATGAACCGGCAGATGGTTTAGTATGGCCAGAATGATAAGGAGTTTTGAAAGATGTAATTCACTCCCAGCCCCTCTTCCATTTTTCAAAACAAAAAAATCAAATACAATAATAAAAAGCCCACCAAAAAACTAATAATAAGGATAAATCTTTCAAAAATACGCAAGCCCTGCGGGTCGCCTAACACGGCATATCCGGTTCCGCTTCGTTACACCCAAATTACTAAGCAACTTCGGATGATGCCGATACATTCAGCGAAATTCGGTCTTTAACTTTAAAAAATAATTTAACATATTATTATGAGCAAGACAATAAAAATTACATTAATAATTATCGGCATCCTGTTGTTATTAAATGGACTGCTAAATATTATTGATGATGGGACAGTTTTAGCTTATGATATTGCTTCTATTTTGTCTGGAATAGGATTTATTATTGTCAGTTTATCTAAAAAGGCATAAAACCGGATTTTTTTTAAAATTTAACTAATCATTGATTATGATTAAAAGAAAAGTTATTGTCGGTCCTAAAGTCCTGAAATTAATCGAAGACAGTTGAAGATAGCGTCTAAAAAAACCCCAAGAGGATTCTTTAACAGGCCCAATAGCTGGGTTTTTTTGTGTCTAAAAAACCGTCGATGGCGATCGACGGTTGGTTAAAGTGCTGATTATCCTAAGAATTTTTCATATAGGTTTTGGGCTTCGGGTATGGCCGCAAATAATTGTTTCTGGAATTCTCCTATCACGCCACGGATTTCCCATTGGGCATGGGAGTCCAAACGCAATTTGAACACCCGAAACCATTGCTCCAAATTTCCAGCCATGCAGATTTCCGAAGCTACGGCGTTGGGCAACATAAAGCGGGCGTCTTCTTTGAGTTTTTTGCCCGTTAATCCGGTTTGTTCCATTAGATTAAGCAGTTTTTGGTACATGGAATTGCTTTCTTTTAATTGCGACAGATACAGCTCAGCCAACTTAGCTTCTTCGATGGATGGCGGTACGATGAAATATTCGTTTTCAATAAAGCCTCTCTCATCGCAATAACGTTGCGATTCTTGCGCGAAGGACGAGCGACGATGGCGGACAAGCTGATGGGTAAAGGCGCGGGAGCCGACAAAGCGGGCGGCCGCCCAGTAATGTTTGATTTTTTCCTCATCAGTCAGAGCAACTCCGGAAAGATTATAGAAGCCGTCTTCGGCACAACTCTCATACCAATAATCATGTTCCTGTTGGCTGGGGTAAAGCTCCTTGGCTTCAGCCGCTATCCAGCCCTCAATAATTTTCGGATAGTGCTTAGCCAGAAACAAATAAATAATTGAGTTCTCATTATAATCCAAACTCAAAGGAATGGATCGGAAGATGTCACGGAATGATCGGAAATTACCGCTGATTAAAAATGATTCTTCTGCTCCCGTCACAATAACATGAGCATTTGACTTGAGGACATCAATCAGCCATCGTTGGAGATTGGGTAAGTTCTTTTGGTGGAATTTGAAAGTCAGCCAAGAGAATTCTATCATGGCCTCATGGCCGCTTTTGATCAAGGCGCCCACAAAGCGTTGGGCAGAGTCGGCGGTAATCTTAGCTTGCGATTTGTAGCAGGTTCGGCCGGCCAGTTCTACCAACTTCAGTTGGTCAATCGGTTGTCCGGTCGCATCCAGTATTTCCGGTCCGGCGGTTTTTACGGCTAAGAGTTCAACCGTGTTTTTCATTTTTATGCTCCTTGGTTTTTGCCGATTAAGGCAGCCAATTGTTGTTTTATCCGTTCAAACACTTCTTCTTTGGTGCCGGTGCCGTCAATTACTTTGATCCGTTCGGGTTCTTGCCGGGCGATTTGTCCGTACATATTCCTGACTCGTTCAAAAAAATCCTTTCCGTATTTCCGTTCAAAAAAGGCCAGTTTGTCGGGATGCTCTTTAGCCAGTCGTTCTTCCATCGTTTCAATTGGAATATCAATGAATAATGTCAGGTCGGGATTAGCGCCTTGCAGGGCAAAGCGGTTGGCGTCGGAAATGAATTTGACTGTCGCTGGATCGCCATTGGCATGCCCGCCGCCTTGATAGGCGACAGAGGAATCGCCTAAGCGATCGCATAAGACTATTTTGCCTTCTACTAGAGCCGGTTTGACGGCTTTTGCCATAAATTCGGCCCGACTGGCCAAAAATAAAAACAGTTCGCAAGCCATGGTGCGGGAAAAATCTTGGTTTTTCGCCGGGGCGGTGTCTGCAGTGTAATCGGCATGGTCGGCAAATTCCTGGTTAATGGCATGGATGGTTTCTTTTGGATTCTTCAATAGTTTCCGAATAGCCTCGCCGTAAAGTGTGCCACCCGGTTCGCGCATAATTGCCAAATTCAAACCAAGGTCACGCAAATAAGCGGCGGTTTTTTTAATTTGTACGCCCTTGCCGGCGCACTCAATGCCCTCAAAAGAAATAATCATATTTTTCCTTTCCGGTTTCGTCCAAGTTATTAATCAGGACGATTTTG
This sequence comes from Patescibacteria group bacterium, assembly GCA_041650895.1. Classification (NCBI taxonomy): domain Bacteria; species Patescibacteria group bacterium. Next base: position 241,895 of record JBAZKF010000001.1, on the reverse strand, counting down.
CCTTAGTTTTGCGGTTAAAGTCGCGTTGTTAAAGTGCTAAATTGTTGGATAAATTTAGCACATAAATAAGGTTAAGTCAAAATCATCAGTGATGGCGATGATGCTCCTTATTTTTTGATGTCTTTCATCAGCTGTTCAATCTGTCGGAATAGTTCTTGCTTGGTGCCGTTGTTGTCAAGCTGGAATTTTGCCCGTTTGGCGATTCGCCTGATTTGCTGTTGAAGCGGAACCCGCGAGTCGCTAAGGAATTGCCGCCAGGTTTTGGTTCTGTCGTCGGCGTTCTGCCGGCGTTTTTTTAAACGGGCGAAGCGGGTTTTGGTATCGCAGTCAACGCTGACCAAATAGAATTCCGGCAGGGTTTTGAGATAAACCATATCTGATTCCAGGCGGATATTGGGCAGAACCACCAATTTTGATTTAGTTTGTTTGACCTCAGCGTAAATAACGCGCGAAAGCAGATCCTGGCCGAAGGCTTGTCGTAAGCTTATGCCCAAGTCGTCCATGTTTTTTCGATTTATCGGCAGGTATAGCCGATTCAGAATATCGCGCAATGGCTGGGAAAAGCTGACTGTTTGGGAATGGTAATTTTTTTTCAAGTAGTCGGCTACGGTGTCTTTGCCGGCGGCGATTTCTCCAATCAGTCCCAGCACGATTTTAGCGGTTTTTTGTTTTGGCATAGTTAATTGTTATGCGGATTCGTTTTATTATTCATTAATTGATAGTCAAGTCAGCCATGGCCATGATATATTTGTTATTTTAGCAGAAAGATCGCTTTTCCCGCAACTCCCTGATTTTTTTGAAAAATAAAACCCCCGATTAAAAATCGGGGAGTGTGCCGGTGGTATCCTTTGTCAGATTTCAATCTGGTTGTATGGCTCAAGATTCAACAAAAGAAGAATCGCCTTCAGAAGGATTTCCATTTTTTTCTGATCGGGATAGCGGCAACTGACGACCAGCTCGTTATACAGTTTGCCCCGTCTAATCCAATAATCGTTGCCGGTCCCGATTTGGAATTTTCCTTCCGTTAAGTTCTCAAATAGTTGGCCGTCGGCGGTCAAGATTCTGGCGATTCTTTCGCAATACACTCGGTAGTCTCTGGGCATAAAATTTGGGTTGACGCAGAATCGGAAGCCGAAATGATTCCACGACGGAACATAAGGTTCTTTTTCTTCATTTGCCTCGTCCGCCATTGTTTCTCTCCTTGTCGTTTCGGTTTTAAATTTCCAGTTAACTTGTTGGCTTATTATAGCGCCAGTTATTGAGTTTGTCAAGAGGGTTACTTTTTGAACAAAAAACTCCCCGAACATTTCGAGGAGGAGAAAAAGAGCAAGGCGTTACCGGATTTCCAATCTGAGCCAGCGGTGAGCGACAATCTGGCGATTGAACTCATAAATCGCCAAGCCGGCCATGGCGCCGATAGCGGGACTGCCCAGGACAAAGCCGGCGGTGGCGCCAATGGCGGAGTCTACCAGACACAGGACCCGGTTTCTGGTGTGGATGTAAAGAAACGACAAAACGATGATTTTTTTCGCCAGAGTCGCCAGAACAACCAGCGAATAGGCTATCTCGCGCAGTATGTTGGGGATCAGGCGCGGCAAGTTTCTAACCAGATGCAATAGATTGGCCTTCTTATGAAAGCCTTTAATGCCTAATAGCACATTTTCAGGCGAAGGTTCTTTGCTGAAGAAAAAATTCAGCCCTGAAAAAAACATTAAATTTACGAATGCCGTTATAACGATAGACAACAAAAATATTTCAGATTCTGGTATCGGCATCGTTTTTGAGAAATAGGAAAATGGCAGAATAATACATAAGTTGAGAAGATTAAAAAAGACAAAGGCGATTGTAGCCAGGCTGAATGACAGGCTTAGCATGTAAAGCAATATTTGAAAAATGATTTTAGTCCGTTTTTTGCGTGTCGAAAAATAAGCTCCGGTATTTCTCCGCGCCAACCGCAAGCCCTCAGCCAAGGCCGGCAAGTCGGAGATCAGGTAAGACAGCAGTCCGCCGACAATAATGCCCAGTGGCCAAAGCGCAAAGCCGATAGCCAGCCGGGAATTGATTTCCAGCGCCAAAAGCGCGCCCAGGAAAGATCCGGAAATAACCGCCAGTATGGATTGCCAATGTCTATTCAACTTTTTACCCTTTCGTCTGTTGTTGGTTGAATTGTTAACGTTCTATTAACTAACTTAATATATTAGCAAATTAATTATAATTTGTCAATAGTTTGGCCGTTGAATATAAAAACCGCTTTAAAAAGCGGTTTTTATATTATATATCGGTTTTTGGTCGCGCAATTTGTTTATTGTAAATTAACCTTGATGCCGGGGCCCATAGCTGTGGAAAGAGTCACGCTTTTGATAAAAGTGCCTTTGGCGGCGGCGGGTTTGGCTTTACTAAGGGCGTCTATGAAGGCCTGATAGTTTTCTGCCAGCTGAGCGGTTTCAAACGAGGAACGGCCGATAGCCACATGAATGTTGCCGCTGTCGTCGTTTTTGAAAGTAACCTTGCCCTTTTTCAAGTTGATTACAGCTTCGGCCACATTATTGGTAACGGTGCCATCCTTAGGATTAGGCATCAGGCCCTTGGGTCCAAGAATTTTAGCGATCGGTGCCAAAAGTTTCATGGCTTCAGGTGTAGCCACCAGAACATCAAAGTTGATTTTTCCGGTTTTGATTTCGTTAACCAGATCTTGATCGCCGGACAGGTCGGCTCCGGAAGTTTTGGCAGCTTTGATTTGATCGCCGTTAGTGGAAATAACAGCCACTTTAATTGATTTGCCGGTGCCGTTAGGCAGAGCGGCTGAACTTCTGACCTGCTGTTCGGTTTTTTTGGGGTTGATTCCCAGGTTGACATGGACTTCCACTGACGCGTCAAATTTGACGGTTGAGGTTTTTTTGGCCAACTCAACGGCTTCGCTGATGGGGTAGGACTTTTTGGTGTCTACCAGTTCCTTAGCCGCCAAAAATCTTTTGGATGGCTTGTGATCTACTTTTTTCATAATTTTATTTTGTGGTTCTAACGAGCAAACATTGCTCTCCCACTTATTTAGTTATTATTTTTGACTGGAAATTATCGGTTTTAATCTACGACTTCCACGCCCATTTGTTTGCAGGTGCCTTCAATGGTTTTCATGGCAGCTTCAACACTGGTAGTATTTAAATCAGGCAGTTTCTTTTCGGCCACTTCGCGGATTTGTTTTTTGGTGATTTTGCCGACTTTCTCCTTAAGGGATTTGCCGGAACCTTTTTCCAGGCCGATGGCTTTTTTGATTAAAGCGGAAGCTGGAGCGATTTTCAGGATGAAATCATAGGAGCGGTCTTCATAAACCGTGATTTCTACCGGAGTGATTTCACCTTGGCGATCTTGGCTGGCCGCGTTGAATCTTTGGCAGAATTCGGCGATATTAAGGCCGTGCTGGCCCAAAGCCGGGCCGACCGGAGGCGCTGGATTGGCTGCCCCGCCGGGGATTTGCAGTTTGATGATTGTCTTGATCTTTTTAGCCATAAATTTAAGTTCGTAAAGCTCGCGATTAAGTCGCGAACTAGACCCCTTTGCTTGTCCAACCCGAGTCGGACGAGAGTCGCCTCTTGCAAGAGTATCGTTTATTTATATTAATTATTAAATTTTCTTAATTTGCAAAAAGTCCAATTCTACCGGCGTTTCGCGTCCGAACATATTGATCATGACTTTGATCTTGCCTCTGGTCTCGTCTATTTCCTCAACTTTTCCTTCCATATTCTTGAATGGTCCGTCCACAATTCTGACCGGGTCGCCGGCGGCGATATCAATTTGGAATTCCGGTTCGTTAACACCCATGCGTTTCTGCAGGGACTTGACTTCCTCTTCGGAGACGGGAGTCGGGGTGTTGCCGGAGCCGACAAAGCCGGTAACGTGCGGCGTGTTGCGCACCACATACCAGGAATCATCGGTAACAATCATCTCCACCAGCACGTAGCCGGGGTAGATTTTTTCTTCCACGATTTTTCTTTTGCCGTTTTTGATGCGGATTTTTTTCTCTTTGGGGATTATGACATTGAAGATTTTGTCTTCCATGTCCATGGATTCAATACGCTGTTTGAGGTTGTGCTCCACGGCTTCCTCCAGACCGGAGTAGGTGTGGATGACATACCAGCGTCTGCCAAGTTGCAATGTTTGTTTGGCCATAAATTTAATTTGTAAAGTTATAAGCAGAAAGCCCAAAGTTAGTGGTATTGATTCGTAGTAATCTCAATAACCTCATAGGGCTTTACAGACTCGGACTTTACTGACTTAATGTGCTATTTAGTGAATTATTTAACAAAATTAATCAGATTTTCCAGTCCTACTGTCAGAAGAAAATCCACCAGGCCCAAAAACAGGGCTACGGCCAGAGAAATCCCAATCACCAGAATAGTGTGCTGTTTTATTTCTTTTTTGGTCGGCCAAGTGACATTTTTCATCTCGGCATAGGAATCTTTCAAATATTTAGCTGTATTTTCGGTGAAAGACATAATTTTTGTAATTTAAAACCCCCATTCGGGGGAGCTTTATTTGTAGCTGTATTATATAGTATTGGGCTGGGTGTTGTCAAGTGATTCCCCGCTCTTTTTTTTGGCTAAGTTTTCCGGGTTAGGGGAGTAAAGCTTATTTTTTATTCTCCATTGTCCGACAAATTGGCCGATACCGTCGTTTTCTAGTTTATGTTGAAGTTTGGGCCGACTTTGCGACCATTTTAGCAAGGATTCAAAATTGATCTTATATACGCCGCGAACAACTATATAAAGCACCTCGCTATTGGCGATGGCGCGGCGAACGGTTTTTTCATTGACGCCAAATAAATTGGCTGCTTGGGATATCGTTACCCTTACCGGCGCTTTTTCCGCCATAAATTATGTAAATTTAGCAAATTACTATTGTTTATTCTTATTTTTGTGGACCTTTTTTTGTGGTTTATTGTCCGGACATGTCTGGACAAATCTTACCATGGCGGGGGACTAATGTCAAAAGAACCAAATGATTGGCTTAATCTTGGTTTAGTTTAAGTCATTACCGGGATCACCTGTGGATAACATTATAATAAAAAATAGTTAGAAGTCTTTCTACCTACTTGCCAGGTTAGGTTAAATGGTGCTATAATTTATGCATTCTTACTCAACTTAGCGGTCAGGGTAAGTCAAATAAAATAGTAAAATAGCTAAAATAAGCGATTTAATTGAAATCGCGAGTTTTTAGTGTTCGGCTATCACTGAGGTAAAAATTTATGTTTTGCTTCGTAAAGTTTTTGTTTATTTATTTAAATTTGGCTAAAATTAAACAAATAAATTAGTATTTATATTAAATTAACAGATTTAAGTGTAACACTTAGCCATTTTTTACGTCTAATAAGATGAAGAACCCCATTGCTGACAAAATATTGTTTTTACGGGTGAAGAACAAGGATCACGAGGCCTATGGCAGGTTTTACAACCTTTATGTTGAACGAATTTATCGGTTTATTTATTTTAAGGTCAGTTCAGTTGATGATGCTAAAGACCTGACTTCTGAAGTTTTTCTGAAACTTTGGCAGTACATCAAGGATGGTAAGCCGATTCATAATTTGAACGCCCTGACCTACATGATTGCGCGCAACTGCGTAGTGGATTTCTACCGCGCGCGCGCCCGTCGCGACGAGAACGAAGAAAAAGTCGCTGATGAGCACATTACTATTATTGATGATGAAAGCGACATTTTGATTCAAAAAATCAAAGATGCGGAACTGGCCGAGGTGCTGGCGACCTTAAAAAAGCTCAAGGATGAATATCGCGAAGTTATCGTCCTGAGATACTTAGATGAATTGTCCATTAAGGAAATTTCCAAAATTTTAGATAAATCTCCCGGTTCAATACGGGTTCTGCTCTATCGGGCGCTCAATGCCATTAAGTCAACGCTTAAACAATAGTGTGTCCCACAAAAATCTCATCAAACAATTGAATAAAATTAAGAACCTCGAAGCCGTAGGACGGCCCGAGGCTTCTTGGATTTCCGATAGCCGTGAGATTTTGATGCATCAGATTAATCCGCAGGGCAAGTCTGTGGAATATTCTACAATCAAATATTATGCCGAATTTTTTTCCTCCACCTTGCAACAGAAGCTTTTACGGCCGGCCTTAATCGCTTTATTAGTGGTTAGCACTTTTTTTACTTATTCCGCTTTCACTTTAGCCGCCAAGGCGTCTTTGCCCGGCGAAGCTTTGTACCCCGTTAAGGTTTTTGGTGAAAAAATCCAGTTAGTTGCGGCTATCGGCAATGAGGCCAAAGTCAAGTTACAGCTGGACTTTGTCTCTCGCCGCGGCGATGAATTGCAACAAATTGCCCGTCAGCCGGAAGATGCTAAAGCCAAATCCGCCAAAATTTCCCAAACAGTTAAGCAGATTACCGAGGATGTTAAGGATATTCAAGATAAAGTGGAAAAAATAGCCATTTCTTCTTCAGCTACTTCTGTTATCAGCACTGCTAAGGTTGTTGATGATAAAACCCTGAAAGTGGAGAAAGATATTGTTGATGCGCATACTGTCTTGTCCACGGAGGTAAAGAAAGATGTAGCTAAAGATGTCAAGGAAGCGATAGCTACCACCGAAGAAGCCGGCACTAAGGCGCTTTTAATGATGGTGGCCAAATCCGAAGAAAAACAAGTTAAGGACAATAATCAAGCTGTTCCCACTAAGGAAATCGCCGCTCGCGTGCAAGAAAGAATCAGGAATACCGAAGCTGCGGTGGAAGTTGCCGCTGGCGAAGTTAATAAAATGGCTACCGGCACCCCGGCCATTCTTAATTTAGTTGTTTTATCCAGTGATGGCACTAATAGAATCAGTGGTGTTTCCAGTACCGAAGCCAATACTACTACCACCCTGAAAGCCGCGGTTCAGGATGTGACCGAAAAACCCAAGCAGGCTCAAGAGGTGATTGAACAGGCCAAGCAGATGTTGGATAAGAATGACGTCATTTCCGCTTTGCAAAAGATAGTAGAAAGCAAGAATATTGCCGCTGACGCCTTAGAAAAGGCGCCACTGATTAGCGATAAGATCAAAACCGAGACAACCAGTTCCACTATCCCGGCTGTTACCACGACTTCGGCGGTCAGGTAATTGAAAATTAAGAAAATTAAAACGTTGCGTCCAGAGCAGACGCTTCGCCTTTAGCGAAACATCTGCCTTGTCCGCAATAAGCGTACGAGAATTTACAATTAAAACTTTAAGGGGTTTGAGGGCTAACTTTGCTGTCGCAAAGGTTTCGGCCTTCGGGATTCCATAATTTTATCGGCAAAGGTCGTTGAGGCAACCGCCCAGCTTATAAAATTATCGGTTTAATCCGTTGCTGGAAAAAGCTGCCTGTAGAGACGCCGCGATTGCGGCGGCTCCTAAGGCGCTTGTCGCCAGCGGAGATGCGACAATCTCGCGTCTTTACATCGGTTGCTGTTTTCAATCTCAACGGATAATCCCCAGTGTTCCGCCTTGAACTGATGAAGTTTTAATCTAACTATTAACACAAACTATGAAAAAGTTTTTAACTTATTCTGTAGTCGTAGCCACTATTGCTTGGTCTATGGGTATCAGCGCCGTTTTACCGGCCGCTGCCGCTTATACTCCAGCTAACGGCGATCTGATCAAGACCGCTACTTATCCGGCTGTGTACTACGTCACGGGTGGCCAAAAGTATCTTTTTGTCAACCGTGTAACCTATACGACTTGGGCTAATGATGTTGGCGATGCTAACAATAACTTTGCCGGTCTAAAGGTTGTTTCCCAATCTGAGTTTGACGCTTTGCCATTAGGTGGCAATGTCACTGCCAGATCTGGCGTCAGCTTAATCAAATTCGATAACTCGGGTTTAGTTTATGCTGTCACTCCTGGAGCTAAACTGTGCAAGTTGGTTGATAGCGCCGCCCAGACCGCTTTATACGGTTCTGCCGCTCCTATCATTATCCAGTCCTCTTTTGAGGCCAACTATACTAAGGATGCCTCTTGCGACCTGACCGCTACTTCTAAGTATCCCGATGGTTCTTTAATCAAGACCTCCGGCGATGCCTCAGTTTATTACATTGAAGGTGGAATGAAGCGCTTGGTTTCTTCCGATGGCTTTACTGCCAACAATATGAAATCCAGCTGGGTCAAGACTGTCAGCGACGTCAGTGGCTATGCTACCGGTTCCGCTTTGACCATCAAGGAAGCCGCTGTTTCTGCAGTTGTTTCCGGAGCTTCCGCCCCCATTGTGACTTTGGGCGCCTTGGGCGTATCCTTAGCCGCCAACAACCCAGTTTCAGCCACTATCGTGTCTGATACGGTTAATACCAGCCAATCCTTAGTGCCGATGATTGCTGTCAATTTGACTGCTTCATCTGCCGGCGATGTCAAGGTCACCGGCATGCAGTTCACTCGCACCGGAATTTCCAATGACACCGACGTCTCAAATTCTTACCTTTTTGAAGGCAACACCAAGTTGGTTGAGGGCGGTTCTATTGCTTCCAAAGTCTTGACTTTCAATTATGCCAGTGGAATTGTTACTATTCCGGCCGGTCAGACCAAAACTATTTGGTTGAAAGTTGATACCACTATTGCTACCGGAGCTGGTAAGAGCATCGGCTTTAATTTGACCGGTGTTACTTCCAACGCCACCTCTGTTTCCGGCACTCCTTTGACCGGTAATTTGATGAGCACTGCCTCTGTCACTGACATGGGCTATGTGGTCATTAGTTCCGGTGATGTTCCGACTGCCGCTTCTACCGTCAACTCCAACGAAACTGATTTTGAGGTTTATAAAGTCATCTTGACTGCCACTGATCAGGATATGCAGTTGGAAGGCTTAAGACTCACTGAAATCGGTTCAATCGGTAAGGACGATTTACAGAACATCAAGTTGAATTATGGCGGAACCACTTTGGCTACTGCCAGCTTCAACGACAATATGGAAGTTTATTTTGATTTATCTGCCGCTCCTTTCCAGATTGCCAAAGGCAATTCCAAGACTTTGTCTATCAGAGCTGATATTGTCAAGGGTTCTACCAGAACTTTCAAGTTCTCCATTCAATACGCCTCTGATATCGTTGTTAAGGACAAAGGATATGGCGTTTATACCCAATCCTTTAAGAGCGGAGTTACCACTTGGAGCGCTGTTACCAGCGCGGCTAGCACTTATTGCTACACCATCAATTCTGGTACTCTGACTTTAGCTAAGGATGCCACTTCTCCTTCCGGTACTATTGCTGGTAACTCCACCAACGTTAAGTTGGCTACCTACAAACTTACCGCCACCGGAGAAGATGTCAAAATTAAGAGCATGAATGTTTTGGGAACCGCTACCGGCAACGGAGCCGGTTTGCAGAATGGTAAAATTTATTATGATGGCGTGCAGGTTGGTTCTACCAAGAACTTGACTGCTTCCACCACCGTTAACTTCACTTTCGGCTCTAGCTTTATTGTTCCTGCCGGAACTTCTAAGTTAATGGACATCTATGCTGATGTTAAGACTACTGATGGTACTGCTATTACTACCGGTACCGTTAAGGTCGCCGCATCTTCCTCTGATGCCCAGGGCGTTATCTCTTTGACCGCCGTTACCTTGGCTTCTCAAGATGGTAACACTTTGACTGTTGGCGCTGTTTCTTCCATTACCATGGCCAAATATGCCGCTTATGGCAATCAGACCATGCCATCCCCGACCTCTCAAGCTAAAATTGGTTCCTTCTCTATCGCCGCTTCGGCCAGCGAAGGTGTCAATATTGATAACATTTATGTTTATGGAGCCACTTCCGGCGCCATGTCTAACATGAATTTGAAGGTTGGTTCAACTATCATCGGTTCTAAGTCTGCCTTCTCCGCCAGCAATGCTACCACTACCATTTCGGTTAATGGTAAATTGAATTTAGCGCAAGGCGAGACCAAAATCGTTGATATCTATGCTGATATCGCTTCCAACTTGAATGCCCAGACCTTAACCTTAAGTGTTGATTCCGACGGTACTACGCCGAACACCAACACTTCTGCCACCGGTGTCGGCCATAGCTTGCAAGCGATTACTATTGGTGCCGGCTCTCTGACTTTGGATACTAATGGTTCCAAACCGGATTCCGTCATTATCGTGGCTGGTGCCACCACTGCTGTTAGCGCCTTCACTATGTTGGCCGCTAATGATTCTTACACCATTACTAACTTGACCGTTTCTTCTACCAACACTACTGCTGTTAGATCTATCGGCGCAGTTGTTTTGGAATATAAGAATGAGGCTGGTGAAACCAAGACTGCTTCTGGTTACTTGAGCGCTGCCGGATTGGCACTGTTTAATAACTTAAGCATCTGGGTGCCGAATGGTGTTGGTGCGACTGTTACCATTAAGGCTATGGTGGCTGATGCTACCGGTGCCAAATCTGGCGATATCATCCGTTTGAATTTGAACCCGTCTGATGGCACTGCTACCACCTTCTCGGCGGTCAGCAAGTCAACTGGTTCTGTCATTTATGCCTATACCGGTTCTTCCGGTGTTACTGGCAACCAGATGATTGTCAGAAGAACCAAGCCGACTGTTTCTCTAATTTCCTTGCCTTCAACTGTTTTAGCTGATGGTACTGTGACTCTCGCGAGATTCAGCATCGCAGCTGACGCTGCCGGCGATGTTACTTGGAGAGGAATTTACTTCTCTTATACTACCAGTACTGATATCGATATTACCGATAGCACTATTTACTTGTATAAGGATGGCGATTCTACTAAGTTGAATGCCACTGGTTTGAGCCCTGTTGCCGGTAAGACTGTTAGCTTAGTGACCGACATAGAGCAAACCATTTCTAAGGGTACTTCCCAGGCTTACGTCTTAAAGGCTGATATTACCGGTTCTGCCGCTAATACTTCCGTTACGACTAAGATTACTGGCACCCCGGATACTGCTGGAACAAGCACTGCTTATAGCAATTATTTTGCGGCAGAAACAATGCTCCGCTGGTCCGATCGTTCCGGTTCGTCTGATGATGGCGTCCATACTGCCACTTCCGATGATTGGTGCGATTCCAACTATGTTAAGACCTTGCCGTCTGATTCTCAGACCTTATCCAGATAGTTTCTATCTGTTAAGTTAAGAGTTATCAGTCAGGCAATCTGACATAAAATACCGCCTGCCCCTCGGGGCAGGCGGTATTGTTTTTGTTGTTGTTATTTGCTATAATAAAGCCGTAATATTGTCTCAATTTTTTTCATCTGTCATTCTTGCATAGGCGGGAACTCAGATTATAAATATTATTAAATTTTTTATGTCCAACTCAAAAACAATCATTAAAGTTATTGCCACAGTTTTAGTAATTTTGATTTTGGTCGGCGGTTATTATGTTGTTACTAATCGCGATAGCCTATTCAATTCAAAAACAGGGGATCAACCCAGCCAGTCTGGTTTGAATTTGGAGGAAATCAAGAATGATTTTGTTAATCGGGAAAGAAAATCTGCTTCCGGCGTGGTGCCACCTCAAGAGATTACCGATCGTTATAATGCCTTAATCGCCAAATCTCGGCAAGCCATTGTTGATGGTCAGCCGTCCAGTTCAGAAAACTCCGATTTGTCCTGGGATTATCTAATTATAGCCAATAGCCAGGCGATTTTAGGCCAATACGACGAAGCGGAACAAACATATCTTAAAGCCATAGAGGCGTTTCCTGATAATTATCGCGCCAATATGAATCTGGGTGATTTGTATATTCTGATGGAATTGCCGCAGAGCGCCGCTGTAAAATTTTACGATACCATCAATCTTTATCCTAAGGACGCCATGATTTATACCAAGCTGGCCGATTTGTATTTCAAGTATTCCAAGGCGCCGGAGAAAACCCAGGATATTTATGAATTGGGTTGGAAAAATTCCGACGATGACCGGTTATTATTGAATTATTATCTGGTTTATTTAGAGACACAGAAAAAGGATGCTATTAAGTATGAGGAGATTAAGCGTGAATATGAAAAGGTTCTTGGCAGTAAAATGGAACAGCAAGAACAGCAGTTGGAACAGACTATTGAATTAAAATAATATGGACTGGCAAAAGATTACAAAGAATATTTTGCTTTGGGGATTGCTGGTCACTCTTTGGACGCCGTTGGTCTTTTATAATCAAGCAATTTTTCCTTATATCGCTCCTAAAAATTTCTTTTTTCGCTTAGCGATGACGGTTCTGACTGGTTTGCTGGCTATTTATATTATGCAAAAAAAGAAAATTAATTTTTTGAATCATAAGATCTTTCTGGCCTGGCTGATTTTTTTGTTGGTTAATTTGGTCGCCTCTGTTTTGGCTATCAATCCTCGTTTGGCATTCTTTGGCAGTTTTGAACGCATGGGCGGTTGGTTTACTTTATTTTTTTTGACTCTGTTTTTCTGGGCGATTATTAATGTCTTGGAAACCAAGAGTGATTGGTTGAAGTTTTTACGTTCATCACTGATTTGTTCGGCGGTTGTAGCGGTTTACGCTTTGGTTGTTAGATTTAATCCCGATTTTCCGGCTACTTGGCCGCATAATGGCGCTACTTTGGGCAATATTGATTTTTTGGGCGCCTATTTGATGCTTAATATTTTCTTGGGTTTGATTTTGTTTTACTTGGAAAAAAATAAAAATTGGCAAGTTGCTTATGGGGCAATTTTGATTATAAATATAGCCGTACTGCTTCTAAACGCCGCCAGGGCAGGTATCTTGGGGTTAGCTTTCGGCTTGTTGATTTTAGGTATTTTCGTGTTTATCAGGGCGGAGAAGAGGATAAAATACGGGCTATTGGCCGGACTGATAGTCCTAATTTTGTTTGCCGGCGTTGTTTATCAGCAGAGGGATGCTAATTGGGTTAAGGGCACGCCGTTTTTATATCGCTTCGCTCAGATTTCTACTAGCGATATCAGTACTGCTAATCGTTTGCATGTTTGGCAGGTTTCTTGGCAAGCGTTTTTGGGTCGACCTATTTTGGGTTATGGGCCGGAGAACGCTATTTATGGCATTAACAAGCATTACGACCCCAGGATATCGGAAATGTGGTTTGACCGCGCTCATAATTTTGTTTTTGACATTTTGTTGACTAGCGGTATTATCGGTTTGCTGTCATATTTATTCATTTTTGGCTTGGCGGGTTGGCTGTTGTTTAAGAATTTAAAAAATAATTATTATTTGTCCGCCGTCATTATTAGCTCCTTAGCCGGTTTTTTAATCAGCAATCTTTTTAACTTTGACACTATCGGCACCTGGCTGCCGCTTTTGGCGATTTTGGCTTTTGCTGGCCATTGGGCTAAGAAAGAGGCCAGCGAGAATGATTTGCCAAAATTTTTGATTAAGTATGATTTTGCCGTCGCCGGAATAATAATATTTATTTTGGTTTTGATTGGTTATTTTACGGCCTTAAAGCCGGCTTACGCCGGATATTTAGGCGCCTGGTCAACAGCCTACGCCGATGTCTCGCCGGAGAAGGCGATTGATTATCTGAACAGGGCCATCGCCTTGGACACTTACGGCAATCGTGAATTAGTTTTGCAACTCTCGGAATTGGATCGCCAAATTAATGAGTCAAGCGAATTTGATTCAATCAAAAAGAAAGAATATTTTGAGCTTTCTGAAAAGGCTCTTTTGGATTATTTGAAAACCGATCCGCATAATGTCCAAGCCAAAGTATTTTTGTCTCTGCTTTATCAAAGTTATGCCCAAGAGAATTCCTTTTATACCGGTGAATCAATTGAGATTATGAAAGGCGCTCTTGGCGACTCGTCGCAAAAGAAGGAAATTTACAATATTTTGGCCCAAGGCTATTATTTGGAAGGTGATCTTGACCAAGCTATAGAAAACTTAAAGATTTCTCTGTCCGTCAATAATTGGGATGAAGATCAGTATCTTAATTTGATTAATATTTTATCGCAAAAGAAAGATTTGGTGGAAATGGACAAGTATATCCAGGAGTTTTTGGTCACCATTAAGAACATCACTCCCGACGGTTATCGTCGTTTAGGGCAGTATTATTTTAATATTGGCAATGTAGCCGAAGCTGAGAGGGTGGTTCGTGATTTGGCTATTCCGGCTGATCTGGATTATCTACCGACCAGGATATCTTTGGCGTCTATTTATGAATTCCGCGGAGAATATGACCGGGCCATGGATTATGCCAGGGAAATGATCCAGCTTCACTCTGAGTGGACGGACACACTTAATGATTATATTAGATATTTAGAAGACAAGAAAAAGCAGTAAATTTAGGGTAAATTAATAATTTTGTTTATCTAAAGTTATCCACAGTGGTCTTTTATTCTTAGTTTAAAAGTGCTATTCTTTATATAGATCTGCAATTTACATTTATAAACTTTCGCTATTTGGCGAAAGTAAAAGATAAAAATATGGAAGGTATAAAAATCAGCCGGTTTTTAATGCTGGCTAGAACATCAGCCGTGCTAATCGCGGTTGTTTTCGCCATTGGTTTTATGGCCAATGATGCGTCGGCGACGGCGCCTCCGGTTCCGACCGGTCTATACATTTCTGTCACCTCAACCAATTATTTGACTTTCAGTTGGTCGGGAGGAACAGCTGATAGCTCCACGGTTTATATTCTTGCCACTTCAACCGATGGTGTAACATTTGTTACATCCACTCAGGCAACATCTACTCCGGCGGGAAGCGGTCTTGGCAATAATGCCAGTTCCACTTGGTCCGGCTTAACTGCCAATACCCAATATTGGTTTAGGGTGGCTGCCGGAGATGGTGTAGCGACCTCAACTTATGTTTCTGTTAATGGTTATACATTGGCTACGGCTCCTACAACCGCCCCCACCGCTAATGTCACCGGCCCATCCATAATTGCAGTATCGTGGTCCGATGTGGGCGCAACCAGTTATTATGCGGAGAATATTACCGCAGGAACCAATTCCGGTTGGACTGCCGGATTAGTATGGTCTTCCACCGGTTTATCATGTAATACGTCTTATAGTTTTAGAGTTAAGGGTAAAAATGCGGAAGGGGAGGTTACCGACTGGTCTGACACCGGGATTGCTACGGTTACTTGTGGTAGTGGTACTGAAAATTCTACGCCAGCTACTCCCGCCGTACCAGCCACCCCCGCCACTCCGGCCACGCCCGAAGTTGAAACCCCGGCTACTCCCGCCGCTCCCGCCGCTCCGGCGTCAGTCGTCGTCAGTAATACCCCTGGTTCAATCATAAAAGTCAATGCCAGTGACCGTCCGGCTGTTTATTATGTTGTTGATGGCAAGAAATATTTATTCGTTAATCGTGCCACCTATACGACTTGGAGCTCCGACGCCGGTGATAGCGCCAATAACTTTGCTACCCTTATCCTAGTTTCTCAAGCGGAATTTGATGCTATTCCTACTGGTGGAAATCTAATCGCCAAACCGGGCAGTTTGATTAAGTTTGATAACAGTCCGATAATTTATGCCGTTGCTACGAGAGGCAATCTTTACCAATTGGCTGATTCAGCCGCTCAGACCGCGCTTTACGGCTCAGCCGTTCCCGCGATTATCCAAGCTGGCTTCAGAGAGGGTTATTATGACCACGGCAATGCTGTTGGCACCTTGACCGCCAGTTCGCAGAAACCTGATTAATTTTTATTTAAAGTAATTCTATAAAACTCCCGCCTTATTCTGGGTGGGAGTTTTTGTTTACAGGGATTGACGAGGTAGTTTACTTTTAGTATTAGTGGTATACTTAAAGTAATCAATAATAGGGGAGAATCAAACTCTAAGTTTAAAAAGGATTTTTTGAATAGCTATAAACAATTAATATAATTACTATGAAAACATTAAAAATACTCTCAACGGCTATGCTTATGGCCGTTACGGTTAGTCTGGCGGGGCCCATTACCGTATTCGCAGCCGGTCCGGAAATCGTGGATCTCGGTTCAGCTGGTGATTATGCAATTTTGGCAAAAACCGGTATCTCAACTACCGGGTCAACTGCGGTTGTCGGTGATATTGGGGTAAGTCCAATCGCCGCAAGTGCTATAACTGGGTTTGCCTTAACTTTGCCTGCGGCGGGGGCATTTTCCACTTCAGCTTTAGTAACGGGAAAAGTCTACGCGTCGGATTATGCAGAGCCAACCCCCGCTAATTTGACCACGGCGATAGATGACATGCAAAACGCGTTTACCGGTAATATAGGACGATTGTCTAATTTTATTGATCTATTAACCGGAAATATTGGTGGGCAGATATTTGCACCTAATATTTATAAATGGACTACTGACGTGAGAATACCGGCGGATCTTACTTTATCCGGCGGTGCGGAAGATGTTTGGATTTTTTTGATTACGAGAAATCTTACTATTGATTCTGGTGTAAAAATTATCTTAACTGGTGGAGCGCAAGCAAACAACGTGTTTTGGGTAGTTGGAGGACAAACGACTATTGAAACGAATGCTGTTTTTAACGGAAATATTTTGGATCAAACGGCGATTGTTTTGAAAAACGGCGCAACATTAAACGGCCGAGCCTTAGCTCAGACCGCAGTAACTTTGGATTCTAATACTATTACTAAGGCATCCTCAGTATCAGAAATTCCTATTGAGCCCGCCACTCCGGCCACGCCCGAAGTTGAAACCCCGGCTACTCCCGCCGCTCCCGCCGCTCCGGCGTCAGTCGTCGTCAGTAATACCCCTGGTTCAATCATAAAAGTCAATGCCAGTGACCGTCCGGCTGTTTATTATGTTGTTGATGGCAAGAAATATTTATTCGTTAATCGTGCCACCTATACGACTTGGAGCTCCGACGCCGGTGATAGCGCCAATAACTTTGCTACCCTTATCCTAGTTTCTCAAGCGGAATTTGATGCTATTCCTACTGGTGGAAATCTAATCGCCAAACCGGGCAGTTTGATTAAGTTTGATAACAGTCCGATAATTTATGCCGTTGCTACGAGAGGCAATCTTTACCAATTGGCTGATTCAGCCGCTCAGACCGCGCTTTACGGCTCAGCCGTTCCCGCGATTATCCAAGCTGGCTTCAGAGAGGGTTATTATGACCACGGCAATGCTGTTGGCACCTTGACCGCCAGTTCGCAGAAACCTGATTAATTTTTATTTAAAGTAATTCTATAAAACTCCCGCCTTATTCTGGGTGGGAGTTTTTGTTTTAAAAAATAAACCTCCGTTTTGGCGACGGAGGTGGTTGGATAAAAGTTCAGGTGTTACTGGCTCGCGGCGGTCCCGATTGTTCGGCCGGCAGAGTCCTGGCTATTTCAATCGCTTCCCGCAGTTCATGGTTCAGATAACGGCAGAAATTAACATTGATTTGCTCAATGGCTGCAATCATGGGCAGGTAGATATCAATGGTCTCTTTGATTTTGCGAGTCCGTTTTTCCGGAGCGCAATGGTGAATGGTGCGCATATTGTGCAAACGATCGCACAATTTAAGCAGTTTAATCCAGGGGTTGGCTTTATTAAGCTGTTGGAAATAGAACTGATGCCTCTCGGAGTCCGATTTGAATCGCGGATCGTTTTTGGACGGCTTGGTCATATTGACGATCAAACTGGAGGCGCGTCGGCCGAAAATGGCGGTTAATTTACTGGGAGTGGCCAGGCGTAATAATAGTTCTGGAGCATCCTCACGGAAATCGTGGAGTAGGGCGGCGATGATCAGATCCTTATCCCAGATGCCCAATTCTTGCATGATAATCCGTGCCGTGTTCTTGCAGTGTTCAATATACGGCGTACCATCATCGCGTTTCTGTTCGTGATGGCCGGCTTTGCCCAGTTCATAGGCGAAATCAACTAATTCAATATCCCCAGGCGACATTTTGAATTCCAACAGTTTAAGGAATTCTTGGTGAGGCAACCAATTTTCTTGATGTTTTTTGCTTCCTACGCCGGTACCGGTATTGGTCATGGCTGGTTCCTCCTGCGGTTTTTGATTCGTATTTATAAAGGTTCTATTGATTGTTTATTGTAGCAATTTCAGGGGATATGTCAAGTTTGTCAGTCTTTGGTAGCCATTAAAATTGAAAAATAAAGCTGTTTCTGCTACTATCCAAAGTAGTATGACATTAATTTTACCTTCCATTACCACAACAAGCCATGCTGATTGGCGACAGATGATTAGTGATTGCACTTCCTTGGGTGTCCAGGAAGTGGCTTTGTTTTTAAGCGCCTTGCCCGCCAAAGAGCATGAAAAAGTCTTTGAAGCGCTTAAGCAGTCAAGCGTTAAGAGTATACCTTTCGTGCACTTGCGTTCTGATATGCCGCCGGAGGAAGTAGATTATTTGATTGATAATTATGGCACTAAGATGTTTAACATCCATAGCCAGAAACAGTTTCCCTTAAAGTATGATCTGTCTCGTTTTAGGTCTATGATCTATCTGGAGAACACCAATAGCCCCATAGCCGATGAAATCAGCGAGTGGGCGGGTTTATGTTTGGATGTGTCGCATCACGAGAACAAACGGTTATTGGGACTGCCTCTTTATCGAGAGATTGTGGAACTATTAAAAAAATATCCGGTCGGTTGCTGGCATTTGAATGCCATCAAACCGGAGTCGATAGTTAAGATTGAGGATGATGACTATGGCTATGACAGGCATAGTTTTAAAAATCTAAGCGAATTTGACTATTGTGTTCGGTATCAGGAATACTTGCCGCAGTTTATCGCTTTGGAATTGGAAAACACCGTAGCCGAACAATTGAAAGCGAAAGAATATGTGGCGAAGTTGCTGAAATTAAAATAAAATAATTTTTGTTACTAATATTTTTTAAAAATGTTCCAACGGATTGATGAAAAATCAGTTGCTGATTATTTGTCCGGCGATGAAAAAGCTTTGGAGGAGTTAGTCGCCAAATATTTTAAAGCCGTTTACGGCTTTATTTTCGGTTATGTTAAGAATCAGGACGAAGCCGAAGATTTGACCCAGGTAACTTTTATCAAGGTCTGGCGGGGGATAAGGCGGTTCAACCATCAGAAAAGTTTTAAGGTTTGGTTGTTTACTATTGCCAAAAACACCGCGCTGGATTATTTGAAAAAGAAAAAACCGCTCAATTTTTCCGCTTTTGAAAACGATGAGGGCGATAATGTGTTGGCAGAAACATTGGCCGATCCCGGGCCGTTGCCTGATGAGATTTTTGAACGCAATGATTTGAGTAGATTATTAGGCGAGGCCATAAACAGTTTACCGTCCAGATATCAGCCGATCATTAGGCTCTATCATATTGATGGATTCTCTTTGTTGGAAATAGCGGAAATAACCGGCCAGCCGCTTAATACGGTAAAAAGTCAGCATCGGCGAGCCTTACTGTTATTGAGGGATGATTTAGTCGAAAAATTTGCCTAAATTTAGAATAAAAATATTAAAGACGCAACCTAATGCGTCTTTAAATCGTATTAATAACCATATGCCACAAGAATTAGGAAAAATCTTTTCTTCCTACCATTCTCCCGAGCCATCCGAAGAACTATTGAATGAGATAGTTTTTGGGCTAAACCGGGAGCAAGCCAAGCGAGCTAAACGGCGTTTGGCGATTTTTTCATTGACCCTGGTCGCTTCCTTAGTCGCTGTCGTTCCGGCATTACGTTTGATCTGGCAGGACATCAGTCAATCCGGCTTTACCGACTTCATTTCTTTGTTCTTTTCCGATCCCGATATGGCATTGGCTTATTGGCAGAATTTTGTCTTGGCGCTTCTGGAGGTTTTGCCGGTTTTGAGCTTAGCTTTATTTTTAACTACTTTGGCGGTCTTTATGGAGTCGTTGAAATTGTTGGTAAAAAATTTCAAAAGCGCCTATCCGCGTTTGGTTTAATGCTATCATTTAATTTATAAACATTTTTAACTTATAAACATATGATTGATTTTAACAAGTTTTTCCAATCAAAATTATTTTTAGGTGTTGTTCTTGGCATGGTGATTTTTATTGTCTTATTGTTGGTTTTTCAGGCTGGGTCGTTTATTGGCTTTAAGAAGGCTGAGTTTTCCTATCATTGGAGTGAAAATTATCAGCGCAACTTTGCCGGACCGCAACGCGGTTTTGCCGAACCCTTCCAAGGCAAGGATTTGATTAATGCTCACGGCATTGCCGGACAAATTATAAAAATTGACGGTTCAACGATCATTATCAAAGGCAATGATAATGTGGAGAGAGCTGTCTTGACCAAAGAAGATACTGTTGTCAGAAGCTTGCGCGACTCAATCAAGACTAATGATCTTAAGTTGAATGATTTAGTTGTCATTATTGGCGATCCGGCGACTACTAGCGGCCAAATTATCGCTAAACTTATCAGGGTGATGCCGACTCCGCCTGCCGGAGCGCCTGTTTCCAATTCTCCTATTGCTCCGGGAATTAAATAATTATCGGATTTAGTTATTTGTTTTATTGCTTTAATACTTTATAATTTATGCTTAATAAGATCAAAGGATTGTTTAAAAAATTCGTTTTGGGCCACAAGGCTATTTCTGTTATTGTTTTGGTTGCCGTAATTATCGGCGGTTATTTTGGTTGGCAATCATTGTTTGGCGGAAAACAGCAAGTGAGTTATGTTACTGCTAAAGCCGTTAAAGACATAATCATTTCAACTGTTTCGGGTAGCGGCACTGTGGCGGCGTCCAGTGAAGTGGAGTTGAAAACCAAAGCTTCCAGCGACGTGACGGCAGTTAAAGTTAAGAAGGGCGATGCGGTTAAGGCCGGTAACGTTCTGGTTCAGCTTAACGCCAAGGATGCGGCTAAGTCGGTGCGTGATGCTCAAGCCAATTTGGATTCGGCTGAACTGTCACTGGAAAAATTGCAACAGCCGACCGATGAGCTGTCTTTGATCCAAGCGCAAAATTCCCTGATCCAATCCCAGCAGAACAAAGAAAATTCCGAGTATGCCTTGGCTAAGGCTTACGAAGACGCTTTTAACGATATCTCCAACGCTTTCTTGGATTTGCCGACCATTATGACTAAGTTGAATGATATTTTGTATAGTGATGAAATAGGCACAGCAGAAAAGACTGTTGGCAGTAATCAAAATAATATACCCGCCTTGCTTTATTCTTTGGCGTCTGAGGATCAGAGCTCTTTTCAATTGTATGAGTTAACAGCGGAAAACGATTATAAAGTCGCTTATACCAAATATCAGGCCAATTTTAGTAGTTTTAAAGCCACTAATCGCTATGCCGACAATCAAACAATAGAGACATTACTGGCCGAAACTATAGAGAACGTCAAAGCTGTTGCTCAGGCGGCCAAGAGCGAAAATAACATGCTTGACGTTTGGGTGGAAGATAGATCGCAAAACAACTGGTCTATTTTCAATACGGTTGATGGCTATCAGAATGATTTAAGCGCCGACATCGGTAAAGTCAACAATCATGTGACTACCCTGTTGGCTATTCAACAAACCTTAAAAACAGATAAGGATGCGATTGCTAATGCCAATAGAACAATCGCCGAGAAAACTGCCAGTTTGGCCAATTTAGAAGCCGGGGCCGATGAATTGGATCTTAGGGCACAACAAATGAGCGTCCAGCAACGGCAGAATTCCTTGGCTGATGCTTTGGAGCAATATGCCAATTATTCGGTAGTCGCTCCTTTTGATGGTGTTGTGGCTAATGTGGCTGTCACCAAGGGTGATACTGTTTCTTCCGGCGCCAGCGCCGTTACTTTGATTACCGACCAGAAAATCGCTAATATTTCGCTTAATGAAGTTGATGTGTCCAAAGTCAAAACCGGCCAGAAGGTCAGTGTTACTTTTGACGCCATTAGCGATTTGACTGTTACCGGCTCAGTGGCTGATGTGGATATGATCGGCACGGTCACTCAGGGTGTGGCCAGCTATGAAGTCAAGATAGTTTTTGATTCGCAAAACGACCAGATTAAATCAGGTATGACCGCCAATGTCAGTATTATAATTGATTCTAAAGTTGAGGCTTTGCAAGTCCCCAGTTCCGCCATCAAGACACAGAACGGCGTTACCTACGTTCAGGTTTTGGTCAATGGCCAACCGCAACAGAAAGAAGTTACTATTGGATTAGCTAGTGATACCATGACTGAGATTTTAAACGGCATAAATGAAGGCGACGAAGTGGTGACGCAGACTGTTACTGCAGGTAAATCCAGCGCTAAAACAACTAGCGGTAGCAGTTCTAGCAACCGTCCTCAAGGCGGGATGATGATGGGGTTCTAACCAATATTATTTATGCTGAGATGCGAAAATATCAATAAGATTTATCAGATGGGCGAAGATAACGAATTAGCGGTCCTGTCTGATATAAATTTTAAAATAGACAGGGGAGAGTTCGTTGCCGTTATCGGTCCTTCCGGTTCCGGCAAAACCACTTTGATGAATATTTTGGGCGCCTTGGACCATCCCAGTATCGGCAAGTATTATCTTGATGATCAGGATGTATTCAGTTTGTCTGACGAAGAAATAGCGTTAATCCGTTGCAAGAAGATCGGTTTTGTCTTTCAATCCTTCAATTTATTATCGCGTTCCACGGTGTTGCGCAATGTTATGGTGCCTTTGATTTATGCCAAAGTACCGAAAGAGCAACGCTTGGCTTTGGCGGAGCAGGCATTGAAGGCCGTAGGTTTGGAAGAAAGTCGCTGGCATCATTTGTCCAACCAATTATCCGGCGGGCAGATGCAACGTGTGGCCATCGCCCGGGCACTGATTAATAATCCGGATATTATTTTGGCCGACGAACCGACGGGCAATCTTGACTCCAAAACGGGGGAGATTACTTTGGAGACTTTTAAACGTCTAAATCGGGAATTCGGTCATACGATAATCCTTATTACTCATGATCATGATGTCGCCGGCCATGCTGACCGGGTAATTGAGATTAAGGACGGCCGGATTACTAGCGACAAAAAAATAAGATAATTTATGCTGTTTTACGATTTATCACAAGAAACATACTTTTCTTTGCTTTCAAACAAGTCTCGATCTATTTTGACGATTTTAGGTATTGTCATCGGCATTGCTTCGGTGATTGCCATGGTTTCCGTGGGTCAGGGGGCAACTTCCAGTATTACCAGCAGGATTGAGTCGTTAGGCACTAACTTATTGGTAATCTCGCCGGCTTCGCAACGTCGTGCCGGAGAACTGGTGCGCGGCGGCATGGGAGAGGCTACGACTTTAACCCTAGAGGATGCTGAGGCGATTTACGCCTCCATTGATGGTATTACTGCGGTAGCCCCGGCAGTTACTTCCCGAAAACAAGTTACGGCCAAAGGCACTAACACTAACACCAGTATCTACGGCATTGACGAAAATTATTTTACCATTAAAAGTGTGACCACTGACTTGGGGTCGTTATTCGGCGCTCAGCAAGTTAATTCCGGTGCTCGCGTGGCTGTTATCGGTCCTACTACCAGAGACAGTTTATTCGGTGAAGGCGCCGATTCAATCGGACAGAAAATTCGCATCAGCGGTCAGGAGTTTACTGTTATCGGCATTACTCAATCCAAGGGTGGCACCACGATGGGCAGTTCCGATGATTTGATCTATATCCCCATTGGCGTGGCTCAGCAATATTTTACCGGCAACAAGGCTGTTAGCAATATCAGCGTTCAAGTATCATCGGCTGATTTAATGGACTCAGTCCAACAGCGAATTTCCGATTTACTCATGACTCGCCATGGCGTTAGCGATGTTAATAATCTTGACTTCAGTATTATGAATCAGGCAGACATGTTGAGCACTATGTCTTCGGTTTCCTCCACCTTGACTTGGCTTTTGGGCGCTATTGCCGGCATTTCCTTGGTAGTCGGCGGTATCGGCATTATGAATATGATGTTAACAACCGTAACCGAGCGTACTAGGGAAATCGGCTTAAGAAAATCGTTAGGCGCCACCAATTCCGATATTAGCAGTCAGTTTCTGGCCGAGTCCGTGGCTCTGACCTTTGTCGGCGGTTTCTTCGGCATTATTATCGGCTGGCTGGCGTCTTACATTATCAGCGCTTTGGCCAGTATGGCTACGAGCGTTACCTGGACTTCAGTATTATTAGCTTTCGGCATTTCGGCTTTGATCGGCATAGTGTTCGGTTATTATCCGGCGCGGCGCGCGGCCAAGCTCAATCCGATTGATGCATTACGATATCAATAAAACAATAATAAATTAATTAATAAATAAATAATAATTTTAAAATCTATGAAACAAAAGTTACCTCTTCCTTTAATGATTTTGGTTGCCGTGGTCGTAATCGTGCTTGTCGGCGCCGCTTCTTTTTATGCCGGCACCAAGTATTCTTCAGCCAAGAGATTTAATTCATTCGGCGGCGGTAATTTTAGCCAAGGCCAACAGCAAGGCAATGCCACCACGGCCGGCCGGAGAATTAATGTCGGCGGGGGGATGGTAAATGGCGATGTTTTGTCTTTGGATGAAAAAAGTCTCACAGTCAAGGGTCGCGACGGCAGTTCTAAAATGGTCTTTTTCGCCACCTCAACGGAAGTTGGCAAGTTTGCCACCGGTGCTGTTAGTGATTTGGCTGTCGGGCAGAATGTCGTGGTAACCGGCAAAACCAACAGTGATGGCAGTGTTATCGCCCAATCTATTCAGATCCGTCCAGCTACGGCTAATCCTGATTTAGGTGCGCCCGTTAATCCAGTTAAATAATTATTAAATAATTTTGGCCGCTAAAAAATATCCTCTTTGCGGGGGTATTTTTTTGTTAATAATCATAATATTAAGGTAATATTTGTTTAAAATTAGAAAGAATAATGGGATATTTAATTTAAGCTGCTTGACAAAAAATAATGATATGCTATCATTATATGATGATATTTTTTGGAACGGACATTAACAAAATACTAAATAAGAAAGGATGAATCAATGCTAAAGAAAGAGGCGCAGAAATATTTGCTTCAGGTTGAGAAAATAGCCGAGCAATTCGGGTATGATGTTCATTATGAGAAAGATCATCCTACTAGCTCACCAAGAAATCGTGTTCTGGGATTACTGAACTTAGTTCAAAGAGACCAGCGGTTTTTGAAAAAGCTGTACAGATTGTACACTGGATGGGGTGGGAATTGGAGTTGGCATATTCGGACCGAGATTCTTGTCAGGATTAATGATTTGCCATATATCAAAAAATTAATTGCCAAAAAGGCTCTGGATGATAACGGCGCAGAAAGTCCAGAAAGCAGGTTTATCTTAGAAAGGGACAAAGAATTATATGATAGTGACCCAGAGTTTATTGACAATCTCGCCCAAAATGCGGTAGACGGATTCATTCAAACGGCGGCCGTCGGCGCGACTCGCAATCTTTCTATTCTTAAGAAGTTCTCCAGACTCAATGATACAAATCAATACAAATATGTTCGGCCAAGCCGAGCGGCAAGTGAGGCATTTCGTAACAAATGCCTTAAAGAAGCAGCTCTGAATAGATTGCAGATCCTACATCCGAAGGTATAAAAAATACAGAACATTACTGTCAATCAGCAACTAACTACTGCTGGTTGACATTTTTTTTGTTAATAATTGTATTATTAAGGCAATATTTTTCTAAAATTAGGAAGAATGATAAAATGTTTATTTTTTTTATTAACTGTTGTTGACATTACTATATTTATTTGCTAATATTATCAACTAGTGTTGGATATTAAAATTGGTATGGGGTTATTTATTGGTTGAGGTTGACAAATTAGTATTAATTTATTAAAGCGGTAGATTACTAAATTGGACATTAACAAAGAAGGGTAAAAAATAAGGAGACTGATTATGTCGAGCTTTGTTCGTCAATATGGTAAAGAAGACACGGGTGCTTTGGTTAATTTGAGATGTATGCGACATTTTAAAATAGAACAGGTACTGTTTTGTCTCCATTCCTCAAGACAGGGTAAAGGAAGGTCAATTGCTTTGCCGGTAGATTGGGAAATTAAGATTGTTAGAGGCGAAGTTTTGGCTACAGGCAGTAAAGTTACAATTTCTTTTTTGCAAGTTAAGAAAAATGCTTTATTTGGGAAAAAGCAGGATACTTTTACGGCGTCAGTTACGTTGAGTGATGGAGGAGAAGGAAGATACAAACTTGCTTTTAATTTAAAATCCCCCCTTTTTTCTTCAGAGACGAGAAGTATTACATTGGTTACCGACCAAGGAGCATATGCTTTTTGAAATTTGTGAGACCCCTTAAAATGGGGTCTTTTTTTATTTGGTACCGCCCCGTTCTGTTCGATTCCTCGACTAGAAATAAAAATAAAAAGACCAGGATCATACCTGGTTTTTTTATTTTATGTACCGCCACGGGGAATCGAACCCCGATTACAGCCTTGAGAAGGCCGCGTCCTAACCATTAGACGATGGCGGCAAATATTATTTGTGAATTACGAAATTATTATATCATAAACATTTGAAATAATCAAGCCGGCGAATGATTGTCGCCGGGCCAATCGCTTTTGTCCCTCACTTGTTTTCGCCTTAATTTTATTGTAAAATTAACTCAATTAATCCAACCATCCTTAACCAATCCTATGAATCAAAAACAATTTTTGACAGTAGTGTTAAAAGGCATAATCTGGGTTTGTCTGAGCGTTATCCTGTTTTCCGCCTTATATGTCAGTTCTCATTTATTTTTTCCTTTCATTACCACTAAGACTTTTGCTTTTCAGATTGCCGTAGAAGTGATGTTTGTGGCTTTCCTGGTGCTTTGCCTGGTTGATGACAAATATCGCATTCGGCTTAATGTTACTGTGCTTCTATTGTTGCTTTATCTGGTGATTCTGACCGTCGCCTCGGCTTTTTCCGGCAATGACTTCTATCATTCTTTCTGGTCAAATAACGAACGTAGTGACGGCATTCTGCTGTTGACTCATTTATTTTTATTCTCCGCCGTGTTGTCAGGATTCTTTCGCTCCGTCAAAGAGTGGCTATATCTTTTTGATTTATTTTTATTAGCTTCTTTTGCCGTGGCTCTGGTGGCTTTGGATCAGTATTTGGCTTTGACTTTTGTCGGTTCCTGGAAGGATCATTTTTTGCCTTCCTCCAACGGCGCACGTTTGGCCGGAACAATTGGTAATTCCGGCTATGTCGGTGGCTACATGGTGTTCGGTATTTTTACCGCCCTGTTTATGGCTTTGAAGCGATCGCAGTGGTGGGCCAAGACTCTTTACGTTTTAGCGATTGTTTTGGAGTTATTTATCGCCGTTCAAACTTTCACCCGTGGCGCCTATCTGGCTTTAGGTCTGGGTGGCCTTATCACTCTGATCTATTTAGGTTACTTTTATTATAATAAGCTCTGGCTAAAAATCACCGCTACCGCTGTAATTGCCATCGCTTTGTTATTCTTTGCCGCCATATTCGGTTGTGGCAGCGGCAAGATTTTAACTCCGGGATTCGGTTTTTCTTTAGAGAGGGGATTCCATAAAACCGCGGTCTGCAATAATTTCGATTATGCCAATCCGATTTTAAAAAGAATCAACTCTATTTCTTTGACCGACGTTACCAGCAATAACCGCATTGTGGCTTGGATTATCGGCCTCAAAGGCATTATCGCCAGACCTATCTTGGGTTATGGCCAAGAAAATTTTTATCAAGTTTTTGATAAATACTATACAACCAAGAGTTCGGAGCAGTGGTTTGACCGTTGCCATAACATGTTTTGCGATCGCGCCGTTACCGGCGGGGTTATTGGTCTGCTGTCTTATTTAGCCGTTCTATTACTGCCTTTCTTCTTTTTATGGAAGTATTATTTTAAGGAATACGGCAATAAGGGCAATAATAAAGAGCAAGAAACTACGGGCAGGGATTATAAAAAATATTTGACGCCGGTTATTTTCAGTATCCTGATCATCGCTTATTTGATTCAGAATTTTTTTATTTTTGAAGCTTTAGCGACTTATATCCCGCTTATAATCGTCTTGAGTTTTGTCGGCCAATACAGCCGGAGTTGGAATCTTAATTTTTTGAATAATTATAATTTTAAAGCTGTTTTGGCGGTTATTGTTGGTATTTTGTTACTGCCGGCGATTTGGTTTTTCAATTTGAAACCGCTTTATGCCAACGCTGATTTTATCAAGTCCCTAACCAGTCCTTGGCCGACTTTGCAAGATAAAATTGAATCTTTTGAGGAGGTAATCGGCCGCGGTACTCTCGGCAATCAGGAATATCGCAAGCATTATTTTGATTTTTACGGCAATGAATTGATGAGCTATTTGTCTAAAACTTCCAACCGCACCTCGGGCAAAGACAAGCAAATGGCTGATTGGTCCAATTTAATGGAAAATCAATTTCTCAACCAGATAAAAGAAAATTCTCATAGTGTCACTAACTGGCTGTTACTTGAAAGATTTTATAATATTTCCTATATCTTCAATGTTAATCGTTTGCAGAAGGCCATTGATATCGCCGATCAAATGGTTGCTTTAAGTCCGGGCAGGCCTCAGATATACTACGAAGCGGGATCATCCAATTATTATTTGGGCTGTTTCTTGTTGGCTGAAAAAAATAATCCCGAGGAAGCCAAAAAACAATATCAACAAGCTTTGACCAGATTTTGGCAGGGCGCTAAAATCAACAATCAGGCCGGCGACGGTTTTGATCAATTTAGCGATTTTGTTTTATCCGTTAAAAACAACGCCCAGATTGCCGATACCTTCGCTCAATCATTGGCTACGGGACCGATAGACGGTCTATCGCCAACTGAGTTAGTCAAACAGTTGACTCAATGGTCTGATGCGCCCGATGATGAGGAAGGAATCATGGCGCAAAGGAAGGAAAAACTAAAAACTATGGCAGTCTGGTTGATTGCTTCAGAAGCGGGCACTCCCGAATTAAAACAATATTTGGCAACAATCAAATAACAAAAAATCCCCGGATTAGTCCGGGGATTTTTTATGTAATTTTAAATGGATTTCCTTATTTTGAGTAGGCTTTCAAGGTTTTTTCTATCATTTGGCTTAGGCCGAATTCTTTTTTAACCTTGGATAATCCCGCTTCGCCGAATCGTTTTCTTAATTCTTTATCCGCCAGCAGTTTTATTTTTTCCGCCAGCAGGCCGGGTGATCGCGGGTCAACCAGATAACCGGTAACTCCGTCATCAATCGTTTCGGGGATGCCCCCGACTTTGGTGGCTATGACGGGCAAGCCGGCGGACATAGCCTCTAGTATGAAGTAGGGCAGACCCTCCTTGACTGATGACATTACGGCCAGATCAAAGGCTTTCAGATATCTGGCGGCTTCTTGTTTGTTACCGGCCAGGATAATATTATTTTCTAAATTATTTTCTAATTTTAATTTCTTGATTTGTCTCTCCAATTCGTTTCTTAATCCTCCCTCGCCTATGATTATCAGTTTATAATCGTCAGCCGGCAGGAGACTGACAGTATCAATTAAATAATTTAATCCTTTAGCCGGATAAAAATTAGCAATAGTCCCGATAATCAGCGGCCGATTTTCGTCGGCGGGTTTAGTATCCAATAGTTCATTTAGAGCCGTCTCTTGATCCAAAAAATAATCAGCCGGCAAATCCAGGCCGTTATGGATGGTGATTAACTTTTCGGCGGGAGCGATTTTTGCTGTAAGGCCGGCTTGCCGATCAAAATCGGATAGGCAGATAAAACAGTCCTTGAAGCCGGCAAATGATTTTTCTATCAAAAAATAAAACAGTTTGACCAGGGGATTGAGGCTTTCATTGAAAACCCAACCGTGCACCGTATAAACCACCTTGGCGCGATGACGGGATAATCTGGCGGCCAAGGATCCTACCGCTCCGGCCTTACTGCTGTTTAAGTGGATAATGTCCGGTCGTTCTTGTTCAATCAGCGTTTTTATCTCTTTGACTGCTAACAAATCATTAAGCAGACTAACTTTTCTCATTAGTTTTTTAAGAGGTACAAATTTTAGGCCTTTTTCCTGCAATTTCGCCGTTAATTCTCCGATTGACTCCTCGCCACCGGCTATTATGACCTCAGTATCATTTTTTTTGGCTAAATTTAGAGCAAAAGTATAAACATATTTTTGCGCTCCGCCCCAAGATGATTGAGTTATGACAAATAGCACTTTCATAAGTTGTTGCCTTGATTTTTTTAGCTTATTTCTGATATAATATTAAGGTATTAATCGATAATTTACAAGACCGCCATGAACAAATTAATCGGTTTTATCGGCCAGGGCTGGATCGGCAAAAATTATGCCGATGATTTTGAGTCCAGGGGTTATCAAGTGATTCGTTATTCCCTGGAGGAACCATACCTCGCCAATAAGGAAAAAATCAGCGAGTGCGATATTGTGTTTGTTGCCGTACCGACGCCGACTACCCGGGCGGGTTTTGATGATTCCATCGTTAGAAGCGCCGTAAAGCTGGTCGGCGCAGGCAAAATCGCGGTCATCAAATCAACTGTTTTGCCTGGCACGACCGAGTCAATTCAGGCAGAAACCCCGGGTATTTATTTGTTCCATTCGCCGGAGTTTTTGTCGGTTTCCACTGCTTATGACGATTCCCGCCATCCGCAAAGGAATATCGTCGGCATGCCGACAGATAATGAAGAATACAAAAGCAAGGCTCGGGAAGTGATGTCGGTATTGCCCCAGGCTGATTTTTCTCTTATTACCTCCGCCAAAGAAGCGGAGCTGTTCAAATATCTGCGGAATTGTTTTTTCTATACCAAAGTCATTTACATGAACATGCTTTATGACTTGTCCAAGAAGTTGGGTTGTCGCTGGGAAGTTTTGAGGGAAATCATGGCCAACGACCCGTGGATCGGCAATATGCATATTGATCCGGTGCACAAGAGCGGTCGTGGCGCCGGCGGAGAATGTTTCATTAAAGATTTGGCTGCGCTCAAGCGTTTTTACAAGCAGAACTTGAATGACGAATCGGCGGACGCAATCTTTTCCGCCTTGGAAAAAAAGAATCTTGAGTTATTACTAAAAAGCCGGAAAGATTTGGACTTGCTTAGGGGCGTCTACGGCGAGGAAATAGCTAAAGAATAATCTGCTACGTAACATGCTACGTAGCAAGCTACGTAGCAATTTATTACTTATCTTATCTTAATTGCATGCCTGCGGAAAGTAAAAAAAGAATCTTGATTTTCTCCTTGGCTTACCACCCGTTTGTGGGCGGAGCCGAAGTGGCCGTTAAAGAAATCACCAAGCGGTTGGGTGGAGATTTTGAATTTGATATGCTTACTGTCAATTTGGACGGACGTCAGCCGGCGGAAGAACAGGATTTTAACGGTATTAATAGGGTTTATCGTCTTGGCCGGGGCAGATTGGACAAGTATCTATTTCCCTGGCTGGCATACAAAAAAGCAACCGAACTACAACAGCAGAACGGCTATGATTTGATTTGGGCGATGATGGCTAACCAGGCGGGCTGGGCGGCTATGAAGTTCAAACGCCGTTTTCCGCAGATTCCTTATTTATTGACTTTGCAAGAAGGGGATAGCGAGTGGGATATTTGGCTGAAAACTTGGTTTATCCGGCCGATCTACAAAGCGATTTACCGTCGCGCTGACCAGATTCAGGCGATATCTAATTTTTTAGTTGGACGAGCAAAAAAATTGGGAGCGAAGTGCCCGATTAAAGTGGTGCCGAACGGAGTAAGGAACGAATGGCTTAGTAGATGTGATTATGACCAATTAAAACAATTAAGGAATTCTAAAATAATAATCACCGCTTCTCGATTAGAGAAAAAAAATGGAGTGGAGTATTTAATTAGAGCGATGGAAAATATTGACGGAAAGCTGTTAATCATTGGGGATGGAAGTATAAGAGAGGAGTTGGAGAAAATAACAGAAGAATTAAATTTAAAAAATAAGATAGAGTTTATAGGATTAATAGACAATTTGAAGGTTTATAACTATCTTATGAGATCCAATGTTTTTTGTCGGCCGTCATTGTCGGAAGGACTCGGCAATTCTTTTTTAGAAGCCATGGGAGTTTATGTACCTATCGTGGGCACACTGGTTGGTGGGATTCCTGATTTTTTAAAAGACGGCGAGACCGGTTGGTTCTGCGAAGTGAAAAATCCCAAGAGTATCGCCGAAAAAATCAATTACATTTTATCTGAAAAAAATAAAGTCGAAGTTGAAAGAGTGGTTGAAAATGCCCAAAAATTAGTAACCGAAAAATATAATTGGAATAAGATCGTCGGCGAGATGAAAAATATTTTCAATAAATTGGCAAATGGACAGGAATAACACAAAAATTTTAATCGCCACCGGCATTTACCCGCCGGATATTGGCGGTCCGGCCACAATGCTTAAGGCGCTGGCCTCGTCCTTGCGCGCCGAAGGTTTTGGCGTCAAGGTCATCACTTACTCTAGTCAAAAACGCTCAGAGCAAGACGTTTATCGAGTGGCAAAAAATAAAGTTTTCAGTCGGTTGCATTATTTTTTGGCTATGCTTTTCCTGTCTTTTAACGCCGACCTGATTTATGTAACCGATATCTACAGTGTCGGCTGGTTTGCCAATTTGATAAAAAAAATAACCAAGAAAAAATATTTAGTCAGGTTTGCCGGCGATGCCGCCTGGGAAACAGCCACCGCTAACGGCTGGACAACCGATTACATCACCGACTTTGAAAAGAATATTTATAATCAACAAATTGAAAGAATGAAAGCGCGTCGCCGCCGGATATTATTGGAAGCCGATGCGATTATTGCCGTCAGCAATTTTATGGGCGATTTGGCCAAGCTGATCGGCGTTGACTTAGCCAAAATAAATGTCATATATAATGCGATTGATTTTGGCGATGAGGTTAGCGTTAATAAATCAGCCCCCATTAATCTGCCTAACGACGGTTCCATAATTATGACGGCTTGCCGGTTAACCAAATGGAAGGGCGTGGATCAATTAATCCGGGCGATGCCGGAAATCATCAAGCGTTTGGGTCGGGCCTATTTGATCGTTTTGGGCGATGGTCCGGAGTTAGAGAATCTGCAGAACCTGGCTCAGTCTTTGAAACTGGCCGAGCAAATAAAGTTTCTTGATCGCGTACCGCATGAAAAAGTTTTGGAATATTTCAGTCACGCCGATGTTTTTGTTTTAAACACCAATTATGAAGGCCTGTCCCATACATTATTGGAAGCCATAAAAGCCGGGGCGCCGGTAATCGCCACTGACGTCGGCGGCAATCCCGAGGTTATTACAGACGGCCAGAACGGCTTGCTGGTAAACTACAATAATCAAAAACAATTAATTGAAGCGATTTTCCGACTATTGACTGACCGTCCTTTGGCTCAAAAGCTGACCGAAGCGGCAACAGTCAAGCTGAAAGATTTTTCTTGGCGGCAGACAGTGGATCAAACCGTTGATTTATTGAAAAAAATGCAATGAAAAAAGTTTTACTGATCAATCCCGAATTTAATATAGTTAAAGATAATTACGACAGCTCTATTTCTGTCGGTTTGTTGAGTATTGCCACCTACTTAGATAGTCAAGGAGTGGAGGTCAAGATGATAGACGGCGTCAGGCAGAAGGATTATTTGAGCTTATTGGAGCAAGCGATTAAGGATTTTGATTTGATCGGTGTTTCAGTTATGACCATGCAGATCTCCAATGCCTTGAAAATCTCCGAGTTGGCCAGAAGAATCAATCCCGCCGCCCAAATTGTTTGGGGCGGATCGCATCCGACTTTTTTTATTGAGCAGACAGCCAAAAATCCGCTGATTGATATAGTAGTTATCGGCGAAGGCGAAGAAACCATGTTGCAGTTGGCGCGAGGCCGATCCCTGGCAGAAATCAAAGGCCTCGCTTATTGCGCTGACGGGAGAGTTATTGTCAATCAGCCGCAACCCCTGCATCAACCCCAAGCCATGCCGTTATTTAATTGGGATTTAGTGCCTCAGGAAATCAGAGAGCATCTATATTTGATTCCTTCTCTAACTTCGCGCGGTTGTCCGCATCGTTGTACTTTTTGCATTAATGCGATTTTGAAAAATCATTGGCGCGCTCGGACGACCGAGCAGGTGCTTGAGGATTTACGGATAATTAAGGCCAAGGAGTATTTCCAGGGCAAGAAATTGCGTTTTTGGGACGAGAACTTTTTTGTGGATATCAGCCGCGCTAAGGCGATCATTGACGGCATGATTAGGGAAGATCTGGTTTTGCCTTGGGAAACCACTATTCGCGCCGATTACCTTAAGCCGGGGATGGTGGATGATGAACTTTTAGCCAAGTTAAAGCAGTCCGGCTGTTATTTGTTGTCTTTCGGCGCCGAATCCGGCAGTAGCCGTATCTTAAAAATGATCAAAAAAGACGTTACCGCCGATGACATAGTCGCTTCCGCTAAGGCCTGCCTCAAGCATGGCATCATACCTCAGTATTCATTCATGATTGGTTTGCCTGGCGAGTCGCGGAGTGATATGCAGGAAACCCTGAGGTTGATTGATCGCTTAATCGCCTTAAGCGACGAGGTCCAGATTTTGGGCCCTCAAGCGTTTCGCCCCTACCCCGGATCAGAGTTATATGAGGAATGCGTCAAGGCCGGCTGGCGGGAACCGCAGTCGCTTGAGGAATGGAAAAAGGTTTCAGAGAACGAGTTGAGCTACATGTCAGTAGAGAATTTTCCTTGGGTTAAGGACAAGGACTTTGTGGAATCAATGGAGGCCTATGTCAGATTCGGCGCCTTGTCATTCAAGAGCGCGATGAATTCAACTGTCTCTTCCAATAAATTACTCAAATTCTGTTTTATTTGTTTATGTAAACTGCGTTGGAAATTGAAATTTTTTTTCTGGCCGGTGGAATTTAAATTGGCCAAGAAATTTATTACTAAATAATTATTGAGATGAAAGTATTAAACTTAGGCACCGATAAAGGCGTATTCGTTTCCTCATCACCCGTAACTCGGCGTTTGATTGAGTATGGCGTTATGACGGACGCTTATGATATTATCGTGCCCGCTACGCCAGCGCAAGAAATTAAATTATCAGAAAAAGTAACGGCTTACGGCACGGGTGGCGGCAACCGATTAGCGGCACTATTCAATATGTATCGGTTAGCGAAAAAACTGTTCCGCCAGAATAATTATGATGTCATAACGGTTCAAGATCCTTTTGAATTGTCGCTGATGGGATTATTGCTGGCTAGGAAATTCAAGAGCGCTTTGAATATTCAGGAACATGGCGATTTTTTTAGCGCGACTTATTGGCGCAATGAAAATCCTATTAACTTTTGCCGTTATTATCTGGGGCGCTGGCTGATTAAGCGAGCCGACAGCGTGCGCGCAGTCAGTGAGCGGATAAAGGATACTTTGGTTAATGATTTGCATATAGCCGAAGATAAAATTGTTGTTGTTCCTGTCTATGTTAAGCCCGAGAAGCAATTCAGCGAAACTAAGCCGGAGATTTTCGGCCGCTTAGTCGGCAAAACTGTTTTTTTGACTATGGCTCGATTGGTAAAACAGAAAAATCTGCCGTTGCTGATCAGAGCTTTCGCCACGGTTGCCCGGCAATTGCCGGAGGCGGTTTTGCTTATAGTCGGTCGCGGTCCGGAAAAAGACAAACTCGCCCAACAAATAAAAGAATCCGGCTTGGAGGATAAAATCTTTTTGATCGGTTGGACTGACAATATTTATGATTATTACAACTCAGCCGATAGTTATGTTTTGAGTTCTGATTATGAGGGTTGGGGGATGGTGATAATAGAAGCCGCCAGTTGCGGTTTGGCGGTAGTGATGACTGATGTCGGTTGCGCCGGTGAGGTGTTGAAAGACGGAGTCAGCGCATTAATCACGCCCGTTGGCGACGAAGAAAAATTAGCTGACGCCATGAAAAAGATTATTCAGAATATTGGCTTGCGCCGGCAACTCAGCCAGTCGGCCGAATCGGCGATTAACATTTTGCCCGGCCGAGAGGAAAATTTGGCGCTTTATCTGAAAAGCTGGCAAACAGCCATAGACAAAAAGTGCCGGCCGACCAAGTCGACCAATAATCATTTTTGGCCGATTCTTTTAATCTTAACCGCGGTAGCGTTGAACGTGTTTATTCGGCTCAATTTTGTCGGTTTTAGCATTAACGGCGATGCTTATCAGTATATGGAAACGGCTAAGCTGTTTATGGGACAAATGGCGGAGAGTTTTCCTTCCAGAATTTTAAAACCGTTGGGGCCTATGGGTATTGCCGGACTGTCGTTTTTAACCGGTGGCAATCTATCGTTAGCTTTTGAGATAGAGGCGATTATATTTTATGTTTTTTTGGCTTTAGCCGTTTACGTTTTATTTTATTTGTTTTTTAAAAATAGAGGAATGGCGCTTCTGGGAGCGTTGATTTATATTTCTTCCTATCCGTTACTTAAGTATGGCTTGGATTTGTTTACCGAGTCGGGCGCCCAATTATTCTGGGTTTTGGCCGCTATCGGCGTCATTAGATTTTATAAACGGCCTAACAACTTTAATTTATTTTTAACTTCGTTGATGGTTGTTGTTGGCATGTTATGGAAAGAATATAGCAGTTTGGGTATGGCTTTCCTGTATCTGGTGATATGTTTCCATCCGCAACTGCCTCGAGCCGAAAAACTCAAAAAATTATTTTTATCAACCTTAGCGGTCGGCTTGCCCTTAATCGCTTGGCAAATCGTGGTTTATTTCATTTATCATTATTCATATTTGGATTGGTATAAACTGGGCATTAGCGCTCCCAGCGGTTCCGAATATCAGCCGTTTTTTGTTGTTAAGAGTATCGTCGGCGTTTATCTGGCTGCTTGGCTTTTGGTGCCGTTAGGATTGATTAAATGGCGGGAGTTTACCGCCGATCAGAGGTTCCTGGTTAAGTGCCTGATTCTGCCGTCGTTTATGTTTTTGCTTTGGACCGGTGTGTCATCTCGTTTGTATTTTGTCCTGGCTTTGCTATTAACCTTGTTGGCCGTTAACGGGTTAAGAAAATATTTTTACCGCTGGCCGAGTCGGGTTGCGGTCGTTATCGTTATTGTTTTGGTTGACTATTTATGGTTGTTGACCAGTGACGGATTCAGAGCGTTTTTTAGTCGATTCCTTTAAAAGCTATGTCGCAAGATAATCAAAAAAATTTGGATTGTTTGTTGATCGCTCCGCCTGATTATTATGGCGATGAGAATAATATTTGGCGTGAGATTAACTCAAATTTCCCTCCTTTGGGGCTGGCTTCCATTGCCGGCTATGTCCGTCAACAGGATCAAAGTGTAGAGATAATTGATTGTGAAGTTTCCTGCCCCTCGGTCCAGGCCTTCGGCGATTATCTAAAGGAAAATTTTGTTGATCATCACAGGGATATTAGAGTGATCGGCTTTACTGCCACCACCGGACAAATTAAAAAGGCTTATCAGGCGGCGGAAATTTGCCGATTATATTATCCTAATGCTTTGATTATTTTCGGTGGCGTTCATGCAACCTTTGTTACTGATGAGGTTATTAATCAACCATTTGTTGATGCGGTGGTTATCGGCGAAGGGGAGATTACTTTGGGAGAAATATTATCCGGCAAGAAGATTGAAGAGATTGACGGCGTGGTTTATAAGAAAGAATTGAATGGCGAAAAACAAATAATCCGTAACGCGCCGCGTCGGCGGATTGCCAATTTGGATGATCTGCCTTTGCCGGCTTATGATTTATTGCCGATTGATAAATATCGGCCGGCTAAGGGCTCGTATAAGAAGTTGCCGGCCATGAGTTTAATGACTAGCCGAGGTTGTCCGGGGCGTTGCACTTTCTGCAATAAAACCTTGGGTGATCAGATGATCTTTAAGTCGGCCACCGGGATTTTTGCCGAGATAAAATACTTGGCCGATAATTACGGTATCAGGCAGATCATGTTTTATGATGATACTTTTACTGTTTTTCGTCAGAACGTCATTGACTTGTGCGATCTGCTGATAAAAAATAAAATGGATTTGTCTTGGACGTGTTTTGCCCGAGTTGATTATGTTGACGAGGCCATGTTGCGGAAAATGTCAGACGCCGGTTGTCATCAGATCATGTATGGGGTGGAAAATGTTGATGAGGCCGTATTGAAGAATATCAATAAAAAAATCAATTTGCCGCAAGTGATCAATGCCGTCAAATGGACTAAGCAGGCGGGGATAGAATGCCGTCTGGCTTTCATGGTCGGCAATCCCGGCGACAGTCGCCAAGTGATTGAAAAGAACATCCGTTTTGTTAAGAAAATAAATCCCGATTTGCTGATCGTCAATATTACTACGCCGTTTCCCGGCACGGCCATGTTTAATTGGGCCAAGGAACGTGATTTGTTGTTGAGCGAAAATTGGGATGATTTTAATTTGGCTAAGCCGGTTATGAGATTGGAGAATCTTTCAGCGGAAGAAATAAAGAATTTATATAAAATCATGTATCGCAGTTTTTATTTTCGTCCGAAATTCATCCTTAAGAAGATTTTTAGCATTAGATCATTAGACGATATAAAAATTTTGTTTGATGGTTTTATGGCTTTAGTCTCTTTTTTCTTGCCTAAATCTCCGGACATCAATACTAAACGCGATTAAATATTAATTATTTTTATGAAATTGTCAGTTATCATACCAGTCTATAATGAACATAAAACTATCTTGGAACTACTGCGCCAGGTGGAGGCAGCGCCGCTTGCCGGCGTAGAGAAGGAAATTATTATTATTGATGATGGTTCCACCGACGGCACTAGAGATATTATTTCAAGCCCGCGGGATAAATGCGTCGTAATTCTAAAGGATAAGAACGAGGGCAAAGGCTCGGCCATCAAACGTGGCCTTAATGTGGCAACCGGCGATCTATTGATTATTCAAGACGCTGACTTAGAATACAATCCGCAAGAGTACCAGGAAATATTGGGGCCGATAATTGACGGCAAGGCTGATGTTGTTTATGGTTCTCGTTTCATTACCAGCAAACCTCACCGTGTTTTCTTTTTTTGGCATTATCTGGGTAATACTTTTTTGACTATTTTTTCCAATATTATGAGTAATTTGACCTTAACAGATATGGAGACTTGCTATAAGGCGTTCAATCGTCCGGTTATTGATTATCTGAAAACTCGCCTGACTGCCAATCGATTCGGCGTTGAACCGGAGATTACCGCCCTGATAGCCAGGGGTAAATTCCGGATTTATGAAGTCGGTATTTCTTATGCCGGCCGCACTTATGAAGAGGGCAAGAAAATAAGCTGGAAAGATGGTTTGGCGGCGATTTGGTATATTATTAAGTTTAACTTATGGAAATAACCGGTTCCGCCGCTCCTACCAGGGGGTATGGCGTCTTAGAGAAATACTTGGCCCGGCGTCGGGCTAATAAAGTTGACAGGTTGATTCCTGCTGATTTAAGGTCGGGAGCTATTCTTGATATCGGCTGCGGTTCTTATCCTTATTTTTTGGCGCAGGTTAAGTTTTCGGCCAAAGTCGGATTGGATAAATCGGTCAGCGAAGGAATGATCGACGGAGTTAGCTTAAAAAAATACGAATTCAAAACCGGCGATAATTTGCCGGTCAGTCCCAGTTGTTTTAATGTTGTAACCATGCTGGCAGTTTTGGAACATTTGGATGAAACCGCGGCTTTAAATATTCTGGCTCAATCTTATCGAGCGCTTGTTCCCGGCGGGTTGCTTATAGTGACGACTCCCTGGGGAAAAACTAAGGGTCTGCTGTCGTTATTGGCCGCGTTTAAAATAGTTTCACCGGATGAGATCGGTGAGCATCAGCAGTTCTATAGTCGACAGGAATTATTTAAACAGTTTTCCGCCACCGGCTTTGCGGCCGATAAAATCACCGGCGGCAGCTTCGAATTAGGTTTGAATTTATATGCCATTGCCAAAAAATAAAAAATTGAAATTATTAATCTTGACTCAGAAAGTGGATGACGCCGACGGTCTGTTGGGATTTTTTCATGATTGGCTTAAAGAGTTTGCCAATAATTTTTCTCAAGTGACTGTTATCTGCCTATATAAAGGTAAGTATGATTTGCCTGCCAATGTCAGGGTTTTATCTTTGGGCAAGGAAGACAGGCCGTCGCGTTGGCGTTACTTGTGGCGTTTTTATAAATATTTATGGTTGGTTCGCCATGATTATGATGCTGTTTTTGTTCACATGAATGTTGTTTATGTCATTCTGGCTGGTTTGATCTGGCGTTTGCAGGGCAAAATTATCGGCCTCTGGTATGCGCATAAAGCGGTTAATTTTAAATTAAGATTAGCTGAATTGTTGGCTGATATTATTTTTACCGCCTCGCCCGAAAGTTTCCGGCTTGCTAGTGCCAAAGTGAAAATCGTCGGCCATGGCATTGATATTGATAAATTCTGTCTTAAAGATTGGGCGACGGCTCGACAGGATAAATTACAAATCGTCAGCGTCGGCCGGATCAGCGAAATAAAAAATCAATTATTATTGATTAAAGCTGTTGATATTTTGGTGCATGAATTAGGAATAAAAAATATCACCTTGTCTTTTATCGGCTCACCGCCGAATCTTGATGGTTTGAGATACGCTGCCTTATTGAAAGAGGAAATAAAAAAACGCCGACTGGAAGATTATATTGATTGGATAGGCAATATCCCCAATAAGGACCTGCCTTATTATTATCAGCAAGCCGATTTAAGCATTAACTTGTGCCCCACCGGGGGATTGGACAAAGTGGTTTTGGAATCGTTGGCCTGTGGCGTGCCGGCCGTAGTTTATAATCAAACTTTTTCCGTGATCCTGGGCGACTACCAAGATTTGTTATTATTGGAAAAAGCTGACAGTCGGGAATTGGCGGTCAAAATAAAGAAATTGTCTGAATTGGATTCATCCGAGAAGCAGGTT
The DNA here is from genome assembly GCA_041650895.1 of Patescibacteria group bacterium. Classification (NCBI taxonomy): domain Bacteria; species Patescibacteria group bacterium. Next base: position 201,274 of record JBAZKF010000001.1, on the reverse strand, counting down.
ATGGCTGTTGAGTTGCGTCGCATTGTCGTAGCTTCTTATAGTATTAAAAATTTAGTCGTTAATATCAAAAAAGCCTATGGCGAAGAGAATTAAGTTTTTTTTAAAAAATATTTTATCTAGCTTACTGGCCTTTCTCCCCGCCCTGCCTAATCGCGCAGTTATTTTGATGTATCATTCCGTAGGCGATAATGGCAGATTTTTCACCGTTGAGTCCCAGGATTTTTCAGCTCAGTTGGCTTATCTGAAACAACAGCGATATAATATTGTTTCTTTGTCTGCATTATTGGACTATCTTACGGCAGGTAAAATTCCACCTCGGACAGTCGCCATTACTTTTGATGACGGTTATACAGACAATTATTCCATAGCTTTTCCTTTATTGAAAAAATATAATTTTCCCGCTACGATTTTTTTAGCGACCGGTTTGCCGTCTATTGATCTGCCATTGTTGGACAAGGATCAGGTTTCGGAGATGGCCGCTTCCGGTTTGATTGATTTTGAACCCCACACCGTCAGCCATGCCAAGCTGACTAAAATCAGTTTGACTGAGGCTAGGCAGGAAATTATCGAGTCCAAAGCCTTCATTGAACGGGAATATTGCAAACCGGTGTCTTATTTTGCCTATCCCTATGGTCGCTATAACCAGCAAATCATTGGGTTACTGAAAGCTAGCGGCTTTAAGGCGGCTTTGACTGTGGCTAAGGGCGTTGTCAGACCTAAGAGCGACCGATGGTTGCTCAAACGCAATGCCGTCGATTCTGCCGTCAGCCCGGTTCAATTCAGAGCCATGATTAAATTCGGCAAACTATAATATTATGATTATTTGTTATTTCGGAATTTATGATCCTGATTATAGCCGCAATAGGATTTTGCTTGGCGGTTTTAAGTTAAACGGCGTTGATGTGATTGAATGCCGAACAAGCGTCAAAGGGCCGTTGAAGTATTGGGATTTAATTAAAAAACACTGGTCAATCCGTAAGAAATATGATATTATGATCGTTGGTTTTCCGGGGTTTCAGGCCATGATTTTGGCCAGGCTTTTAACCGTTAAACCGATTGTTTTTGACGCTTTTTACTCTTTTTTTGATTCCATGGTTGAAGATAGGAAAATCGTTAAAGCGCAAAGCCTTAAAGGAAGGTATTACTGGTTATTGGATTGGTTATCCTGCCGTTTGGCGGATAAAATTTTATTGGATACCAATGCCCAGATTGACTATTTTGTAAAAGAATTAAAGTTGGAGAGAAAAAAGTTTTATCGGGTTTTAGTCGGTTGTGATGATAAGGTTATTTTTCCTATTACTCCTAAGAAAAAAGATTATTTTTTGGTTCATTTTCATGGCAGTTTTATTCCTTTACAGGGCATAGAGTATATTATTGAAGCGACGAAAATTCTAGAGGGGGAAAATATCAAATTTAATATTATCGGCCACGGTCAGACTTACCGGGAAATAATTGACTTGGCGAGCCGGCTTAAAGTCAGTAATGTTAATTTTATAGAGCCCGTGTCCATTGATAATTTAAGGGGCTATTTGGCGGAGGCTGATGTTTGCCTAGGTATATTCGGCCATACTGATAAAGCTAAAAGAGTTATCCCTAATAAGGTTTATGAGGGCTTAGCGGCCAAGCGGCCGGTTTTGACCGGTGATTCTTCGGCTATCAGGGAATTGCTTACGGACGGCCAAGATGCGGTTTTTTGCCGTTTGGCCGATGCCCAGGATTTGGCGTCTAAAATCTTAGCGCTGAAAGAGGGTAGAATAAATTATGAAAAAATCGCCGATAATGGTTATGAGATTTATTGCCGATTATGCCGGCCGGAAATTTTAGTCAAACAATTGTTAGATGGCGGTCTTATTGAAGAGTTATTAGGCCCCAAAAACAAATATGATAAAAATTAGCCAAGATAAAGATTTGATTTTTATTCTTCCCCCTAAACGGCTCAAGGAGCATCGTTATTCTTTGGGTTTGATGTATATTTCCGGATATTTGCGGGATCATGGTTTTGATAATTTGATTATCGACGGGAAAATATTCGCGGACAGAGGCTATCAATACGATAATCGTGAAAGAGCCAAGGAGGAGATCATTAAGGCTGTTTTAGAGTTTAAGCCGCAAGTAATCGGTTTTACTGCCACGACCATGGAAATTGCCGAAGCTGTGGAAATGAATCAGAGGATTAAAAAAGAACTCAAAGTTTTTTCGATTATCGGCGGGCCTCAAGCTACAGCCGATCCGATTGGCGTAGTTAATTCCGGCTTTGATGCCGCCATTATCGGCGAAGGCGAACAAACTACTTTTGAATTAATTAAGGAATTACAGCAGGAGTCGCCCGATCTAAGGAAGGTGAAGGGCATCGCCTGGCCGGATCAGAATAATGAAGTTGTCATCAATGAACGGCGGGAGTATATGGATCTGACTGATTTAAGCTTGCCGGCTTATGATAAGGTGAATATGACCTACTATACTAAGATCTGGGACGATATTATCCGAGGCATCCCTATGAAAGCGGTGATGGTTATGGCTTCCCGGGGCTGTCCCTACAGCTGCACTTTTTGCGCCTGCAATCAGGTTTTTGGGCGTCAGGTGCGTTATCGCAGTTTGGAAAACATCAAAAAAGAAATCTATCTTTTAAGGGATAAATATGGCGTTGAAGGAATTTGGTTTGCTGATGATACCTTAACGGCTAATTACGATCATGTTAGGAAGGTTTGCCAGATTATGAAGGAAGCCGGTCTGTATTGGGGGGCTCAATCGCGAGTGGATTTGGTTAATGAAGAAATCATCAAGTTAATGGCCGAAAGTGGCTGTTTACAGCTTGATTTTGGCGTTGAATCGGGTAATCAGCGCGTTTTAGATGAAATCATTAATAAAAGGATAAAATTATCCGATGTGGAAAAAGCCCTGGAACTTTGCCGGAAACACGGCATCCGTCGCGAAGCCGGCTTTATGATCGGCCTGCCCGGCGAAACTAAAGAAGAAATGCGGCAAACCTTTGAATTCGCCAAGAAAATCAAAGCTGATCATTATTCTTTCAGTATCTTTACCGCCCTGCCAGGGACGAAGCTTTTTAATGATTTTTTTAAGGGTCGTATCAATACCTCCGATTATTGTAATTTCTCTTTTTTCCAAAGCCAGGACAAATTCAATCGTTCTGGCGTCAGTGATTCCCAGGAGTTGGGAAAATTATTTGAGAGTTGGCGTCAGGAGATATTTGAGGGCGTAAAAAAGAGAGGCTTAACCCACTTTTTGAAGCTGGCAAAAATCTGGCTTAAGTTGGGTAACAAAAAAGAGCGTTTAGATTTTATATTATTCAAAGTCAAGCGCGCGCTTAAGTATTATTTTGACAAAATCATAGCTCGCGTCTCGAAATCGTTCTTCTTTGAGGGTACGCGTCGCCCTGATTTCAAAAATATCACCAAACAACTTGATTATGATCAGTATTGGTCAGAGCGCGGCTTCAAGATGCGTAGCAAATTAATGGAAAGGGAAGTGATTTTTATGGATTGGATTAAGCCCGGAGCTAAAATTCTGGATCTTGGCTGTGGCAGTTCGCGTCTGCCTTATGAATTAAAAGAAAAGAAGGGTTGCCGGGTCAGTGGTTTGGATATTTCCGGATTAGTAATCAATAACTTAAAGCAAGCCGGCATTGACGGAGTAAAAGCCGATATCGAGAGCGCTGATTTTAATTTGGACGACCGATATGATTACATTGTGATTTCAGAGGTTTTGGAACACATCAAATATCCCGAGGATTTAATCTCTAAAATAAAAGATAATGCCGACTATTTGGCAATTTCAGTTCCTAATTCCGCTTTTTACCGTTATCGTTTCGGCTTAATGTTTGGAGGAAGATTTTTTACCCAATGGATGACACATCCGTCAGAACACCTGCGGTTTTGGAGCCATAAGGATTTTTTGATTTGGCTGAATGATTTGGGTCTAGATGTTGTTAGATTTAAATCGTCTAATGGTTTTCGTCTTAAAGATATTTGGCCTAATATGTTCGGCCATCAAATGTGTTATTTAGTAAAAACAAAAAAATGAAAATAATTTATTTGGCAAACATCAGAATACCGACCGAGAAGGCTCATGGCTGGCAAATCATGAAAATGTGCGAGACTTTCTCTGTTTTGGGTCATCAAGTTGAATTGGTGGTACCGCGGCGTTCTAATAATCTTAAAGCCGATCCCTTCAACTATTACGGTTTACCGGCTAATTTTAAGATTACCGAATTACCCTGTTTAGATTTGATTTTTTTGGATAAAACAATTGGTAATCTGGCTTTTTGGCTGGCGACTGCAACTTTTTTGTTAGCCAGCAGAATCTACGTGTCTTTCAGGGAGTATGATATTATATATACACGCGAAGAACAGTTCGGCTTATTTTTTAAATCGTCTTTTTTGGAACTTCACTCCTTGCCTGCAACAATCAAATCGTATCATCGTCTTTTTTGGCGGTGTTTTCAACGGATTGTTGTTCTGACTGATTTTATTAAATCCGCTCTGGCCAGCAACGGAATCGCTGCTGATAAAATATTAATTGCTCCCGATGGCGTTGATTTGGCTGAGTTTGATCTGAATATTACCGCCACGGAGTCCAGGAAAAAAATTAATTTGCCGTTGGATAAAAAATTGATTGTTTACACCGGCCATCTTTATGGTTGGAAAGGAGCGCAGGTTTTGGCTGAAGCCGCCCGGTATCTGTCTAATGAATCCCTGGTTGTTTTTATCGGCGGTACTAAGGAAGATGTTGAAGCTTTTAAGAAAAAAAATGTCAATAGCGCTAATGTCTTAATTCTCGGCCATCAGCCGCATAAGCAAATCCCGTTCTATCTGAAGGCCGCTGATGTTTTGGTTTTGCCTAATTCCGGGCAGGAAAAAATATCGCAATTTTATACTTCACCGCTTAAACTTTTTGAATATTTAGCCAGTGGCGTACCTATAGTCGCTTCTAATTTGCCTTCTTTGAGGGAAATTTTAAATGATAATAATGCTATTTTAGTTGAGCCGGATAATTCTGATCTTTTAGCGGCGGGCATTAACCGGGCTTTGACGCAACGGCAATTAGCCGAGAATATCTCTCGTTGCGCCCGGAGCGATGCGGAAAAATATACTTGGAAGAAGCGCGCTGAAAAAATCGTCTCTTTCATTAATTCATAAACGGCAAAAATGATTAAAGAATTTCTAACTGCCAAAATAACCAGAAAAAAAATCGATGCTTTCATCGCCCAGTACCAGTCAACGGAAAAATTGGTGCTTGATTTGGGTTGTGGTGACGGTTCTTACAAAAGTTTATTTCCCAACCGCATCGGTTTTGACCATCGGCCGGGGATTAATGTTGATGTGGTGGGCGACGCTCATCAGTTGCCTTTTACCGATGATAAATTCGATCTGATTTTATGTACTGAATTGCTGGAGCATTTGCATTCGCCTCACTTAGCCGTCGCCGAGATGAAAAGAGTCCTGAAATCAGGCGGAGTGTTGCTTTTGACTACCAGGTTTATTTTTCCTCTTCATGATATTCCCAATGATTACTATCGTTTTACCAAGTATGGCCTAAGGTTTTTATTTAGTGACGGCTGGGAAATAATCGAATTGCGCAATGAGTTGTCAACTAAGGATACTTTGGCCGCTTTATTACAAAGAATAGGTTTTCAAGCCAATTTATTCGGCGGTCGCTTAATGAAAATCCCGTTATTTTTATTAGTTAAATTATTGGTTTGGCTGCCTTCGCCGATAAAGAGTGAGTTCGGCGATATCAGGCATTCCCGGCCGGAAAATGGCATTTTAACTAGCGGTTATTATTTAGTTTGCAAAAAGAAATAATATTATGAAAATCAATAAACTTTCCATTGTTATTCCGGCCTACAACGAAGCAAAAACCATCGGGGCTATTTTACAAAAATTGTCGGAAGCTGATTTAGGCGTTAACAAAGAAATTATTATAGTCAATGACGGTTCCACCGATAATTCCCGAGAAGTGCTTGATCGCTATCAGGATAAATATATCATTATCCATCTGCCTGAAAATCAAGGCAAGGGCGCGGCCGTAGCTGCCGGTTACAAAGTGTCAACCGGCGATTATGCTGTCGTTCAGGATGCTGATTTAGAATATAATCCCAATGATCTGAAAAGATTGATAAATGAAGCAGAAGAATGCGGCGCTCAAGCGGTTTATGGTTCTAGGCGTTTAGGATTGACCAGAAAGAAAAGTCCTAAGGCCGGCTGGTTTTATTATTTGGGTGGAGTCTATCTGACTTGGTTGACTAATTTTCTTTACGGCACTGCCATAACAGATGAGGCGACTTGCTATAAAATGGTCAGCAAACAAGTTTTGGATAAGATAAATATTGAAGCCAAGGGTTTTGAATTCTGTCCGGAAATAACAGCCAAGATTTCTCGGCAGGGCGTTAAGATTCATGAAGTGCCGATTTCCTATATTCCCCGCTCGCAAGAAGAAGGTAAAAAGATAAAACTTCGCGACGGTTTAATTGCTATTTGGACCCTGATTAAATATCGTTTTTAATTTTTAGTATTTTCTATTATGAGAATAATTTTAGTCCAACCCCCATTAACTTTAGAAGAAAGATATGGGATAAAAAGCAAAAGCGGGGGAGAGTCTATTCCTTTGGGACTGGTATATTTGGCGGCTGCCGTCAGGGCGGCGGGTCATGAGGTTAGTATTATTGATGCGGAAATTATGGATTTGGGCACCGTTGCAACTACAGAACGAGTCTTGGCAGCCGATCCCGCCATTGTTGGTTTTACGGCAGTTACTATCTCTATTGATAACGCGGCGGCGGTTGCTCGGGAAATTAAAAAGATCAAACCTGGCATAATCACTTTGATCGGCGGCCATCATTTGAGCACGGCGCCGGAAGAAACCCTGAAGCTTTATCCCAAATTCGATTTGGGGATTATCGGCGAGGGTGAGAGGACCTTGGTTGAGTTATTATCGATATTATCTCAAAACGGCTTGAGCAAGGATCAGTTAAGACAGGTTAATGGATTGATTTTTAAATCTGATGTGTCGGATGAATTTATTATTACAGCGCCGCGTGCCAGAATTATTGATCTTGACGCCTTACCTCAACCGGCTTTTGATTTATTGCCCGATTTAGTCAAATATTCTCCGCCGGTTCATACGGTTAAAAAATTTCCCGCTTCAACTTTAGTTACTTCAAGAGGTTGTCCTGGTCAGTGCACATTCTGCACTAGAAGCGTTTATGGCAACGTCCTGTCGGCTCATTCTGCGGAATATATGATGGAGCTGGTCTTGTTGCTTTATTATAAATACGGCATCAGGGAGATTCAGTTTCGCGATGATAATTTTACGGTTTTTAAGCCGCGTCTTTACAAATTTTGCGAACTGCTGAAAGAAAAAAAATTGGATTTGGTCTGGACAGCCTTAGCCCGCGTTGATATGGTTGAGCCGGAAATGTTTAAAGTAATGAAGGAGGCGGGCTGTTGGCAGGTTTGGTATGGCGTGGAATCAGGCAATGAAAACATTTTAAAATTAATTAAGAAAAACACCACTAAGGAGCAGATTAGAAGCGCTATCAACTGGACTAAGGGGGCAGGAATTGATGTGGGCGCGTTTTTTATCATGGGCCATCCCGGGGAAACCCGCGAGACGATCAAAGAAACGATCGATTTTGCGCTGTCACTTAAAATTGACGAATTCCATTGCACTCTAATGACGCCATTGCCCGGTTCGGAAATCAGCGGCAATTATTCCCAGTATGGGACTTTTGATAAGGATTGGAAAAAAATGAACGAATGGGAGCCGGTTTTCGTGCCGTTCGGCTTGACGCGGGAGGAACTTATAGCTTCTAATCGCTTGTTTTTCCGTAAATTTTATTTTCGTCCGCGGATTATCCTTAATTATGTGAAACGTCTAAGAAGCCCGAAACACGTTAAAATTTATTTTTTAGGATTTCTAGCACTGTGCGAGTGGATCCTTAGCGGTAAAAAGCAGCAATAACAGAAAATACTATGTCAAATATAAGAAATATCGTTTTTAAATATCGGTCATGGCTGGTCATTGTCGCCGCTTTTCTGGCGGTGCGTATTTCAATTTTTATCACTTTTTGGCAGGCCAGCTTAAATAAAGGCGGTTGGCAGAATTTTTATAACCAGGCTCAGCCGGCTGTTTCTGTTTTATTGGGTATTTTTCACGATTACTGTGATTGGCATCCGCCATTGTATTACTTGACGACTTCGGTCTTATTGCATTGGTTGGGAGGGGAATGGACGATTTATTTGGCGCAAGTAGTTTTGGCTTTCGTGACCTTAATCATCGGCTATAAGCTGGTTCGCTTGTTTTTTAACGAGAAGATTTCTTTGTTGGTTACTTTTTTGATTGCCATTGAACCTTATTGGGCTTGGCATAATTTTTTGTTGGTCAGCGAGAATTTGGCCATCCCGTTATTTTTAGGCGGCACATATTATTTTTTGAAATTTTTCTCCAGCGCTAAGAGCAGGGATTTGTTGCTGAGCGCTTTTTGGCTCGGCATTTCAACATTAGCTAGGCAAAATACTTCCCCCTTGCTTTTAATATTTCCAGCCGGTCTTGTTTTAGTTTATTTGGTTCGGAAACTCGTACCGACCGGCGGATTGGCGAAGTTGAGTTGGCGCAAGATTTTGTTAAGTTGTGTTGCTTTCATGATTGTATTTTTTGCGGTGATTTCGCCGATCATTATTAGGAATAAGGTTGTTTATAATCGGCCGGCTTTGGTCAATCTATTTGATACTAATATTTATTTTTATAATCTGCCAGCGCTGATCTCTTATCAGAGACAAATTCCTTACGCTGATGCTTATAATCTTATTGTCCGGCAAGCCGATAGCGCTCTGGGGAAAAATATCGGCAATCAAGGCGATTGCCTGTCAGTCAGCTTATCTGAATTCAATCGCGAGCTGGATTATTACAGTCAAACGGCCAAGGCTTATATATTAGGCAATCTGGGCGGCTATCTTAAGGTTCATCTGATTAGGACAATACCTTTCTTTTTTCAGCCCGGATACTTCGAGATGTGGTCGGCTTGCACTGGGGAGTTTTCTAAACCGGATATCACCGGATTTATCTTGAATGGCAACTGGCAGGGAATTTTTGACTTCATCAAACAGATTAATCTTAAACTATTAACTTATTTGGCCGGTGTTGCTTTATGGGGTATTAGTTCTCTGGCCTTGGCTATCGCCTTAATTTATTCTTATTTTAAAGATCGGGATAAACTGCTATTTTTCATTTTTGCAGTGATGATAATTCTGTATACCGCTTTGATGGTCTCGCCCTTTGTCTTGGCGCGTTATCGCCTGCCGGTTTATGTCTTTTTCTTTTCGCCTTTAGTTTATGATTGCGGATTATTCTTAACTTATTTGAAAAATAATAAGCATCAGCTTAAAAAAGCGGTAAAAGCCGTGCCAATAATCTCTCCGCTGGCAAAAATATTTTATGATTGGCGGCGGAATAGGTTGGCGATTATCAGGGTTAAAAAATTTATTCAAGCGCCGGCTCTGCCTTTTCAAACCGAGTCCCCGCTAGTTTATGAAGTCGGCTATGAACCGACCATCAGATGCAATTTGCGTTGTAAGATGTGTTATCAAGGAGAGAATAGGAATTTACGCCAGCAGGAATTGTCAGCTGAACAGATTCTTGAGGTGTTTAAAAAAATGTCCAGCCAGGTGGAAGAAATAAAATTAGTCGGCGGCGAACCATTCGCCCGCCAAGATATTTTGCAGCTTATTGCTTTTTGGGATTCTCTCGGTAAACGGGTAATCCTTCAAACTAACTGTACGCTTATTAATGAGCGTAATATTGATCAATTAGCGGGTTATAAGCATCTGACTGATATTCTAACCTCGCTGGACGGTCCCAAGGAGTTACATGACGCTATTAGGGGCGTACCGGGTACTTTTGATCGGTTGGAGCGGGCCATTAAGCTTTTGCAGGCCAAAATGCCTAAAGTTCCTATTACCATTTTCGCCACCTTGTTAATTAATGATAATGTAGATAAATTTTTTGAATTGATTGATACCACTAAAAAATTAGGCATTACAACAATTAATGTCTTATTTGAGCAAGTTTATTCATCTGCCGACGTAGCTCAAGCCAAGAGTATTTTTAATCGGGAGTTTGGCTGGGAAGAGGGCCGCGATTACCGCCTTAATACGCAGATTAGGGATCCTATTTTTCCTCCTGATACTGACGCCGTAGAGTTGAAGAAAAAATTGGCTAAAATCAGATTGTACGGACTTAAGACTGGCTGTTTTGTTAATTTCTCTCCGTTGAATTATTATCATAACTTACCGCAGTATTTGGGTCAGAAACCGTCCCGGCCTTTTTGTTTGAAATTATTGCAGCCCGAGTTGCGCATTAATCAGCGTGGCGAAGTTGTTTGGTGCGATATCATTGAAAAATCTTTCGGGAGCTTATTGGATAAGACTCCTGATGAGATTTGGCTGTCCAATGATTACCAAAAATTCCGTCAATATTTATTCAAGCATTCGTTACCGATTTGTTCCAGATGTTGCAAAGCGGTTTATATCAATGATTAACTTAATCGATAAAATGAAAATATTTTTATTAATTCCTAATTTTAACCAGGAGAAGAAGTCAATTATGAATGTCAGGGCCAGGCAGCCGTTGTCGATGGCTATTATCGCCTCTATTTTAAGGCAGGCCGGCCACGATATCAAATTATTGGATGCCAATGTTTTGAATTTGCCGTTAGAATCCATTTACCAGGCAGTCAATGATTTCGGTCCCGAGGCCTTCATTATTACCTCTACGCCGATTGACCGCTGGGAGTGCCCTAATTCCCATATTGAAAACATTTTTAAGATTATAGACCGGGTAAAGGTTAAGTACAAAATATTGATCGGCAGTCACGGCACCACTATGCCAGAATGGGTGTTTGATAATTGCCAAGTTGATTTTATTATCAGGGGTGAGCCAGAATTATCCGCGTCTGATTTGATTGTTACCCTGGCCGCAGAGCAGGCATTTTCGAAAGTTTCCGGCTTGTCTTATCGTCAAGGCGGCAAAATCGTGAATAATCCAAGTGAGAGAATCATTGATCTGGATGTTTTGCCTTTGCCGGCCTATGATCTGTTGCCGATGGATAAATATTCCAGCAATGATTATGAGAAGCCTTTTTCTGTCATAATGACTTCGCGCGGCTGCCCTTACAATTGTGTTTTCTGCCTTAAGGCCATGATGCCCGGACGTTATATTGTTAGGAGTGTTGAAAAAGTAATAGAAGAGATTGAGTACTTGATAAATAATTTTCAAATTAAATCAGTTTTTTTTCAGGACTGGGAATTTTTTATTGATGGCGACAGGGTAGAGAGGATTTGTTCAGCTATCATTGATCGAGGCCTCAGGTTTTCTTGGGGCGCCAATGCCCGGGCGACTGATATCATTAAGAGTAGGGGGATTATGCCTTTAGTCAAGCGAGCCGGATGTATTAATGTAAATTTAGGCATGGAGTCCGCCAGTGACAGGGTTTTAATTGAAATTAATAAAAAAATAACTTCGGCAGATTTACGATCGGCGATTGATATCTTAAAAGAGAACGGCGTAGCCGGAGGGTATTGTGTTTTATTGAACGCACCGGGAGAAAATCGGCAGACCATTAAAGAAACTATAGATTTTATTGTCGAAAATAATTTGCAAGTTAAACAATTTTTGCCCGTTATCCCTTATCCTGGAACCGTTTTATTCGAGCGGATAAAAAATAAATTCCCCGGTAAAAGGTTGCATTGGAATAATATTGAAAAATATGCGGGATTGATTAATACCGAATTGAAGCCTTTTTGGAGTTTATTGTTCTTAAGGGATTATAAGAATCGCCTTAAATACGGCCGAGGATATTGGTATAAACCGGTTTTTTGGCAGGAAGTGATTTTTAAAAAATAATATGAAAATAGCTTTAATTTTTCCTCCCTCCCTTTATCAAACAAAAGAAACCATGCCGCCACTCGGTTTGGCGTGGTTAGTTGCGGTTTTGCGGGAAAACGGTTTTAATGATGTTTATATTATTGATAGTGTTATCAACAGGTACGACAACAAAAAGATTATTGAAATCCTAGAAGAACAAGGCGCTGATATTGTCGGGTTGTCGTTTGGCACGCAAAATCGTTTTTATGCTTTTGAGTTGGCCGAACTGATTAAAAACAATCTGCCGGCAGTGCCGATTGTGGCCGGCGGACCTCATCCAACACTGACCGCCGGTGATACTCTAAAGCATATTAAGTCAATTGATATGATTGTCAGGGGAGAGGGGGAGTTGACCTTTTTAGAATTAATTAAAGCTATTGCGAATAAGGAAGATCTATCTGGCGTTAATGGTTTATCTTATCGCAATAATCAGGGGGAGATAATCCATAATGCCAACCGTCAAGCAATTGCCGATTTAGACAGTTTGCCGTTGCCAGCCAGAGACTTGCTTCCGATTAATGAATATCGCCAGACTATACCATTATCAACGAAGATTTGTACCAGTGTTATCAGTAGTCGCGGCTGTCCGTATAATTGCGTTTATTGTTCCACAGCGGAGCAGTGGGGCCATAACATCCGCTATCGGAGCGCTAAAAATGTCGTGGATGAAATACAGTTCCTGCTAAATACTTACAAACTTGATGGCGTTGGATTTTTTGATGATTGTTTTACGATGAATAAACAGCGTGTCATTGAAATTTGCCAGGAGATAATCGCCAGAGAATTAAAGGTCAGTTGGTGGTGCGAGGCTCGAGCCAATAATATTGATGCCGAGTTGGTTGATTGGATGAAGCGAGCCGGTTGCGAGCATATTGCCATGGCGGCGGAGTCAGGCAGTGATGAAATTTTAAAGAATATCAGGAAGGCCATTACCGTCAGCCAGGTGATTGAGGCTATAAAAATAATCAAGGGGGCGGGGATAAAATTAAAAGTATTTTTCATGCATGGTTTGCCGGGAGAAACTTACGCGGATATCAAGAAGACTGTTTTTTTGAGTCGGTACTTGGAGAACAAACTGGGCGTTGATGAGACAACTCAAACCCTAACGATGATTTATCCTCATACTGCGATTGAGCTGGAGGCCAAAAAAATCGGCACCCTGCCAAATGATTTTTCCTGGGCGGAATTTTATGAAGAAAAACGATCGTATCCTCCATTAGTGTCCTGCGCTAATGTGCCGATTTTTGAGCAGCCGGATTTAAGCTATGAAAAGATTTTTCAGTTCGCCCGGCGAGCCAAAATAGAATATTATTTGTCGCACCCGTTTTTCTCAACGCGTAAGCTATGGAAAAATAGGAAAAATATAATAAAATGGTTTACCACTAAAACTTCTTGATTATGAGGGTTTATTCATTTGACTCAATCAGAAAAATATTTTTATTGCCTCTGGCTTTATTGCTACGCTTATTGGGACGGTTTTATCGGGGGAGAAAAATCGGTCGGGCGATAGTGGTTTTTTATACGGGCAAATTGGGCGATATGGTTTGTTTAACGCCGGTTTTAGAGGCCTTAAAAAAAGCTAACCAGGGAACGAAACTGATTGTTTTTGCGAGGAATAAATTTTTGGATATTTGGCAAGGCAATCCCTTTATTGATGAGAGAATTGGCTTTGTCCATGAGCGGGAGGCAGGTAGCCTGAAATGGCTGCTTAAGCAGTGGCTATATTTAAGCCGATTTGAGCTTACAGCTTATTTTAATTTAGTGAATAATTTTGAGGGCGGCATTTTAGGTTTATCTTTAAATGCTGCCAAATCTTATTCGGTTGCCACGCGATTAGACGGCAGATCATTACGTCTGCTTTATCCGTATTACAAAACTAAAGATTACAAATTTGACCGCTCAATTAAGGAGTTTTATTTTGAATTATTGCGGGAAGCTGGTTTCAGCGTTGAGAATAAAAGCAATCAGCTGTTTTTCTTCGCGACTTGCCCGGAAGTAGAGGATTTTTTTCATATCAATTCCTTAGACGATAAAATGATTTTCGGTGCCGTTATTTCATCCGGCAAAGACTATAAAGTCTGGCCTAAAGATTATTGGATTGAATTAATACAGAAGATAAATGCCGAGTATCAACCGATTTTTTTTATTTTTGGCCTCAAGGATGAAGAGGAATACTTAGAGCAAATTAGGCAAGAAGCGGGCGGAGAAAGTTATTTGATTTTGGGTAAAAATCTGAATATCTTGCCATACTACCTGAAGAAATGCCGTTTGTTTATTGGCGTTGACACTGGTTTATTATATATCGCCGATGCTCTGTCAGTCCCCGTAGTTGATATCCTGGGCCCTTGCGACGATAACAACCAGCGGCCGGAAAATAATTATCGTTTAGTCACTGATCGTCGGGTTTGCCGGCCACAATGCAAGATGTTGTATAACGGTGACATTGATATTGCTGAGGTGGAAATTTGCTTCTCGGCTATAAAGCCAGAACAGGTTTTAGTTGCTTGCCGAGAATTAATAGGCCATTGATTAATTGTGTATTTTCTGTTATAATTAAACACATTAAATCGGTTTTATAATTTTTAAATATTCATGAAGATTCTGTTAATTTCACTCAATCAGCAGGATGTGGAGGAATTCAAAAAGGCTCCGACCGATATCAGCGCTTTAGGCGTCAGGTATCTTTCTTCTTATTTAAAAAAATTCGGCCGGGATGTGGCGATTTTATTTTTGGCCAAACCTTATGGCGAGTTGGAGAATGAACAGGAATTAAAACAGATTGCAGAGTTGATCAATAAATATAAACCAGATTTAATTGGTTTGAGTTTGATGTCCAACCATTTCTTCCGCGCAAAAAATATCACTAAGTCAATCAAAGATAATTTTCCAAGCGTGCCGGTAATTTGGGGCGGAATTCATCCCACCATTGATCCGGAAAATTGTTTGGTTTACGCCGACTTGGTTTGCGTTGGAGAGGGCGAGTCGGCCCTTTTGCAATTAACAGAGAATGATAATTGGCTTAATTATAAGAACGTTAATATTCCCGGCTTATGGCATAAGAATGGCAGTCAAATTATTAGTGGCGGAAAATCAATTCTAATCAGCGCGATTGATGAATTGCCTTTTCCAGACTATGATTTTTTCGACCATTACATTATTCATCAGGGCGAATTACTGCCTATGACGGAAAGTGTTTTTCGGCAGTATTATCCGGCGGCGCGGGGCGACCATCGTTTATTATCTTCGCGCGGTTGCCCCCATGCCTGCGCCTACTGCTGCAATTCTGTTTTTCGTAACATCTATAGCGGTATTTTTTTGAGAAAACGTTCCGTTGATCAATTGGTCACGGAAATGAAAATGATAAAAAATAAATTCCCTTTTATTCGATCATTTAAAATCATGGATGACAGCTTTGCTGTCAATGATTTGGATTGGATCAGGGAATTTAATCGGCGCTATAAGGCAGAGATTGATTTGCCGTTTTTCTGTTTGGCTAGTCCCACCACTATTGATGCCGCTAAATTAGAACTGTTAGTTGATGCTGGATTAGATATGATCCAAATGGGTCTGCAGAGCGGTAGCGATCGAGTAAATCAGGATATCTATCTGAGGCATGCCAAATCCAGCCAATTTTTAACGGCCATGTCGCTTTTGGATAAATATCGGGGGAGATTAAATGTCATTATTGATGTAATTTTGGATAATCCTTACGAGACCGAGGATGATTTGCTTTTAACCATTGACATTCTTAATCGAATTAGAAAGCCATTTCATTTATCGCTTTTCTCCTTGACTTTTTATCCTGGCACGGAATTATACCGTCGAGCCATCGCTGACGGTCATCTGACCGATGGGCAAGCATACTTAAAGAAACAGTTCCACTTGTTGAATAAAGGCTATTTGAATAAGGTTATTTATCTTATTCCCCGACTTAAGAAGATCCAGATTGAATTCTTGATAAAAAATCGCAGGAATCCTATTGTGCGTTTAGGTGTTTCTATTTTGCATCTATTTTTCGTTAAGAAAAATAAAATTCCTAAACCCTTAGTCAAAGCTTTGATTTGCATTAAAAAGATGATTAATTTCTAATATTAAAACAATGAAAGTAATTAAAGAAAAAATCATCTCCGGTTGGCAATATTTATGGAAGCTGAAATTTTTTCGTGACCTATTGGTTTTGCAATGGGGCTCCTTTTGGGATTTGGGTCTGTCGCTGATCGCCTCTGTTATTTATGCCAGGGTTTTGGGCGTCGGCACGTACGGTGATTACGCCTTGATTTTTGCTTTAGCCAGCTTTGCCGGGTTATTTATGGATTGGGGCACCGGTTATGCTACTTTGACGCTTTTGGCTGAGGCTTACGCCAGAAGAAGCCGTCAGGATATCAAGGATATCATCACCTATTTTTTTAAATTGAACTTAATCATCTCCTTTACTTTCGGCTTGGCCGCTATTATTTTAGCTCCCGCCTTAGCCCAGTGGTTTTATCATAACCGCTTGATCGGCGAATTAGCCAGATTAATAATCGTCGGCTACATCTTCCAAATATTTTTTGGTTTATTAGTGAACCTGCTTCAAGTCATGCGAAAGATAAAATATCTGACTATTGCAGAGAATATTAATAAATTTTTTGCCGTGTTTTTACCGGTGATTTTTGTTTTTATGGGTTTTGGCTTAGCCGGAATCGTTTGGGGTTATTTATTAACGATTATCGGATCCATGGTTTTTTCTATTTTAGTCTATCGTAATTTTTCTCGTCGCAATGAATTAGTACCAGCGTTTGGTGAGATTCTATCTAATTTTTATCAGGTCAAAATTAAGAAATACTTTAATTTCGGTTTTGTCATGGCTGTGGATAAAAATATCGCTAGTTTGTTTAATATTCTGCCTTTATTAATCCTTGGTTACTTGGCTTCATCGGCGGAGGTGGCTAACCTGAAAATAGCCTTGGCTTATTTGGCTTTGTCTAATGTTTTTCTGACCCCGATCAGTCGTTTATTGCAGGTGCAGTTGCCTAAAGCCAAGGTTGCCGGGATTAAAGATCTAAAAGCCAATTTTTATAAATCGTCGCTTTTTGCCGGGTTTATATTTTTTTTCATTGTCTTAGCGTCTTTGGCTGTCGCTCCTTACCTTATTAGAATTGTTTATGGCCCGGAATTTAATTTAAGCATTAAGCTGGTTTATCCGCTGTCATTAAGCATTATTTTTTCCGGTTTTACGATTGGTTTGGGGTCAGTTTATCGGACAATCAATAAAAATATCTATGCTATTGCTATAAACCTCGTCAATCTTGTTTCTGGGTTTATTCTGATATTTTTTGTTTTGAAGTTGACTTCCCCGTTGAATGCCATTATCTCATTGATAGTTTATTGGTCATTTTTCAGTTTAGTAGCCCATTTTTCTTATTTGAGAGGATACTTTTCTAAACTAAACTAAACTATGAAAATACTATTCGTTTCTGATGATTTTCCTCCCATAACGCATACCGGTCCGTCCATAGTGGTTTATAATTTAGCTCAGGGTTTAATAAAATTAGGCCATAGTGTTTTTGTTATCGCTAGCGTTCAGGATAAGCAGCAGGCCGGTGTGGGGGTTTACGATGGTATAGAAGTTCATCGGATTTACGCCCATTATCCGGATCGCTGGATTAGTTATCTTAGCTTGTTCAATCCCCAAACCATTTTTGAGTTTAAAAAGATAATTAGTCGGATTAAGCCCGATGTTTGTCATTTTCATAATGTCCACGGCCACATATCTTACCACACGTTTTTTCTCGGTAGTCGGTATTCTCGAGCGGTTTTTTTGACGGCGCACGATATGATGCTTTTTAATTACGGTAAACTTAATTTAAAAAATGGCGCTTGTAATTATAAAGTCACTCTCTGGGATAATTTAAGGAACGCCAAAAAAAGATATAACCCCTTGCGCAATGTTCTGATTAGGCATTATCTCAAATATATAGACAAGATTTTTTGTATCACTAATATACAAAAAGATGTCTTGGCTTTGAATGGCATTACCAACACCGCCACTATTCATAACGCCATTGCCGGCGATTATTGGCAGAAGGACGATTCGGCAATTGAAGCGTTTAAGGAAAAATTCAAATTAATCGGCAAAAGAGTAATTATGTTCGGCGGACGTTTGAGCGAAGCCAAGGGCGGCAGCGCCATTATTGAAGCCATGATTCAGGTGGTAAAGGAGGTTGACAATGCGGTACTAATGATAGTCGGGGAAATGACCGGCTACGCAGAGTACTTAATGGATAAAAGCAATGCCGCCAAGCTCACGGACAAGGTTTTATTTACGGGCTGGCTGAGTCGTTCGGAAATGGGCTTGGCTTTTTTTTCAGCGGAAGTTTGTGTTACGCCATCAATTTATTTTGATCCGTTTAATTTGTTTAATATTGAAGCCATGTCAGCTGGCAAGCCGGTCGTGGGAACATGCTTCGGCGGGACTTCGGAAATCGTAGTTGACGGTGAGACCGGTTATATAGTCAACCCATTGAAGACTGAGGAGCTGGCAGGCAAGATTATTGATCTGTTAAAGCATCCGGATTTGGCAAAAAAATTTGGTCAAGCCGGCAGACAAAGAGTGGTAAAGGAATTTTCTCTTGATAAACAGGTGGCTGAAACTCTTGACTGGTATAATAAGTTTATAGATAAATAATTATTATTATGGATTTGTTGCTTATTGAAGTTAGGGGGACAAATAAATACATCAATAATGGCTTGGCCTATTTAGGCGGTTCGCTTGCCGGGCGCCTCTCTTTTAACATTATTGATTTGAACTTTTTGGCTTGGTCGCCTGATCATTTGAAAGATTTTATTATTGCAATTAATCCCAGAGTTTTGGGTTTCTCCGTAAAGTCTACTAACGTAGCGGTAATTGGCGATTTTATTGCCGAATTAAAAGGCAAGATTGACAGTTTAATTATCGTCGGCGGACCCCATGTCAGTTTATTGGGGGTGGAATATTTGCAGACGAATCCCGATATTGATTATGGCTTGCAGTTTGAGGCCGAACAGTCCTTGCCGCTTTTTTTTGATTTTCTATCCGGCAAAAAGCAAATCAACGAAGTTCCCGGGTTGGTTTACCGAGTCGGTGGCGAATGCCGGGTTAATCATTATTCTTTTGTTACTGATTTGGATAAATTAAGTTTTCCCGATTATGATCATTTTTCAGAATTGGATCCTCGGGAATATTTTAAAGATCGACCTTATCCGCTTCTAACCAGCCGCGGCTGTCCTTACAACTGCGTTTATTGTTCGGTTAAATTTGTCAGTGGGCGCAATTGGAGATCCCGAAGTGTAGAAAATATTATTAAAGAATTAGTTCTGGCCAAGGAGAAATACCTGATAAATAGCTTTGAACTGGTTGATGATAATTTCACTATGGATATCAACCGGGCTTTGCAATTTTGCCGGTCATTAGCCGGCCAAAAATTGGAGCTTGTCTGGGGCTGCCCCAATGGCGTCAGGGCCGACAGGATTACCCAAGAACTTTCCGTTGCTATGTATGAGTCTGGTTGCCGTCATGTCTCCTTAGGCATAGAAAGCGGCGTGCCTGAAGTGTTTGATCGGATAAAAAAAGGTGAGAAACTAGAAGATATTGTCAGGGCCACTAAAATATTAATGGGAAGCGGCATCAAAGTTACGGGATTTTTTATTGTCGGCCTACCCGGTGATAATCTTAGACATACCAGGGAAACAGTGAAGTTTTTTGATCAATTAAAATTAAACGGCGGCATTAAGTGGAATTTTTTGATTCCCTATCCTCATACGGAGTTATGGGACTGGGTTAAAAACAATGGTAAATTATTGAATGATTTTGCGCTCGGCCGCCATTTTTCCAAAACAGGGGATAAGATTATTCCGATTTTTGAAACCGCTGATTTTAGCGCTAAGGATCGGTTGAAGGCTTGGAAAATAGCTAATTTATCCACTGAATCATACTCTGCTGTTTTTAAGATACCGAAAAGTCCGACTATATTCAGATTGAAGATGGCGTATTTTTTACTGTTATACGCTCCGCAAGTTTTATGGCGAAAATTGCTAAGGGCGATTCCTAAATTATTTAAAGGTCACAGGAAACCGTCGTAATTTTATGAATCAAATTAATCCCAAAATTGATATTGTGGTTTGTAATTACAAGAACAAGGAATTGACCGCGAAATGCCTTGACTCTTTGTTGGATTCAACGTATATTGACTATAATATTATTTTGGTTGATGACCATTCTCCGGATGACTCAGTGGATTATTTTCGACGGCACTATCCTGGAATTACCGTTATTGAGAATAAGGCTAACCTGGGTCCGGCGGCGGCGCGTAATAAAGGGATTGATTCCGGCCGAGCTGAATATGTAGTGACTATGGATAATGACGCCGTTCTTTCTAAAACCTGGTTGGCTGAGATGGTGCGATTAATGGATTCAAATGGTAATGTCGGCCAGGCTGTAGGTAAGATTCTTTTCGCTGGTATGCCGGAAAAAATCGCTGCTGCCGGCGGTAGTATATTGTTTCGCGGTAAAGGCTATGATATTGGTATTGGCGCAGAATCAAGCGATCCAAAATATAATCAGCGTCGGCAGGTTCTTTATGCCTGTAGCGCTTCCATGATTATCAGGCGCAGTGTTTTGGAGAAAATCGGTGGTTTCTGCGAAAAATATTATCATGGTTATGAAGATACTGATTTGTCGTTGAGGGTTAATATTGCCGGATATCAAGTTGTTTATCAGCCAAACAGCGTTAGCTATCATGGTTTGAGCGTGACCGTAAATAAGACAATAGGCAATAAGCGGACGGTCTACCTGTGGATGCGTAATCGGCTATTGATTATGCTAAGGAATTATCCGGCATTGCTTTTGATCAGATCATTGCCTCTTAATATCCGTTTTAATATCGCCCATTGCCTTAGACAACCCGCCGATCTCCAGCCCTTTATGAAAAGCCTTGTCTCCATAATTATTAATTCATTTGATATTTTTCATGCCAGAATGAGGAATAGCCGATTAAAAAAGATCAGCAATAACCAATTAGAGCAGTTATTTAATCTAGATTAATTTATGGATTTTATTAAACGATTAAAAATAATTAAACAATATTTTCCTGTAAGCAAGTTCTATTTCTATTCTTTATCAAAAAGGGAATGGCCGCTTTACGGATTAATTTTTCAAGTAACCAACAAGTGCAACTCCCGTTGTCTAATGTGTTTTAACTGGCAAGTGATAAACACGGAAACTAAGGAGCTTTCTTTAGCGGAAATAGAAAAATTTACCCAAACCATTGGCGACATAAGAAGCGTTACTTTGGGTGGAGGTGAACCGTTTTTGCGGCCGGATTTGCCGGAAATTTGCGAGATTTTTTACCGTTGCAGCGCCACTAGAAAAATTGCCATACCGACTAATTGTCTTTTGCCGGATAAGATAGCGGATCAAGTCGAAAGGATACTGGTTCGCGTGCCAATAAAACTAAAAGTAGTCCTATCTCTGGACGGAATCGGAGAGGTGCATGATCGGGTAAGAGGAATAGCTGGAAACTTTAAGCTTTTTTTGGATACGTATGAGAAATTGACGGCTATCGCTAAGACTAATGAGTTGTTGCAGGTCAGTGTTAATACCACTATTTCTAATGTAAACCAAGATAATATCGCCGCGGTGATTGATTTTGTTGATCAGCATCCCGGCATCACATATCATACGATTGAAGTAATCCGCGGTTCGTTTGACCCGCAAAAAATCGCACCCGTAGATTTGGGGCAATATGAGGAATTGCTTAGCCGTGTTTTATTCAAGAGTAAGACATTGGCCAATGATTTGGCCAATAAGCTGTTTTATGCTTATTACCATAAGATAGCATTAAAAATAATGAAGCAAAAAAAACAAATCCTACCTTGCCGCTCAGCTTTATTTTTCCCCGTTATTGACGCTTGGGGTAATATGTATAATTGCGAAATGTTGCCCAAGATAGGTAATCTGCGGGATTATGATTATGATTTTAGAAAGGCCTGGCAGTCATCCCTTGCGAAACAGCAACGGTTAGATATTAAGAATAAGAAATGTTGGTGTACTCATTATTGTTATCAACTTCCTAATATTATGATGAGCCCTTGGCATTTGTTTAGGGCGGTTTTTGGGAATTTTCATTTAAAGTAACTCTAAATTATGTCGCAACAGCCAAATTTTAGGTTTAAGAGCTCGATTCTTTTTGTTTTATTGCCCGTAGTTTTTTTTGTTGCAGCCGGTTTTTGGTATTTTCCGGTTTTTTTTAAGGGCAGTACTGCCCAACCGGCCGAAGCGGAGAATTTTATTTTGGCCAGGAATCTTGTCCAAACGGGGGTTTACGGCATGGAGGACAGCCGCAATGTCGTTTTGGCGCCGTCTTTAGTCAGCCAGCGGGCTCAGCTCAGTACCCAGGGCAATAAGTTTACTACCTGGTCTTATGCTGCATTATTTCAGTTGATCGGCTTGCCAGATTTCAACACTTTAATAGTCATTGCCGTAATTATTCAGGCATTGGCTTTGGTTTTATTTGCGGCCGTCGTGTTTTATTTGTTTGATTGGGAAATAGCCGCAATATTTTCTTTGGTTTATATCTTATTGCCGTTTAATTCCCAGATGGTTCAAACTATCGGCACCTACGAATTCGCGATGCTGTATTTTTCAGTTTTTTGCGTTTTGTTTTTTATCGGCCGTAAAGTCAAGGGCAGATATTTTTTTCTGCCTTTGTCCGGAGTCTTTTTGTCGCTAGCTTGCCTGTCGCGGGAAGTGATGTTCTTATTTCCGCCAGTTTTATTTTTTTGGTTGATTTTTCAGTCCTCAGAGCAACCCCTTATTATCGATTCCCGTACGGATTTGTCTTTTTTCCGATTGATTTGGTTACGTTTTAAAACCGTCTTAACCGGTTTAAGGAACAATGCCGTCAAAAGCAGTCTTGGAAACATCAGTTTGGTGTTTGTTCCTTTTTTTGTAATATTAGCTTTTTTCTGGTTGCCGGCGATATTCGGTTTTAGCGGTAATAATGATTATTTCAGGGTGTTTTTTGCCAGCGAGACGCAAACCAATAATTGGTCTGAGTTTAATTTTTACGGCCATCTTTTCCCCGATCCCTATACTTTTTATTTTGATCAGAAAACGGTTTTAGACAAATTTAATTCCGACATAGCTGGTCGAGGATTATTGAAGAGCATTGACTTGATTAAGGTGGGGGCCAATATCGGCATACGCCCCATCAATTTGGCGGAGCGGGCTCTTGTCGGATCCAATAATCTGCTGGCGCATCTTTCTCGATTTCTCGCCTTGGAGTATATTGGCGGATCACTGTTTTTTATTTTAATGTTATTGGGTATTAAAGACTTGAGTCGTCGAGACAAGAATCTAACCAATCTTTTTGTCAGTTGGCTGGTGTTTTCTATTTTTATTTCCAGTTACGTCGTTCTGGCCTCACGCAATCATTTAATGGATTGGGGTTGGGTGATTGCTCTTTTTATCAGTCTGGGCTTGATGAGCTTAGCTAAGATGATCAGCGATTATTATGTTGCAAAGAGATTTAGTCGGCTGGCCGGCGGGGTGATTATTCTTTTAATCATTTATGGCTTAGTCCAGGCTAATCATGTCTATTGGGGCCGGGGATATGATAATAATATAAATTTGAAAATTGCTTATTCAGCTGAGCAAATCAGTTCTTGGGGTGTCGCCATCAAACCGGAAGAGGCGGTGGCCGTAGGCAATAGGTCATTGCATCCTCTGTTGAATTATTTAACCGGAGTATCAACTGTCTATTTTTCTCCGAATACTATCAACCATTTATTGCAGGAGCAAAAACTTCAGTCGGCTTTTGACGTTTATAATGTAAAATATATAATTGGTTATGATGCTGAATTAGCGGGGCAGATTTCCTCCAGTAGCCAAGCGATAAACATTGTCGATTGGCCTCAGGCGGGAATAATAGAAGCTGAAACCAGTCCCGGCAAGATGTGGTTTCTTAACTTGATAAAATAATGTTGAAAAAGATAACCAAGCGCAAAAAAACAATCTCCTTGGCCGTAACCATAATTTTATTGTGTTTGCTTTTAACTCAGATTGATTTCACTCAAGCCAGGGATATTATTTCAAATATATCATGGACTTACGCTTTAATCGCGTTTATTTTTTATTTTATCGGCGTTTGTTTGCGGGCTTGGCGCTGGCAAGTCTTGATTCTTTCTAAGAAAATAAGTTTTTTGAGTTCCTTGAAAATTACTTTGGGTTATACTTTTTTTTGTAATTTAATGCCGTTTAGAAGCGGTGAGTTAAGTTTTGTTTATTTCATAAAAAAACGTGAGAATGTAGCCATAGCAGAAGGGCTTAGTGTCCTGTTGGTAGCCAGATTTTTTGATCTTTTGGCAGTGGCTTTTTCTTTTCTGATCGGTTTTATTTTGCTTAACCCCGGCTACATTCCGCCTAATAGAATCTATCTAAGCTGTTTTATGCTTGGGTTAGCCACGATTGCCATATTATTCTACCTTGATTGGCTGGTTAAAGCGGTTGTTATTTTAATGCATTGGGCAAGATTGACTAAATTTCAATTTGGCGCTAAGCTGGCTACTAAGTTGGAAGAGGTTGCAACAAGCGTCAAAACAATTCGTTCCTGGCCCGTTTACTTGACTAATTTGTTGATTTCGTTCTTGTGGCTGGCGTCCGCTTCTTTAATGATCGTAGTTTTTTTCCGTGCCCTAAATATAGATTTTAACTGGCTTAAAGTAACTCTGGGTTTGATTTTTAGTCAATTAATAAGTTTTTTGCCTATCCAGGGATTGTGGGACTTCGGAACTTATGAAACAGGTTGGGCTATCAGCTTCGGACTATTAGGCTTAAATAAGGAAGCGTCTATTATTTCTGGTTTCATAGTACATTTGTTTAGTCTCGCTTATTTATTAATTTTAATTGCTATTTTTTTACCCGTAAAGAATTTTTTTAAAAAGACCGACTTATGAAGTATAAACTTTTATTGATTAATCCGCCTTTCACTAATTATGACGGTATCGAAGGGCAGGGTGGGAAAACCGCTCCGCTTAATTTGGCTTATCTGGCGGCTTATTTGCGCCAATATGAACAGGAAGTAGAAATAACAATTCTTGACGGTGAGGCATTGGAAATGTCCTATGATCAGATAGATGAAAAGATTAAGGAAATCATGCCGCAATTTATCGCTTTGACTTTCCCCACGCCTGTCTATAAACAACTCAAAGAAATTACGCGGCGGATAAAAGTCATTAATCCCGCAATAAAAATCATTGTCGGCGGGCCACATCCGACAATTGCCGCCGAAGAAACAATGCGGGGTATGCCGGCAATAGATTTTTGCGTCTTGGGCGAAGGGGAAGTCACTTTTTTGGAATTAATCCGCGCCTTAATATCCGAGCAAGTCGATTTCGGGGTGATTAAAGGCATCGCTTATCGCGATAATGCTGAAATATTAATAACAGAACCCCGCCCGCTGATTGATAATCTTGATACCATACCGTTCCCGGCTCGTGATTTATTGCCGGTTGAAAAGTATTACTTGCCGCCGACCAGAACGACGGACTCGGGGCAGGCGATTAATATCATATCCGGCCGCGGCTGTCCTTATCGTTGCGGTTTTTGCATGGCGGAATCAGTTTGGAAAAGGCGCTATCGTACTAGGAGTGTGAGTAATGTTTTGGCCGAGATTGAAGAATGCATGAAAAATTACCAGGCTACTTCTTTTAATTTCCATGACGAACTCTTTACGGCTAATAAAGATAGAGTGAAGGAATTTTGTGAAGAGATTATCCGGCGGAAGCTGGATATCTCTTGGGTGGTTATGGCCAGAGTTGATTCGGTAAATAATGAAATGCTCAAGTTAATGAGACGGGCCGGCTGTAAAAGGATCGGTTTTGGTTTTGAATCGGGCTCGCAGAGAATTTTAGATAAGATGTGCAAGGGCGCCACACTGGAACAAGCTAGAATAGCCGTTGACTTATGCCGTAAAAACGACATCTTGGTTTCCGGAGCATTCATTATTGGTTATATTGACGAAGATCCTTGGACGGTTAATCAGACGATTGATTTTGCTTGTAGCTTGGATCTGGACACAGCAGCCTTTTTTGTTGCCATTCCTTATCCGGGAACTCCCATGTATGAAGAAGCAAAGGCTCGCGGATACATCAGGAAAGATTTTGATTGGAGTGATTTTTGTTCAGTCTCCAATCATATACCGCCGATGGATTTGCCCGATTTAAGCAGTGATACCCTGCTGAAATTAAAACGCAAAGCCTTTATTAAGTTTTATTTACGTCCGAAATATATTATTTATCGGCTAAAAAAAATCAAGTCCCTGGCAGACTTGAAAGATATTCTGCTGGGACTTAACATTTTTAAAAACGTCCTTAAATAGGTTTTAGAATTTTAATACTTGCCAGCCGGCCTTGGCTTTTCTGACTAACTCGCCCCAGGATTTGACGGCCAGAAGTTTTTTGATGATATATTTGGGGCGTCGGTAGAAAGAACCGTAGAATTGACGCATTAAGCCGATCAGCTCGTCGCGGGAGAAATTCTCCGTCCATAACGGCGGAATGAATTGCGTTGAAGGGTTGGCCGCGAATTCCCTCCAGACATCGCTTTTGATGATGCCTGTTTCCAGAGCCTGATCGTATAACTGGGTGCCCGGGAAAGGAGTGGTAATAGAAACATTAATATAATCCGGATCAATCTTTTTGGCGAATGCTATTGTTTGTTCAATGTCGGCCAAGGT
Organism: Patescibacteria group bacterium; assembly: GCA_041650895.1. Classification (NCBI taxonomy): domain Bacteria; species Patescibacteria group bacterium. Next base: position 174,581 of record JBAZKF010000001.1, on the reverse strand, counting down.
TTCCGAAGGATTGCCGATCATGAAGTAGGCGAGGGTTTCAATGCCCTCTTTTTTTGTCCAGCCGATTACTTTTTCCACCATCTCCAGCGTGATATCTTTTTTGAGTATATCAAGTATCTTTTGAGTTCCCGCTTCAACGCCGAAATGGATTCTCCGGCAGCCGGCTATTTTTAGCCAGTGAAGCACCTCTTCATCAACCGTATTGACGCGAGCGCGGATATCCCAATTGATTTCTAATTTTCTGTTAATTACTTCGTGGCAAATGTCGATAGTTCTCTGGCGATTAATGGTGAAGGTGTCGTCATAGATGAAGATTTCTTCAATCCCCATTTTTTTAATCTCTGCCATTTCATCAACGACGTTTTTGGCGCTGCGAGCGCGGAAAATTTTCCCTAAATACGGCCGATCGCAAAACAGGCAGCGGTAAGGACAGCCGCGAGAAGTGAACATAGTGGTAACCGGAGATTTTTGCGCGATGATAGAAAAATACTTGTCATATTTTGTCAGTTGTCGAGCTGGAAAAGGCAATTCGTCCAAATTGCTGATTAATTCGCAATGGCCGGTGTTGATTATTTCTCCATTAAGTTTAAAGATCAATCCAGGTGTTGTTTTTAATTTTTCGCGATCATCAATATTATCAATCAACTCCTTAAACGGTTTTTCGCCTTCGCCCAGGACAATGAAATCCACTCCGGGCAGGTTAATGGTTTCATTGGGGTATAAATTCGGATGAGGACCGCCTAGAACGATTAAAGTCCCGGGAAATGACGTTTTGATCGCTTTAATAATGGCTATGACGTCTAATAGGACGAAAGTTAAAGCGGTTATACCGACTATATCCGGTTTAAAATCTTTGGCGATATCGCCAATTCCGTCGTAACTGATATTTTCTACGCCGCAATCCGCAATTTTGATTTCATGATTACCGAATTTTTTCAAATAGGAAGCCAAATATAAAATTCCCAATGACGGCAGGTAATCTATTTCTTTGTCGTAGATTTCTGGCTGATTGGCGGCGATCGGTTGAAACTGGGCAGGGTTAATTAGCAGTATTTTTTTTGTCATAGTTTTAGGGCAGGTATTTCCTTAGTCGGGGACCGATTAGGGCAGTGATATTTAATGGCAATAAACGGTAAATCTTTGCTAAATAACGTAACCCGGATTTTTGTGGTGCTTTATTATTTTTTCTTTTTGATGATATTAAATAGTATTGCAGAACGGTATCGCGGCAATCCCATTGATTTTTGAATTTGGCTACAGGGGAATCAACTTGCGATCTGCCGAGATCTACTCCGTCAAGCCCCCTGTCGCATGATTCAGAAATCATCCGCCAGTAGAGGTAGTCATTAAAATTTAATGATTTAAACTTTCTGTCAGAGGCCGCCCAAGGAATATGCAATATATTCTTATGGATAAAAGTCAAAGCGGCGGCGACTGTCTGATTATTGTATTTAACGGCGCAGATGATGCCGTCAAATTGTTCCATTATGTTGGCAAAGAAAGTCACTTTATGGGCTGGCGTGCCGTGCCGTTTCATTGATTTGAGATAGAGCAGGTAAAAATCGGCTAATAATTCTTTTTGTCTTAAATATTCCGGATTGTATTTTTCGGCTTTGCGCACCTGGTTTCTGGCTTTTTTATCAATTCTCTTCCATAAGTTGTCTGAATCTTCTTTTAAATCAATCATCGAAGATATATTGTCGGTGCTTAGCGATGCCTGGCTAAAGTTTCTCGCCTCAGCTTGGCGTAATTCATATTCCTTGCTATCCTTAGCAGTTTGTCTCATCAGGTAATCAGCAAATTCCGATAAGGCTGATTCATTGCCGATAAAGCCGGCTGAGTCAGTGAAGGGCAATGAGACTGACTTTTTCTTGTTGATCTTAAAAAGCGGCAGAATCCCGACGATTAATCCTCGGTCGTTGGTGCTAACCAGGTAATTATCAGCGAATCCATAATTGTCGCGGATAATTTTTCGCATTCTAAGACTATGGGAGAAGTTAGATTCTTCGCAATTGTTTAAGAAATTTTCCCAAGCTTGTTCTTGGTCTTTTGTCAGCTCTTTAATGGCCATGGTTAATCCTATGTTGTTCAATGCTCTCAACGGAAAAATCATTCAGCAGTCGGTTGAATTTATTCCAACTTTTTTTGACGCCGAAATATTTTAAAGTTTTGCGCCAGTGAGGGATTTTTATGTTTGGTATTGATTCATCCAAATCCATTAAGTGGAAATAAAGCACCACTAATTGGTTTTTTGAGATTTTTTTCTTTAACAAGTAAGAGAAAATCGGATAAGGCAACAGGCGGAAATAAAGACCGCCCGATATTGGCCAATTGATCCCGAGCCAGCGGAAAGTTGAAATGGGATATTCTAAGAGTGCGGCTTCAGTCATTAATTTGTAGGGTTGGATCGGCGTTAACCCTGTCGGATCAGAGGAGAACGGGAAATAACTTGAATCATAAACAAAGTCGTTTTTCCCCAGTGTTTCCCAGGCCCATTTGTTGCTTTTGTTTATTGAAAAATTAGGCGCCCTGAATCCCTTTGGCGCTTCATTAATTACACGTTGGAAGATTTCCGTTGATTTGGTTATATCCCTTTGGAATTCATCGGGGCTTAAGCGATCTATCGGTGTGTGATTAAGACCATGCAATGCGATTTCTTGGCCGCTAGCTTTGATTTTTTTCAGTAAGTCGGGGAAGCGATCCATTAAATCAGCCAGAACAAAAAAAGTGGCACTGGCATTCGGATAGTCGCTAAGCCGAGATAGAATTTTTTCCAAGAGAGTTATGTTCAGTAGCGGAGTGTCAGCCTGTTTTCCGGCTAAATATTTTTCCAAAAATTTGCTTGAATGCCAATATTCCAAATCAAAGGAAAGAATAATTTTGGGCTTATTGTCGTTCATTATGCGGATCGTTTAAGTATATTTTTTCAAATAACACATTCGCGTCTAATCCTAGAAGCGAATTGAGTTTTGTTTGGTCCAGATACCGTATGACAGGGAAAGCCCATAACGGTGTTTTATTGGGTGGAACCATGGCGTCAATAAAGGCTTTTGTCGGCTGTAATCCGGCTGCCCTACCTAATCCTTTTAAGTAACCCAAGGAAAAATCAAGGCCACCCAACTCTTCTCGATTTAGGAGAGAGAAGACCGCTACCGCCGGATTTTTTCCGTTCGGTTCGCATAAGAAAATATATTTTTTTGCCACTCTGGACATTTCTTTTACGGCTTCAATCCTTTCTTGCTTGTTCATATGGTGAAGCAACGCACTGCAGGTTACTAAATCAAAGGAGTTGTCCGGAAAAGGTATGGCCGTAACTGAAGCAACCATTTTTTGCGGATTGGGGTTGTTATCAATCATTTCTTTTGAATAATCTATCCCCACACATTCTATCTGAAAGATATCGGATAGGGCTTTTTGGAAAAAGCCGTTGCCACAGCCACAATCAAGAATACTGCCAATATCGTTCGGCAATATATTTTTTACTTTTTTCGCTTTATCTTTGAAAATATAGTTCACAATGGGATGTTCTGGAGAGCGACGCGCTGATTTGTCTTGGCTCCAGAATTTTTCTTGCAGATCTCCGGTTGGCATAAATGCGTGATGTTTTATTGACGGTTATTAATCTCTCTTCGGAGGGCGGAAATCTGGTCGGCTATCAGGCCGAAGAAAAATATTAATATTGAAGATAATGAGACTAATACCGTACTGGCGCTAATCCGGCCCTGATTAATAACGTCAAATGCCAATAAACTTCCGCCTAATAAAAATAATAATAGGCCGATAGGCAGAAATATCCTTAAGGGTGAAAAAAGCATGATTAGCCGCAAGATTAAGAATAAGTAAGTTATGAACTCCTTCGGTTTGACCATGCTTTGTCCACTTTCCCTCTTATTTATTTGAATTGGCACGAATTTGACATTCAATCCTTCCCTTAAAAAAGCGAATAATGTTGTAGTTGAACAGGAAAAACCATTAGGTAAAATATGGACAAATCTTAAAAAATCTTTCTTTTTGATGATTCTTAAACCGCAGTTGAAGTCAGTTATCTTTTTGTCTAACAAATATATAGCCAATAAGTGGATCAATTTTTTCCCGGGTTGGCGAATCCAGGGTCCTTGGTAACCGGTTCGTTCACCGGAAATCAAGTCAAAGTTCTCCGTATAAGCAAGCATTTTTTTGATATCCTCGGCTTGATGCTGTCCATCAGCGTCAAAGAATGCCAGCCATTCGTGGCGAGCATTTTTAGCTCCGGTTTTCAAGCTGGCGCCGTAGCCCTTGTTATAGGGATGATTAAGCAGCCGCACTCTATTGTCTGATCTTAATAACTCTCCACTTTGATCGGTCGAGCCGTCATTAACAATGATAATCTCGTGGGTTATCTGGTTTTCGGTTAATTCTTTAACTAAAGAATCAATGACTTTGGGAAGGGCTTCGCCATCATTGAAATTAGGGATGATTATTGATAAAGCCGGGAATGTATTCATAAAGTAAAATGTTTTATTGGCCTCTACCGCCTAAGACAACTCTAATTGTCTTTAAAATAATACTTAAATCAAGAAGCAGAGAGCGGTTTTTGACGTAGTATAGGTCATATTTGAGTTTTTCTAATGTTTCTTCTTTGGAACCGCCATAGGCTGGACCCAGCAGTTGTGCCCAGCCGGCTAAACCCGGCTTAACTAAGAGTCGTTCGCTATAGAAGGGGATTTCCTGCGAGAGAGACTGGATGAATTCCGGCCGTTCCGGTCTGGGACCGATTAGGGACATTTCGCCACGGAGGATATTAAGCAACTGGGGAATTTCATCTAATCTGGTTTTACGCATTAGGCGTCCGAAACGGGTAACGCGGGAATCATTCTTTGTCGCCCATTGAGCGCCGTTTTTTTCTGCATTTTCAATCATTGAGCGGAATTTAATGGCTAAAAACTCTTTGCCGTTTTTGCCCACCCTAATCTGTCGGAAGAGAATCGGTCCGGGGCTTTCTAATTTAATGATGAGAGCGATAAGGGGTACGAAAGGTGCTGTTACGATTAAGCCGATGCCGGATAGGAGTATGTCTATCAGACGCTTGAGTATCTCGTATGATTTTTTGGAATTCTCAGTTAGATTTTCCAGAAACCATCCTAGTTCAATCGATTCCACCGGCACTTTTTGCGTAATGATTTCATAGAAGTCAGTCAGTTGATGCACATCAATGCCCAAAGACAAACAATCAAAGATTTTTTTTGCCGTAACGGCGTCAGTGTGCAGGCTATTATCGGCAATAACGATGTCAATGTTGCTGTCCAGGCAGTATTTTTTTAGATTTTCCGGAACTTGGTTGAGGTGCGTCGCTCTATAACCTAACTGGGGCCGGCGCGCCAGCTCTCTCATTAATTCTTCGGCTAGGTTTTTTTGTCCGATGACCAAAAGATGGTTGGCGATCTGTGGCGATTTAATCAAGCCGTAAAAAATTTTGCGCCAGGCAAAAAGTATAGCGAAGGTAATAACCAAATCAATAATCAAGACTTTCTGCGGTTTGATGGCGGGGAAAAACGGAGTTAGAAAATAAAAAGCTAAAACCGCAATAATGCCGTTGATTATTGTGGCCTTGGATAAGATGGAAAATAAGGAAAAGTTATTATAGCTGGTTTTTAGATCATAAAAATCACTGATGTAAAAAACCAATAGCCACAAAATAAAAATAAAAGTCAAGGCGCGATAGTGGATTTGCCAGGAATTGGCGTCGAAACTCGAGCCGTAACGGAGCCAAAGAGTCAGGTAGAGCGCCAGATAAAGACAGCCGATATCGCCTAAAATTAGAAGTAATTTTTTGGTTTTTATAATAAAACTGGTCATAATATTAATCAATTACAGAACTATTTATACCATATTTAAGGAGAAAAAACAAGTTTTGACTTAATTTGATTTGTGTTATAATGGAATAAAGTTAATGGTTCTGACTTTTATGTTAAAAATGATAAAAGAAAGGATTTATCAGTTGCCGTTATTCAAACAGTCACTGTTCCGGCAGTTTATCAAATTCTGCCTGGTTGGCACATCTAATTTTTTGGTTGATTTGGGCGTCTATTGGCTGATGACCCGCCTATTCGGTCTGCACTATCTTGTCGCTTCCATTATTTCTTTTGCTGTGGCTGTAACCTGGAGTTTTGAGTTGAATCGCAAGTGGACCTTCCGTCATCATAGCGCTGGTTTGAAATGGCAGTATGCTAAATTTTTTGTTGCCAATATTATAAGTTTGTCATTGAATTTATGCCTTTTGAGCTTATTGATCGAATTGGTGCATATTCCAGACTTGTTGGCCAAAGCCGTCTCTTCGTTTATTGTCGCTATTTTTAATTTCAGTTTAAATCGTTTCTGGACTTTCAAGAGATAGTTGTCTGGGGTTATTATTTTGTGGTATAATATAAGGGAGTGAATATTAGATTAAGGCAGTAACGTATTTGATTGAATTAATTAAGTAATTAGTAATTTGTAACTTTTAACTGTATGCCCGTCAAAAAGGCGATATTTGATAAAAAGAATATTTTAGTCATTGGAGGAGCCGGATTCGTCGGTTCTAACCTTTGCGATGAGCTGGTCAAAACCGCTAAGGTTATCTGTCTTGATAATTTTCTTACCGGCGATCAGTCCAATATCGCCCACTTGCTGGCCAATCCTGATTTCAAGTTTATTAATCATGATATTATAAATCCTATTGAATTGGAGAGTCGTCCGGAATTAGCCGAGTTCAAAGTCGCTTTTCAGGGAGTGCAAGAAATTTATTTTTTGGCTTCCCCGACATCACCCAAAGCTTATATGGCTCATCCGGTGGAGACACTGTTGGTAAACTCGGTTGGTTTACGTTATGCTTTGGATTTAGCGGTTAAATACGAAGCTTCAATTTTATTCGCTTCGGCGCCTGCGGTCTACGGTGCCGGTACTGGCCCTATGCCGATCAAAGAAGATTATGTCGGCCCGGTTGATCAATTTGGCCCCCGCGCCTGCTATGCCGAGGCTAAGCGTTTTGGCGAAGCCTTGGTTAATAATTACCGCTTAGCTCATAAGCTTAATACCAAAATCGCCAGGATTTTCAATTGTTACGGTCCGCGTCTAAGCTTAACTGACGGTCGAATGATTCCAGAAATGATTTCTGCCGCTTACAGCGGGACAACCATTACCATCTACGGCCGCGAAAGCGAATTTGCTTCTTATTTTTATATTACAGATTTAATCCGCGGTTTAATGAAGTTAATGGAAAGCGGGGAGAGCGGCCCGGTCAATATGGCGTCGGAATGGAAAATGAGCATCAATGAAATCGCTAAAAAAATAATCACCCTGACTAACTCCAAGTCAATTATTGAATTTAAAAATCGCCCGGCTCATTTTGAGGTTCAGCCTTTAGCCAATATCTCTTTGGTCAAAGAAAAGTTGGGCTGGTTCCCGATAATTCTGATGGATGAAGGCTTGCAGAAAACCATTGATTATTTAAGCGCGCAAAAGGGAATAAGGCGTCCGGAAACAACCCTTGGTTCCGTCAAGATGGTTTAGCTTATGAAATTGGCGATAATTATTCCGGCTTACAATGAAGCGGAAAAAATCAGTTCTGTTGTTTTGGCAGTCAAGGCCGCTCAGCCTGAATCTCTGATTGTAATTATTGACGATGGCTCAAGCGACGCGACGGCTGAACTAGCCGCTTCGGCCGGCGCCGATGTCTTACGGCACAAAATTAATCGTGGCCAGGGAGCGGCGCTTAAAACCGGAATTGAGTATGCTCTTCGCCGCCACGTTGACGCGGCTGTTTTTTTTGACGCGGACGGGCAGATGGAGTCGCAAGAGATTAAATTATTGGCCGCTAAATTGGCTGAAGGTTATGACGCGGTGTTGGGCTCCAGGAATCTGGGTCGCGCCTTGAATATGCCGTTAATGAAAAGAATCACTAAAAAGCTGGCTTTATATTTTACCTGCTGGACTACCGGTTTAAAACTGACCGATACGCATAACGGCTTTCAGGCCTGGGCCGGAACAGCTTTAAAACTTCTGGATTTAGGACAGGATCGGCAGGCCTATGCCAGTGAGGTGTTGCATGAGATTAAGCGTCTCAAACTCAAATATTGTGAAGTGCCGGTAACAATTCATTATACCGATTATTCCATCAAGAAAGGCCAAAGCATTTGGAATGCGTTTGGTATTTTATGGGATTTGCTGATTAAGTAGTCATCAATAGTTGGTTTTTGCCGGTAGCCTTGATTATCTATCAATTAACAATTAATCATTATCATCAGACAAAATATGCTTATACAAATTATTCTTTTAATCATTATTGCTGTTATTGTCCTGCGTTTGGCAGCCAAGTATCGTGCCAAAGAATTGCCAGGCAAGCAATTTATCGGCTGGTTGTTATTGTGGTTTTTGGCCGGGCTGGCTGTTATTTGGCCTCAGTTGACAGTGGACATCGCCAATCGCGTGGGCGTGGGCCGCGGTTCTGACTTGGTGGTTTATTTGGCTTTGGTTTTTTTGTTTTATATTTTATCTCGTTTGTTTTGGCGCATTGAGAGATTGGAAAAAGACCTGACCAAAGTCGTTCGGGCCGAAGCCTTAAAGGAAAAAGATGATTCATCCTCATAAAAAAGTTGTCATTGGCATTGTTACCTATAACTCACGCCATAAGATCGCTGATTGTCTTGATAGCGTCAACCGGCAGAATTATCCGCGCGAGTTGGTTCAGGTAGTGGTAGTGGATAACAGCAGTCATGATTCAACCAAAGAATATCTGGCCGAAGTTTGGCCGCAAGTAACGGTTATCGCCAATGATAGAAACGCGGGTTTTGCCGCGGCTAATAACCAGATTTATTCCTGGGCTAAAGACCAGGCGGATTATCTGGTTTTGCTTAATGATGATACGATTGTGGAGCCGTATTGGCTGTCGCGCTTGGTTAATGCTGTTTCCGGCGATGAGAAAATCGCCGCTGTGCAATCAAAACTATTGCTTTATCCGGAGAAGAACCTGATTAATAGCTTGGGTAATTCCCTCCAATTCTTAGGCTTCGCCTTTTGCGATCATTACCGCGAGCCGGATAGCCATGCTTATACGGCTTTGTTTGATTTGCCTTACGCCTCGGGTGCGGCCGTACTGTTAAAATTGTCGGCGCTTCAGGAAATCGGCTTGTTTGATGAAAAATTATTCATGTATCACGAGGATGTGGATTTGGGTTGGCGTTTACGGCTATCGGGTTATCGTGTGGTTATTGACCCGCTTTCCGTGGTTTATCATAAATACAGTTATTCCAAGGCCAGATACAAGTTTTATTACATGGATCGCAATCGTTGGATTGTCTTACTGAAGAACTACCGTTTGGCGACCATAGTTTTGTTAGCACCCATGTTACTGATAATGGAAGTGGGCATTACGGCTTTTTCTATCAAGAACGAGTGGTCTAAGGAAAAGTTCAAAGGTTGGTTGTGGCTGATAAAAAACTTCGGTTATATTATGAGCGAGCGTCGGAAAATCCAGGATTTACGGCGAGTTTCTGATCGGGAGATCCTTAGTTTGTTTGTCGGTCCGATTACCAATCAGGAAGTAGAGAATAAGTTATTGTCTTGGGTGGCAAATCCGCTTTTGGAAGCTTATTTCTTGTTAGTCCGGTTAGTTGTTTTTTGGTAGGGGGCTTGATTTTTTCTTAATTTTACATTATAATTAAAAACACAAAATTCACCGTATTTAAACATAATACAGTGATAAAGAAGGGTAAAAATTATGGATCAAATTACACAGCCGATTAAGAGAATGGGCGGCGGCAAGATCGCTGTTTACATCATTTTAATCCTGGCGCTAGCCTCCGTGGCCGTTGTTTCTATCGTGCGTGATCGTATCGTCAATTATCCGCAGAACTCGGTTTCCGTTACCGGTCAAGGTAAGGTGACTTACCAGCCGGATATCGCTATCGTCACTTTGGGCGTCCAGATTGACAAGGTAGCTAAGCCGGATGAAGCTCTAAACCAATTGAATGATAAAATCACCAAGATCGTTGCGGTCATCAAAGCTTTGGGCATAGCGCCGGAAGATATTGTTACACAGAATTATTCTTTGTATCCGCAGTACGATTATATTAACAACACCAGTAGCTTATCTGGCTATAACGCTAATCAACAAATTACCGTTAAGGTGAGGGATATCAAAGCCAGCCCGGATAAGGTTAGTAAGGTTTTGGCCGAAGCCAGTAAGGCCGGCATCAATCAGGTTTTGGGAATTTCTTTTGATGTTTCCAATGTGGATGATTTAAAACAACAGGCTAGAGTGGAAGCTTTAGGTGATGCCAATAATAAAGCAATCAAAATGGCTTCTGTGGCCGAAGTTAAATTAGGAAAGATTACTGGCTGGTGGGAGAATTATGTGCAAGGTCCGGGACAAGGCGCTTCTTATTATGCCGATAAAGGCGGACTGGGCGGCGGCAGTAGTAGTGGCGGTGCCACGATTCCGACCGGCAGTTACGAAATCGTAGTGGAAATGAATGTAAATTACAGATTAAAATAAATTTTTCAGGGGATGTTGCCAAAACATCCCCTTTAAGGGCCTATAGTCTAGTGGTACGACGCTACATTCGCATTGTAGAGGCGGCGGTTCGATTCCGCCTAGGTCCAATAATGGACATTTAGCTCAGTTGGTTAGAGCGTTCGATTCACATTCGAAAGGTCACAGGTTCGAATCCTGTAATGTCCACATTATCATTTTATCCTTATGGTTGTATCAAATCTTTTATGGTCAATCTTGGCAGTAGCCGTTGTCAGTTTATTGTCATTTTCCGGCGCGCTCAGTCTGTTTCTTAATGAAAAGCGGTTGAACAAGATTTTGATTTATTTTGTATCTTTCGCGGCCGGATCAATGATCGGCGCCGCCTTTTTCCATCTGTTGCCTGAAGTTTTGGAAACTATCCCTTCGTTAGATGTTTTTATTGCCGTCCTAGTCGGCTTTTCGCTTTTTTTCGTTTTGGAAAGATTTCTGCGTTGGCATCATTGCCATAATGAAGAATGCGAAACACACAGCCATTTGGGTTGGCTCAATCTTATCGGTGACGGTTTCCATAACATGATTGACGGTATGGTGATATTCGCTTCTTTTTTGGGCGGTCCGGCTCTGGGCATACCTGTAACCCTGTCAATCATCCTTCATGAGATTCCTCAAGAGCTGGGTGATTTTGCCGTTCTGTTGTATTCCGGATTCACCAAAAAACGCGCTTTATTCTATAATCTACTTTCCGCCTGCATGGCTTTTATCGGCATATTATTGGGCTGGATGTTTTACCGGCAAAGCGAATTGATTTCCGCCTTGCTTTTGCCTTTTGCTGCCGGTGGTTTTATTTATATCGCTTCCTCGGATTTGATTCCCGAATTGCATAAGGATAAAAATCTGACCCGCGCCGTCCTATCTTATGTTCTATTCATCCTGGCTTTGATTTTTATGTACTTTATGAAAGTGCTGTTTGAGTAACCTTTTTCCCCTAATACCACCAAACAAAACTATGAAAAAAATCATATATCTGATTGTTTTGCTGTCAATGTTTTGGCCGGCCTTGACGCTGGCTCAATATTCGCCGGTCGGTGATGATCAGAATATTTATTATTATTCAGCCACTTGCCCGCATTGCCTTAAGGTCCACGAGTTTTTTGATCAATATGATATATTAAAAAAATACAACATCATAGAGAAGGAAGTATCGCAAAATCCCAAAAATGCCAAGGAGTTTTATGATTTGTGCGTGGCAAAGAGCGTGCCGCCCGAAGATATCGGCGTGCCTTATTTGCATTTTGAGGGCCAGTGCTTGTCCGGGGATCAGCCGATCATTGATTTTTTTAAAGTTAAATTGGGTTTGATTGGCGATGATTCGTCTAAAACCGTTGCCGTATCAACCAATAGTCCGCACAAGCTGACTGTCTGGGCGGTAACTGTGGCGGCCTTGGCTGATTCTATTAATCCCTGCGCCTTTTCGGTTATGATCTTTTTGATGCTGTCACTTCTGGCCATTGGCGCCAAGAAGCGGATGCTTAAGGTCGGTATTACTTATGTTATTACTGTTTATGTCGTTTATTTGGCGGCGGGGCTGGGTCTTTTGGCAGCCCTTCAGTGGCTTAGCGTTATTAGTAAATATGTTTTGTGGCTGGCGGCGGGGCTGGCGATTATTGCCGGACTTATTAATATCAAAGATTTTTTTTGGTACGGCCAGGGGATCACTCTGGCTATTCCCGAAGGCAAGAGGTCATTATTAGAAAAATATATCAAACACGCTTCCTTGCCGGCGGCAATTGTTTTAGGATTTTTGGTCGCCCTGTTTGAGTTGCCTTGCACTGGCGGATTCTACTTGGCCATTCTGGCGCTACTGGCGCAAGAAACCACTTATTGGAGCGGGGTGGTTTATTTGCTGTTTTATAACGTTGTTTTTGTGGCGCCCTTGTTTATTATTCTGGCGATTGTTTATAAGGGCGTATCGCCCCAACAGCTGGAATCCTGGCGTACGTCTAAACGCAAGTGGCTACGGCTCATTATGGGATTAGTGTTGGTGGCATTGGGCCTGAGTTTGATCTTTTTGTTTTAAATTTAGTTGTTGTTTTTATATTTTTATCGCTGTCAGTTAAAAATACGTCAAACTCCAGATTTAACGTATTTTTTTGTTCAAAATTAGATAAAAATATTATTTGCTCAGTGAAGTGGATAAATATCTTGACAAAATATTAATATTGTGAGATAATGTGTGCAGTACATTGGTAGGCCTTAGGCTGGAGAATAGTTCTCTAGTAGGAGGTAAGCCGCAGCATGGGAGAAAGACCATGAAAAAGAAGAGTGAGTTTTTGGGCGCCTTGGGTACTATGTGGCAAATTTGGAAGTCTCTGACGGACGAAATTCTGTCCTTGGGTGGTGATGACGAGGCGATTCGTCTCATTGAGACGGACAGTGGCCTGCGACGGCAAATCGCCGAATTGGTTATGGCCAAAGTGTGTGACGCTAAGACCGTTGCAAAGCAAGCTATATTGCTTTATACAGTCAACAGCTACGAGGTGGTTGTGGATCTTAGTCAGAATATTGAACAGATGATTTATGCTGGCCATTATGACAGGGAAGATTCGGACATCAAGCAGTTACGCATTATTAAGGGATCACTACCAGGCAAACGAAAAATTATAGTTGAGTTGCTTTGTTTTGGTCAGAATTTTGACAATGGCGAACAGGTTATCGACAAATTGAAAGAAGTTAATGATTTGTTGTTGCGTCGGGGAGCGGGTTATCGTTATCGTTTCGTTCAGATTGAAGAACTCCTGGCGTTGGGCGCGGCTCAACCCGGACTCCAACGGCTATTTCCCATTGCCGCTTTGGGCTCAATTTTGGAGTTTACCTTCGGCCGTGGTTTTGCTTGTCTTCGTATGATTGGTTTGGGGCGCTGTTTGGATATGGATAAGCTCGGGGGTAACTTCAGTAGCGACTGGTGTTTTGCGGTTGTCCGCGAGCCTGCTTGCCGGTAGGTAGACAATCTGACACCTTGGATCCTTGGCTCCCTGGATCCCTGAACCTTAATCCCTTGAATTTTCCGTGCGATGACGTATGTTGTCGCGCGGCTTTTATTTTGATGATAATTTGTTAATTCCAGCCGGATGGTTTTAACTTCATAATTTACAGGGCCAAATTGCCAAATTAACATATTTTTGATAAGATATTTACATAATTGCCAGTTAAAATTATGTCTTTTTTAGATAAAGTCTTAAAATCTTCCGGCAATACCTTATATTATCCCGGCTGCCTGACCAAATACGTGGCTAAGGATATTTTTGATAATTACAAAAAACTATTGGAAATGTGCGGAGAGGATCCCATTGTTCTGCCGGATAAGGAGGTTTGCTGCGGTTCGCCGGCCATTAATGCCGGTTTTAAGGCCGAGGCCGAATCTTTAGCCGAGAAAAATCTGCAATTGTTCAAGCAGTATAATATTACAAAAATCATTACGGGCTGTCCGGCTTGCTATCGCGTATTCAGCCATGAATATCCTAAAATTCTGTCAGACTTGTGGGATATTGAGGTTGAGCACATGACTACTTATCTACTGAAGAAATTGAAAAGTGGGAAACTGAATTTGCCGGCAGCAAAAATCAAAGCCACTTACCATGATCCCTGCCATTTGGGGCGGCATGGCCGGATTTATGAGGAACCGCGGGAATTGCTTAAACTTCTGGGCGTTGATTTGCAAGAGATGGTACTGAACCGCGAACATGCTTTTTGTTGCGGAGCGGGCGGGGGAGTGCAATCCAATCATAAGGAATTGGCGGAAAAGATCGCAACCGAGCGAGTGAGTCAAGCCGTGGACACAGCTGCCGAATATTTAGTTACGCCTTGCCCTATGTGTACCTATAATTTGCGCAATGGCGTGGGCGATAAAATTAAAGTCGTAGAGTTTTCCGAAGTGCTATTAGGAAAAATATAATTATGAATCGCGATTTTGTTTACAATTATCTTAGCAAGCGAGATACCGCCTTAAGCCGTGAAGATCAGGAGAAGCTGCGCGATCAGATTTTTGATTTGAAAAAAAATGCAGCAGCCAGGCTGGCAGAATTAGTAGAAAAGGCCAAGAACAAATTAGAGCAAGCCGGCGCTAAGGTTTATGTGGTCAAGGACAATATTGCCGCTACCGCATTAATTAAAGAGTTAGTCGGCTCAAGCCAGGCAGTCAAAAGCAAGTCCAACACTTTGGATAAATTAAGTTTAAAAGAAATCCTGGGCGATAAATTGACAGAGACCGATTTGGGTGCTTATATTGTCTCGCAAATCGGCGGTGACAGCGATCATCCGGTTTTGCCGGCTATTGATTTACGGGTGGAAGAAATCGTTGCGAGATTCAAACAGAAAGGGATTGATTTGCCGGCTAACCCTAAAGAATTAGTGAATAAATTGAAAACTGTTATCAGGGAGAAGATCTTATCCGCCGAAGTGGGGTTGACCGGCGTTAACGCCGTTACCGCCGACGGGCAAATCATGCTACTTGAGAACGAAGGCAATATTTCTCTGATCACTCGTTTGCCCAAGCTGCATATTGCTGTGGCTAACGTGGAAAAAGTCGTGGCCTCGTATGACGACGCGATTAAAATTGCCAAGGCGGCTGCGGTTTGGGGGACCGGTCAGAGTTGGACGTCTTACGTGTCGTTTATTGGCGGACCGTCGCAAACAGCCGATATTGAAAACGAGTTAATTACCGGTGTGCAAGGAGCTCAGGATTTGGCGGTAATTCTGATTGAAGGGCAATCCTATAAAAAAGTTGGCACCGAGTTGGAAAGTATGTTATACTGTATCCATTGTGGAGCTTGTTATAACCTTTGCCCGGCTTGGAATCTGACTTTGACCATGCCCAAGGTCTCAAACAATAAAACTAATTCTACTTGCACTCTGTGCCAGAATTGCACAGTCAACTGTCCGGCCAAGATTGATTGGCAGAATATTACCAGAGTTTATCGCGAGAAATTTACCGCCGAAGGCAAGATTAGCGAGGTTAATGCCAAAATGCTTAAAAACTTAAAGCACTACGGCAATCCTTTCGGCGAAGTCCCAGAAGGTGCTACACCAGATGAGCTATTTTGCTGTTAATTAATCAGATTATATATTTATCGTTAAAAAATATGAAGAAAATTATTTCTAAAATTTCTGACTGGTGCAAGAATGTTTGCGCTAAACGCGAAGGGCAAAGCAATTTCAAGCGCGGTTTGATAATCGGTTTGGCCATTGCTTTAGTCATTATTGTTATTTTGGTGTTGGTCTTGTGGCTATCCGGCGTGTGGGACGGAAAGAAAGACGATTCCCAACCGGCTAATCCTATTGCTGAAGCCAAAGTGATTGTTTTAACTTCTACGCATTGTGGTAATAAATGCTGGGATACTAGCTTATTTATTGACGCTTTAAAAAGCAGAAGCATCAAAATCACCGATGTGGAAACCCTCAAGGTTGATGGTTGGTGGCCCTGGAGTAAAGGCAAGGCGTTAGCTAAGAAGTTACAAGTAACCAAAGTCCCGACTGTCGTAGTAGAAACAGATTTTAGCAAAAATCCTGATTTAGCTGCTTTTTTCACCAGCACTTTGGGTAATACTGTTGATAATCAATTTGTCTTGACCAAAATTTTAGCGCCGTATTATGACTTGGCTTTAAATAAACTCAAAGGAGAAATATTGGTTACTTATTTGACTGATGAATCTTGCAAGACTTGTTATGATGTCAAGACTCATGCAACGGCTTTGGAAAACTTAGGCGTGCCGACTAACCGAGCTAAAACTGTAGATATTTCTTCGCCTGCCGGCAAAGATTTGGTTGAGAAGTACAAGATAACCAAAGCGCCGACAATATTAATCAGCGGAGAAGTCAGCGAGTACCTGGTGTTCACTCAGGCTTGGGCGGATGTGGGAATTGTCGCTGATGACGGTACTTATATCTTCACTAATTTAGATCTGATGGGAGATTATAAGGATCTGACGACCGGTACAGAGGTGAAAGCGGATGCGACTAAGGCTTCCGGTTCGGCCACAACCCAGACTACGGCAACCACCAAATAAACAGGTATTACAGTTATTGAAAAGTTAAAAACCCGTACGCCATATCGTCGTGCGGGTTTTATAATTAAAGTTGCTTTTTTTGCTTAAAAATGGTATAGTTTTTTTATGAAACTCTATATTGTCGCGACGCCGCTGGGAAATTTAAAAGATATAACTCTCCGGGCTTTGGAGGTACTCAAGTCCGTGCCTTTGATTGCTTGCGAAGACACGCGTGTTTCCAGCAAGCTTTTAGCGGCTTACGATATCAAAACCAAAACAGTTTCCTATCACCAGCATAGCTCAGCCGGCAAGGTGGATTTTTTGTTGGATAAGCTGGCCGAGACGGGGGAGATGGCGGTTATTACTGACGCAGGGACTCCGGGAATTTCCGATCCGGGCAATTTGTTGGTGGAAGCGGCAGTCAAAAGATTTGGCAGTCAGTGCGAGATTATCCCTATTCCCGGTCCGTCAGCTATTGTCGCCCTTTTGTCTATTTCCGGCTTGCCGACCGATCGTTTTCTGTTCTTGGGCTTTTTGCCTCATAAGAAAGGCAAGGAGACAATACTGAAAAGAATAATTGACAGTGGAGAGACGACAGTGTTTTATGAATCTACTCATCGGATTATCAAATCTTTGGAAAAGTTAAACGAGATGATGCCCCCCGGGGCGGATAATGGCAGGCGAATCGTTGTGGGTCGCGAACTGACGAAGAAATTTGAAACCGTTTATCGCGGCAATATCAAGCAAATTTTAGATCAATTAAAGTCCGATACTACCAAAGGCGAGTTTGTTGTGGTAGTGGAAGGAAAGTAGGCCAATTATGAATCAATAATTACGAACTACGAATTATAAAAATGGAAGAAATAAATATTAATTTATGAAGTTTTACATAACCACCCCAATTTATTATTCTAACGCCGAACCGCATATCGGCTCGGCTTATCCGACAATCGCTGCTGATGTTCTGGCACGTTATCATCGTTTACTCGGCGATGAAGTTTACTATCTAACCGGTGTGGATGAGCATGGCCAGAAAATGTCAGATTCGGCTGCGGCCGCTAATGCATCGCCGCAGGAATTCTGCGACGCTATGGCGGCTAAATGGCAATTCGCTTGGGACGCGCTTAATATTTCTAATGATGATTTTATTCGCACTACTTCCGACCGCCACAAGGATGGCGTCACTAAACTGCTGTTAAGGTTAAAAGAGGCCGAAGCGATTTACGAGGGCAAGTATGAGGGTTATTATTGTAAGGGTTGTGAGGCTTTTGTGACAGAAAAGGATTTGGTCGGCGGTTTATGTCCGGTGCACCAAACCAAGCCGGAGCTTATTGAAGAAAAGAATTACTTTTTCAATTTGAAGAAGTATTTGCCGGAAGTAGAGCGATTAATTGATACGGATAAAATTAGGATCCTGCCTGCCAGCAAAAAGAAAGAAGTGCTGGGCTTATTCAAACAGGAGTTGTCTGATTTTTCCATTTCTCGTCAAAATCTCAAATGGGGCATACCTTTGCCTTGGGATCCGACACAAGTTACTTATGTTTGGGCCGATGCTCTAAGTAATTATATTAATGCTTTGGGTTATGGTTCCGGCGACGAAGCTAAGCTGGATAAGTTTTGGCCGGCTGATGTACACGTTATCGGCAAGGACATTATTAAGTTTCATTGTATTTTTTGGCCGGCCATGCTATTGGCCGCGGAAATCCAACCCCCCATGACTATTTTTGCCCATGGTTTCTTTACGGTTGACGGGCATAAGATGGGCAAATCTTTGGGTAATATTATTGACCCCTTAGAATTAGCTAAAGGATTTGGCGTTGACGCTATCAGGTATTTGTTGCTGTCGCAATTTCCGTTCGGACAGGACGGAGATATCAAGGCGGATAAGTTTGTTATTCAGTATAATTCAGATTTGGCCAATGGTATCGGTAATTTTTCTTCCCGCGTTACGGCCATGGCCGAAAAATATTTTGCTGGTTTAGTGCCGAATCGCGATAACGAATTGAAAGCGGAAACTGAAAAGCTCATCGGGCAATATAATCAAGCTATGAGTGATTTCCTGCCTGATAACGGCATTGAAGCGGTTAAGGGCTTAGTCGCTTTGGGTGACGCTTATGTGGAAAAAAATAAGCCTTGGGAACTGGCTAAGACCGATGTTAAAAGATTAGAAGAAGTAATCTATAACTTACTGGAGTTATTGCGTCATGTCGGTGTCTTGCTTTGGCCGATTATGCCGGAAAGTGGAGAAAGGATTATGACCGCCTTGGGTCAAGCAGGCTTTTTTGGCCAAGATTATAAAACCTTGACTGTTTGGGGTCTTTTGGAGCCCCAGAGTAAAGTAGAGAAGATCACTGGCTTATTCCCCAGGATATAGTAAATATTAATCATAAGCTATCTATATGATGGTTTTTACGCTTGTCGACGTCATTTTGATTATTATTGTTTTAATTTTCGTGATGTGGGGCTTTGTTATGGGACTGATACGCACGATTGGCGCTTTGGTCGGCATGATCTTTGGCACTTGGGTGGCCGGCCATTATTTTATGCCGGTAGCCGATTGGCTGACGCCGGTGCTGATGGGCCATGCTATCGCCGCTAGAATCGTTGCCTTCTTATTTGTTTTTATTGCAGTAAACCGTTTGACGGTTTTATTATTTTATCTGGTTGATCGTGGCTTTAAGTTGATTTCCATTATTCCTTTTTTGGGTTCTTTGAATCGGCTGGGCGGCGCGCTATTGGGGTTAGTGGAAGGTGTTTTGACTTCCGGCATTATAATATTCGTTTTAGCCAAAATTGCTCCAGATATTTCTTTAGTTAAGAATTTTTTGGGCAATTCCCAGATAGCTTATTGGCTGGTTTTGTCGGCCACTTGGCTGACTAAGCTTTTGCCCGAGGCGTTTAATAGAATACAGTCAATATTTTAATGTATGTTGGTAGACTCTCATTGCCATCTAAACTTCATTTCCTTTAGAGATGACGCCACTAAAGTGGCGGCTGATTTTTTATCGTCTAATTACGCCTTATTGAATGTGGGCGCGCAATATTCCACTTCCGAACGGGCGATTAATTTGGCGGAAAAATTTCCGCGCGGGGTTTATGCCGTAGTCGGATTGCACCCGCTTCATTTAATTGAAGCGGGGGAAGAAACTATTATTATTGAAGGCAAACCGCAGACTTTTAAGACCGCGCAAGAGGATTTTGATGCTAATAAATACCGCCAGTTAGCCCGATCATCCAAGAAAGTCGTGGCTGTCGGCGAAACCGGATTGGATTATTTTTATTTCGGTAAATTTTCTGTTGCGGAGATCGCGCAATTGAAGATTAAACAAGAGCAGGCCTTCCGTGGTTTTATCGCTTTGGCTGAAGAACTTAATCTGCCCTTGGTTATCCACAGCCGAGGCTCTGTTGCTAACCCGACTGATGCCTATGATGATATTTTGCGCATTTTACAAGACAAGATTGGCTCCGATAGGAAAGTCAAAGGAGTAGTGCATTGCTTTGGCGGTAATGCCGAACAAGCCAAGCAATTTTTGCGACTCGGTTTATATTTGGGTTTTACCGGCATTATAACATTCAAGAAAAAATCCGAAGAACTCCAACAGATAGTTCGGGAGACGCCGCTTGATAGGATTTTGATTGAAACCGATGCGCCCTTCCTGTCTCCGGAGCCGCACCGCGGAGCCAGGAATGTTCCGCAATACGTGGAATTTGTGGCTAAAAAAGTTGCACAACTAAAGGATCTGACTTATGGCGAAGTGGCCGAAGCCACAACCAAAAATGCCAAAGAATTATTCGGTATTTGATATTTATGATTTGTTATTTATGATTCTCTATCTTATTTTATCCTTTGTCTGGTTATTTATCTCAACTTACTTCGCAGGTAGAGTCCTTTTGAGAATCCTGCCCGTCAATAGGCAATTGGCCATGGCGTTGGGGATTTTTTTTAGTTTGGCTATTTTGTCGTTGGTAACTAATATTTTCACGGCTTGGTTGTCTTTTTCTAACATTTTCATTATTGCCGCTTTCATCATCTCTTTAGTCTTTATTGTTGTTTTGTATTTTTATTATGCTAAATTGCCTGCCTGCGGCGCCGGAAGTTACTCGAGCGAGCCGTTTTTGCCCGCTTATTTCGGTTATGCCGCTATCCTATTGGTCTTGGCTGTTATCGGCGGTTATTTTGTTTTTGCTGGTATAAATAGCAGTGGATTAGTCAGTCCCTGGCAAACTCTCAGTCCGTTGTTTTTAGTAATCGTTTTTGTCTGCTCTTTGGCTGCCCTATATTTGTCGCAGAGTCGCATATCTTTGGCGGTGGCATTATTTTCCGTTATTATTTTTTCTTTATTAATCCATTCTTATTTATTGGTTTATCCGAATGGTTTTGGTGGTGATCGTTTCCGTCATCTTGGATCGGAATACCGCTTATTATCGGGTTTGGAATATCAGCCGACATTATTGGCCGGTGATGTCTGGTACGTTGCTGTTAGTGGAATAAAAGTTCCGCAAGCCTTAGCGGATCCGGCCAAGTTGTCTTATGGCGCCCAATGGTCGCTGGAGGCTGTTGTTTCCAAGATAACTTCAATTGATGTGTTTCAGCTCAATCGTTTTCTTTTACCGTTTCTTTGGTCTTTATTTTTGCCGTTAATTATTTTTGTTATTGCTTCGTTATTATACCCTAATCGGCAGTTTGCCCTGCTGGCAGCCGTTTTAAGTTCCGGTTTTTATTTATGGCAGTATTATGGCGGACAGGGTTTGCCGGCAAGTTGGGGGTTGCTCAATTTTGCTTTCGGCGTCATGCTTTGGCTGGCCTATTTGAGGCGCCCGAATAATAAAATGGCCTTATTGGCCTTGGCTTTTACGGCACTTAATTATTTTAATTATTCGTTGGCCTTTATTTTGCTGATAATTTTTGGTTTATTAACATTGACTGCCAGAAAACGCGATTGGTCGGCAATCGTGGCTTTGTTGGCGATAATAGGATTGGTAGCTCTGGATTTTGTTTCCAGCCGGCAAGTCAGTTTTCATTTAGGCGGTTTATATCAGGCCTGGACCGCCGGCAATTTATGGTATTTTAATTCCGGTTTGAAGTTATGGCCGCAGTGGGGTTTGATGCCCAAAATCTTTGATTTAGCCGTGGCTACAATTTTTATCTTAGTTTATTTGGTTTCCTTGATTGTCGCCTGGCAACGCAATGACGCGGCGTGGCGCTTAGTCTCTTATTTTTCTCTGATCACTCTCGGCGCTTACTTTATTAGCTGGGGATTTTTATCGGGCGAGCACTCCTTGGCGCGTCGTTTGACGCTTTTTGCCATTCTGCCTTTGCTTTTATTGTTTTGCCAGTTGATCATCTCGGCTATTAAAAGGCGCCATCAGGCGGAATTAGCCGTGGTTATTCTTTCCTTGTTGATTGTGGCCAACTACTATTCCGGGCCGGTCATGGACTTGGTGATAACCGATGCCGATTGGCAGAAAGCGCAAGTTGTCTGGCAAGAAATAAAGGACTTGCCCGAAAGGCCATGCATCAAAGAGTCTTTGCCGATAATTTTGTCTTTGGAAGCTGTCTCTGCCAAGGAGTTTCAGGAGACAACTAATAATATTATTTGCAGCAAATAATCATTAACTTGTTATTTTTAATTTATAATCAAACCATATGGACTGTATCTTTTGTAAAATCATTGCCGGAGAAATCCCCTCAGCCAAAGTTTATGAGGATGATAAGTTTTTGGCTTTTTTGGATATTGCGCCGGTCAACCCGGGTCACACCTTGATCATTCCTAAGGCCCATTATGAAACTTTGCTGGATTTGCCGGCTGATGACGCTTGCCAGCTTTTGGGTTTGGCGCAGAAGATTGCGCCGGCGGTTCTATCCGCCACCGGAACCAATGCTTTCAATTTGATGCTTAATAATGGCGGGGCATCAGGTCAGGTTGTCGGCCATGTGCATTTTCATATTGTGCCCCGGTCTGAGGGTGATGGCCTCAAGCTCTGGCCGGGTAAAGAATATGAACCAGGCCGGCAACAGGAATTAGCGGAGAAAATTAAAACGCAAATAACTTAAAGGCAAAATTAAAACGCTCCCTTAATAGGGGGCGTTGTTTTGTTCAATCAAATTCCTCTTCTTCTTTCTCCCACAGGCATTCAAGCGCATTAAGCAATGAATCTGAACCGCCAATCTTATCCACCACGCAACCAATGCCGTGTTGGTATAGTTTCTCGTCGCCAAAAAAATAACTGTAATTGCGCCAGGTCAAGGCGACTATCGGTGGCAGGGTCAGACCTTGTTCTCGCCATTTTGCTAAGAGTTTTATCCCGCTCAACGCTTCCGGGCCCTTAGCCAATTCATCCAAGGGCATTTCCGGCTCAATAACGATGGCGTCAAACTTATCTCCGAGTAACGCTTCCCTGGCTGTTCCCAGCTCAGCTCGCGACATATCGCTGGCGTGTACGATGTAGCCGGCATCGCCAAGTGTTCGTCCTAGCGCCGATCTGGCTTCTTTGTCAAATTCTATCAAGAGTAATTTTCTCATGGTATTTTCCTTTATCGGTTTAAGATCATTGATCCTTTTAAAACCATTGGCCGCGCTTGAAGCGTGGCACTCTTCGTACTTCACTGCAGATGTTATGGAGGTAAGGGATAGGAATAACCGGAATATTGGCCGCATCAAGCATGATTCTACTGACCCTAAATTTTTCCGCCCAGGTCTTCTGGAAACCGGGATCACCGA
Organism: Patescibacteria group bacterium; assembly: GCA_041650895.1. Lineage (NCBI taxonomy): Bacteria > Patescibacteria group bacterium. Next base: position 151,329 of record JBAZKF010000001.1, on the reverse strand, counting down.
ATGATTCCCAGCCTCGGTCAATATAAATTGAAGCGATGCCACTCTCAACAATCACTTTGGCGCATTCGGAGCAGGGCAGGCCATTGGTAAAAAGGTGGCAACCCTGTAAAGATCCGCCGTAACGGGCGGCGCAACAAATAGCATCAGTTTCGGCATGAACAGTCCAAAGGTGTTTTTCCGGGCGCTCCAGCATTGCCGGAGTAATTTTTATGTTGCGAGGAAAATGATTACAGCCGGTGGAAACTATGCTTCTACGCAAATCGGCCGTTAAAACAGTTTTATTAAACTCGGGTCGAACTATAACTGCTCCGATATGCGTGTCCGGATCATTGCTCTTCGCCGCACATGAATACATAACATCCATTAGATAAGCAAATCCCACTCTGAATCTTTTTATTTCTTCCACTAATTCTGGCGATGAATCCATCTGGGTTCTCCTTCTTGTTTGGTCGAGGCACTGACCGAGACAATTTTTTATTGTTTTTAAAGTTCTATGATTGTTCTATGATAACTCAAAAACCGCCATTTGTCAATAGTGGCGGTTTATTATTAATTTGCCTTATGATTTTAGGGATTATTGGATGTCCAGTTTGTAAATGCCTTCCTGTTTGTCTATTAACCCGCTGAAATAAACATTATTGCCGGCACGATCCAATTGGATGAAATCAGCAGGGGCGTCAATTATAGTAATGATATTGCGCAATTCGCGGTTATCCAATTCAATGACTTTTAATTGTCCTTCAGTAACAAAGAAAATATAGCGTCCGGTTGGGTGCCAGGCGGCGGCGGAAATAGGCTGGCCCAGCCGGGTGATAAGTTCTGGTTCATCTTTGGCGCTGTTATAAATTGATAGTTCAAAATCATTATAAATCAAAGCTGAATTATTAGCTAGAAAATCAAAAGACTTGGCTTTCAGGCTGGCGGATTTGGTTTTGCCGGATAAATCAATAATACGCAAGTCGCCGCTGAGCCGGTTAAAAAGATACAGGCGGTTGCCTTTAATCGTTTCAATTCGGCAAGCATCGCAGGTGATAGCTGCTATATCGCTGATATTAGCATTAGTCAGAGTGCCTCGGCTTAAAATGGAATTTTTAAAGATGTAAAAGTTTTGATTATCAAAATAAAAATCGCCGGTAAAGCTTTTTAATAATTGTTTGGCTGTTGAGTTGGAAACATTAATTTGCCACAAACTTGTTTTATCGTTGGCATAAAGCGTGTCGGAGTTTCTGTCCCATTTAATGGCAGAATAGTTTTTTATCGGCAATTTATCGTATTTTTTTAAAAAAGCGTCGATGAGGAAATAGGTTTTAGCGTTGCTTTTACCACTTTCAGCGATCAGATAACGGCCGGTTGGGGAGTAGCTGATTAACTTAACTTCGCCGTAATCAGAAATTTTAGTGATTATTTCCAGTGAACCGCCTGATAGCTCGCCGAATAAGCCGGAATTGACGTCAATAATACCAATAGATCCGTCCAGCTGGCTGAAGGCGATAATGTTTTTATCGGGTGAAATAAGCCAAGAGGAGACGCTGGTGGTGGCGTTTAATTTTTTTGCCGCTGGTTTTTTCCAGAGGATTATTTTTTCAGCGAAGGTGGTATTATTTTCTGTAATCGGCAGTTTTTTTTGCCAATCAAAATATCCCTCTTTGGTTAGTTTAATCTCGTAATCACCCGGCATCAGATATTGGATTTTGGCCGGAGTCTGTGTGTTTTGTATTTGGCTATTCAGGTAGATGTTGGCGCCACGAGGAATAGAAGTAATGCGCAGGATGCCGGTTTTTTGCACCCGGCCTTTGCTGAAATTATAACGATAACCGGCCGTATAGGCGATGATAAGAGGCGTAATAATCAGGAAAATTATAATGAAGGAAATGTAAGTTATACGACGATATAATAAGGTCATATTACTCCTTGATTTTTTCAATTTTGGCGCCTAATGCCCGCAGGCGGCCGATCGGATCCTGATAGCCTCGTTCAACTTGATAAATATTGTCAATCGTAGTTTTCCCTTGGGCGGCAAGGCCGGCTAAGACTAAGGCCATACCGGCGCGCAGGTCAGGCGATTCCAGTTTTTTGCCGTGTAAAGTTGTCGGCCCGGAGACAATTACTCGATGAGGGTCGCACATAATAATGTTAGCTCCCATGGCATTAAGCTTGTCGGTATAAAACAGCCGGCCTTCATAAATTACTTCATGGATCAAAGATAATCCTTCGCCTTGAGTCATAAGCACGGTAAAAGGCGCTTGCAGGTCGGTAGGAAAACCCGGATACTCATGGGTGCGTAATTCCACCGCTTTTACTTTGCTGCGTTTGGTTTTGATGTAATTTTCTCCCACATCCAATTTGGCTCCGGCTTTTTCCAGTGTGGCTAGAACCACGTCCAAGTGCTTGGGCTCGCAATTAGTGATTGTAATTTCACTGCCAGTCAGAAGTCCCATGATGACGAAAGTTCCCGCTTCAATGCGGTCGGGGATTAGTTGGCATTTGCCGCCGCTGATTTTTTTTACACCTTCAATTGTGATAACTGGCGTGCCGGCGCCGGTGATTTTGGCGCCGCAGGAATTAAGGTAATCAGCCAAAGCCGGGATTTCCGGTTCCATGGCCGCGTTAATGATTTGCGTGACGCCTTCAGCTAAAGTTGCAGTCATCATCAGTGACTCAGTGGCGGTAACAGCTATCCAAGGCATGACGATTTTAGCACCGATTAATTTTTTGGCGTGTAGGGTGTAGTGGTTTTCGTTTTCTTCAATTTTGGCTCCTAAAGCTTTGAAGCCGGCAAGAAACATATCAATCGGACGTTTGCCAATGACGCAGCCTCCGGGATGCGCCATGGTCACTTTGCCGAAGCGCGCCAGAAGCGGCCCGGCCAGCATAACCGAAGATCTGAGACGTTTGACCAGCTCGGCCGACGGTTCTGATTTATTGACGCCTGACGGATCAATTATTAGGCGGCCTTCGCTCCGTTCAATTTTGGCGCCGATATCTTCCAAAAGCTCCAGCATGTGCGTTACGTCTTCAATCGCCGGTACATTAGTCAGCTCGCATGGTTCGGAGGAGAGGATGCTGGCGGCCAGCATTTTGCCTACTTGATTCTTGGCGCCGGGGACGCTAATTTCGCCGGACAATCTATGCCCGCCTTCGATGATGTATTTTTCCATATAAAATAAGTATTTATTAGTTTAATAATAACATTATTGAGCATTTAAAGCAAATATATTGGCTAAATTATCATATTTTTTTATCTAAATTTAGATATTATAAACCATACACCAGAAGTCATGTTTTATATTGTGGATAACTATCTTGACAAAATAATTAATGTGTGATATAATTACATATTGAATTTATGTCTAATTTGAACGGTTTTTGCCTGTTTTTAATCGGATGTATAGACGGTTAAAGTCAGAGTTAACCGCTCAACTTAAAAGTTAGCGGCGTACCTAAAAATTGAATACTTTAAAGTAGGGAGATAAAATTTGACGGCCCAACGGTCGTTCTCTCCATTGTCGGAGAGAACTCAAATTTCTCTCATGATTAATGGAGGATAAGATATTGATCTCTTTAGTTAATCCATCAACCCTGCCGGTCGCGGCTCGTGAAGCAGAGATTACTGAGTTGGTTTTGGATAACCCGGTGGTTATTATTACGGCGAAGACCGGCTCCGGTAAAACCACCTTAATACCGCCAATGTTTTGGCGGGCCGGATTCAAAGTGGTATGCACTGTGCCACGGCGTTTCCTTGCTCGTTCGGTCGCGTGTTATGTGGCGCGACAGAATGGTTGCAAGTTAGGCGGGGAAATTGGTTACCGTACCGGATTTGAACGGAATTGCTCCGCAGATACCAGATTGCTGTATAGCACTGATGGAGCGGAGTCGATTCGTGAGATCGTCTTTGACTGGCAACCGGAAGTCTTGATTATTGACGAGGTCCATGAGTGGGGCGTGGAGACCGAGGCCTTGGTGGCCTGGGCCAAAAAGCGCCTGAAGGAAGGAGCTAATTTTCGTTTGGTCATTATGTCAGCAACGCTTGAAGCTGAGCGCTTGTCGGAATATTTTGACAATGCGCCCGTATTGAGCGTTGAAGGCAGGTTGTTTCCGGTAGTGGATCGTCCCATGACAACAGGGTCAATTGAAGAAGAAGCGGCACTGTTAGTCAAGGAGGGCCGCACTATCAAGTTGTTCCAGCCCGGTAAAAGGGAAGTTTATGATTGTATTGATCGATTGCGCCAAATGGGCGTTGATACTGATGCGGTAATTCTACCCCTCCATGGGGACTTGCCCCCGGAGGAACAAGATTTGGTTTTTGTGGATTACGGCAAACCGAAAATTATCGTAACCACTAATATAGCTGAATCCGGGGTCACAGTACCCGGAATTAACGGGGTACTTGATACGCAATTGGAAAAGCGCATCGAAACCAAGGATGGCGTAGAGGGGCTTTATCTACGCCGTATTTCCAAGGCTCAAGTCGATCAACGCAGGGGACGAGCCGGTAGGGACTCGGAAGGGGTATATATCAATTGTTATAGCGGTTGGGAGGACCAAGAAGATTTTCCCAAGGCGGAGATTGAGCGGGTTCGTCTGGATCAACTCATCCTACGCCTGGCCTGCCATGGTATTAATGTGATGGAGTTGGAATTCTTCCATCAGCCGAACAGATCTGCTATGGCCGAGTCTTATCGGACTCTGCGAATTCTGGGAGCAGTAATGGCTGATGGCACGGCGTCGTCGCTGGGTGAATTAATATCCCGGTGGCCGGTTTCTGTGAACTCAGCAAAATCATTAGTGTTGGCAAAGAAAGTCGGCCAGTTGCCGGCCATGCGTCGTATTGTTGCTTGTAGGGAGGTGGGCGGAATCCAGTCGCGGGTCAAGGATAGCTGGATAAAGTTGCCGCCTTACGTCGGGATTTCTGACGCGGTTGCGCAATATCATTATTGCTGTTTCGCAGACGGTTTACGGAAGGATCCACAGACGTTCTCTGACCATGGACTGTCTTTGAAGCATTATCGGCGCGTTCAAGAGATAGAGCGCAAACTGCAATATCTGTCGGCTGATGACAGGGGACAGAACAAATCTCCCGACATTAACGATGACCTAATGGCCGAGCTGGTGGTTAGCGGCATGTTGGACAAGCTTCACATGGTTTCTGATGGTCTTAGCGCCAAAGTCAGCACTGGCCGAGAAAGTTATCCCATGTATGGGTTTGAACAGAGGCAGTTGAGCAACCGTTCGGTCATCTCGAGTTCGTCGTCCGGCCAATTAGTGGTCGGGGAACCGGTCGACCTCACCGTGAAAGGACGGTTCGACCTCCCAAAGATATTGAAGCTCCTGACTATGGCGACGATCATCAGTGACCCGCAGATAGTCGTGCGCCATGCTCCGCATTGCGCGAAGATCCAACGTTACAATTGGCGTTGGGAATCTAACAGTATTTCGTGTTCGTTGGTTTTGACTTTGGAGGATGCTCGTTTTGAGTTGCCCGATCGCCAGTATATGAGCTTTGACGAGCTCAAGGCGCTGGTTGACTCCGGCGAGATGACCGAAGCCGAGTTTGAGGAAATCTGTTGTTTGGTCGCTCGGAGAATCACTGAGCCGGCAGAAGCTGAAGGCTTGCCGCCGGAGATTGGGAGCAAAGTCAAACTGCGTAGCGAACCGAAGGTTACGGTGACCATGGGCGCATCACGGTTTGGAAGGACGACGCCGCCTCCGGCCTCGAGTACTTTCGGTACGAGTTTCGCTGATCTGCTTCAGCACTGAATCTTAGCACTTTCGCGAGGCCTGGGAATTTCCCCCGGCCTCTTTTTCTTGACATTTTTCGCCTATTTGCTATAATTAGAACATATTCCGCAGAAAGTGGGCGGGGGAGATACAAAACCCCGATAAGTCCTGCCGAGGAAATTAGCCTATTTTGGCTATTTATTGCTGCGGAAACGCAGTTTTTTTATTTATATAAACAGTATAAAAATATGCCAAAAACCAAATCACAAAAAGCGGTTATTTTGCAAAACTTGGAAGACAAGTTGGCCAAAATGAAAGCCGCCGTCATGTTTAACTTTTCCGGTATTGAGGTTAAGGAACTTAACAAGTTGCGAGAAAAATGCCGTGAGGAAGGCATTGACTACTTGGTGGCCAAAAAGACTTTGTTAAAGAAGGCCTTGGGTGAACAAAAAATGAAAGAAGTAGCAGAAAAAGAATTTTCAGGCGAGATCGCCACTTTGTTTTCTTACGAAGACGAAGTCGCGCCAGCCAGAATCTTGGCTACTTTTGCCAAGGACCATGATAAAATTCAATTTGCCGGTGGCATCTTTGAGAGTCAATATATTGATGCCGTCAAAGTCAAAGAGTTATCCAGAATTCCTTCCCGTCAGGTGTTATTGGGCAAACTTGTCGGCTGTATTGCCAACCCGATGTCCGGTATCGCCCGCGTTTTGAACGCCATTAAAGAGAGCAAAGAAAAAGAAGCCGTTTAAACTATATAATAATAAACTAAACAAATCATATGTCTGAAGAAAAAAACATCGTTGTTCCCGAGAAGTTCAAGGCTCTCGTTGAACAAATTGAAAAGTTATCCGTTATTGACTTGGCCGAATTGGTCAAAGTTTTGGAAGAGAAATTCGGCGTTTCTGCCGCTGCCCCGGTCATGATGGCCGCCGCTGGCGCTGCTCCCGCCGCTGAAGAAAAAGACAGTTTTGACGTTGAGTTGACCGCCGCTGGCGCTCAGAAGATCAATGTCATTAAGGCTGTCCGTACCATTACCAATTTGGGTTTGAAAGAAGCCAAGGACTTGGTTGATGGTGCTCCGAAGATGGTCAAAGAAGGTGCGAAGAAGGAAGAAGCCGAGAAGATTAAGAAAGAATTGGAAGAAGCCGGCGCTACCGTTACCTTGAAATAATTTTTTCCAAATAAAAACACACTCAGTGAAATGGGTGTGTTTTTTGTTTATGTTTTTTTGTCTTTAAAGATTATTATCATTAAAATGACGGATTTAGAAATCCCAGTTGATCTGATAAATCTTACCGTCAAACAGTACCCAGAATTTTTTGTCTTTGGCCGAACCGACAAAAGACGCGCCGTCAGCGATGAACGGCCCAGTGTACTGGCGTTTGAGGACATTTTTGTCGTCCAAGACCACTAATCGTCCGACCGTCGTATCCAATAAATACTGATAAACGCCATCCTTGACTGATTGGCTGATAGTAGAGGAGGCGATAGGCGGTTCCAGGGTCAAAGATTTAAGATCGGTTTTAATATTAAAATAATCCTTGCTCGGCTTGAACTTTATAGCCGCCATACTGGCCAAAGTCAGCTTATAGGAGGAGTTGTCACCGGTAATGACAATCAGGCTCTTGTCATCAACGGCCGATAGTTTCTTGGCATTCGTGACGGTAGAAGTGGCGGTGGTCCATTGCCAGGCGCCGGAATCCAAACGATAGAATTTGGCGTCGCTATTATTAAATACCCAGAAATATTTGCCGGTTTTGGCCAAGCCGATAATATCGGCCGAAGGATTGCTGAGCTTTAGGTCAATTGTCGGCTTGAGGTCGGCCAGGTTGATTTCTTTTCCTAAAACGCGCCGGACATCATCTATTTTTTGTTTTAAGTTATTTATTGTGGACTGATTAGATCGCTTGACGGGGATTGTTTTTAGTAATTCGTCAGCTTGAGCCAGGGAAGCGTAAGCGCCTTTTTCGTCGTTAAAAATATTTTGCGCTTCGGCATTATCCACTAAGCTTTGTATCTGGTTGCCGATTTTGCCAACGGGCGAGGTTTGAGGCGAGTTCAGCTCTGAAGATCTGCCGATCCAAACCACGCTTTGGCTGAAAATTAACAGCAAAAGCAGAGCGGCGACAAGTGAGCCTTTTTGCCAGATGCTCAGGTTGAGGAAGTTTTCAATCATTCCATTGATCCAAGCATTGATTTTTTGCGCTAGCCAACCTGAACTAAATCTTTCTTGCCAATTGAGCGATGATCGGGGACGTGGTTGTTCTATGGCATCTTGCGCCACTTCGCTTTGCATCGGTTCGGGCGCCGACATAAATTCATCGGTTGTCAGATCTTTATTGAGAATCTCTCCTTGAGTCGGCCGTTTCGGTTCAATGGTATTGATGATGCGTTTGGCTTTGGCGGCGCGTCCGGCAATGATTTTGTTGGCCAATAAATTGTAGCCGGTATGAAGTTTCCGTCCCAGCCAGACCAAAGTAATGTTGAGCCCCCGTCCCAGCCAGACCAGGGAAATCTTAAAATATTTGAATAACAAAAAGAAAAATTTTTGCCAGGCCGGCATCAGCGATGGCGTCAGATATTGTTCGGTTCGTACCTGTGTGATAAGCAGGCGGTCCAGAGAAGATTGAGTTTTGCTTTCTCCCGGAGATGTTTGTCCTGGGCCGGCCGGACGGGGGTTATCAACTCGCATCCGATCAAATTGATATGGTGTTTTTGTCGGTGCCACAGTTTCGGCAGTTTCGGCGGTTGCGGCTTCGGTTGTGGCGGTCATCGCCGTAGCGGCTGTCGGGGCAATCAGTTGGAAATCGGCCGATTTAAGCAAAACCGAATAGTAATTGGATTTTAATGGTTGGGAATGAAGAGTCGCCTCCAGTTTTTTTATGCCTTCCTCGGCGGGCGCCAAAGCCAGCATTTCGCCCAAGTCGTTTTGCGACATTAGCGACAGGAATTCATTATTGCATACCATTAGAGTATCGCGTTCCGTAATCTCACCGGAGATAATATTGGAAAAAACTTTTTCCGGTTCCGGCTTGGGTCGTTCTTCGCCCGTGTCTAAAATATTTAAAATCAGCAGACTGCCGTTTTTTTTCTGGCGGAAAAACAGGGCTTGAGAGCGGCCGGTGTGGCTTAAGAAGATTTTGTTGCCCAAAGACAAACCCATGACAATCCGCAGGTTCCTCAGATCAATCGGATAAATAGATTCGCTTACAGCCGTGCTAATGCGGCGGTTGGCTCTGGCTAAAGCTTCCTCAAAACGTCTTTCCGGCTTTTTATCGTCAAATGGGGGCAAGTAATATTCGGTTTTCAGATCGCCGATGGCGTCCAGTACTCGGTCAATGAAAATATCATTCAAATTGTAGATTTCTACAATGCCAAAAATCACGCCTAGCCGGTTAATTAGGGTTTTCTCCGGCTTGACGACAAAAGCGCTGCCGATGATGTTAGCGTCGGCTTCCATAGCCAATCGGGCTGTTGTCAGATTTTTTCCTTCCATTTAGGCGAGAAAATTCAGAATTTTCTTAAATTTAGCCCTTTACATTATGATAGTAATATTATACAATATACATATCTTAATATCAAGCTACGAGACCAGTTTTATGTTAGAAAAACTATTCGGTTCCAAAACTAGGGTCCTCTTGCTCAAGCTTTTCCTGAATAACCCCAATCAACCCTATTTCGTCCGCGAATTAGCGCGTAATTTGGATTCCCACCTTAATGCTATCCGACGTGAGCTGGAAAATCTGCAAGATTTGCAGATTGTTAGCTGTTTTGACAAGTTGGAGAAAGTAGAAGGGCAAGCCAGCGACAATCGTAAATATTATCAGCTCAATCCCGACTTCCCGTTTATTGAGGAGTTACGTTCCGTTTTGGTTAAATCACACTTACTGATGGAAAGGGCGTTGGTGGGCAAAGTGGAAAAGCTGGGTAATATTGATTTGTTTTTGCTGTCAGGACTATTTGTCGGTCGCGATGACGCTCCGGCTGATATGCTGATTGTCGGCGGTGCCAATCGCGCCAAGCTGGCTCGGCTGGTGGCGGCCTTTGAACGCGAAGTCGGCCGCGCTATCAATTACACCGTGCTCAGCAAAAGCGACTACACTTACCGTCGCGCACTGGCTGATCGTTTTTTGTTTGATTTGTTAGAAAACAAAAATATCATTTTAATTGATCGCTTTCATAAAGAAGATACAGAGAAAAATTAAATCCGGTTGAAATGGCGATCATGAATAACTTTTATGCTTAGGAAATTATTTTTAATTTTACCGATCGTACTATTGGCTTCCCTGGCTTTTTTGGTTTTGCCTGTAGCGGCTTCGGCCGTTGACTTGGTCAAGCCTGAGGTCAGGATTTTTAATTGGCGCGGAATTTTGCAGAAGAGCTTTATGGTGTTCGGCGACGGTTATGCCGGCAGTATTGACTTGGCGGCGGCCAAGGGTGGGCAGGAAGAACCGATTATTGTCGTATCGGCCGGTGGCAATAATCAGCCGTTAGTGGAAGAATACGGAGTTGACGGCATCAAACGATATGAATTTTTGGCTTACGCCGAGACGTTTCGTGGCGGAGTTTATGTGTCGGCCGCCGATTTGGACGCTGACGGACATATAGAAGTCGTTACCGGCGCCGGCTACACGGGCGGTCCGCATGTCCGGGTGTGGCGGGGCGATCAGCCTCAATATTCTTTCTTTCCTTTTGATAGTGACACTCGCAAGGGTGTCAGAGTACTGGCCGGGGATTTGGGTCGCGATAATCAATCGGAGATCATGGCTTTAAGCAATTACAATGCTCCGGCTGAAATATTATTTCTGGGCAATGACGGTCACCAGATCAGAAGCTTCAAGCCTAATTGGCTGGCTGATTATTTTTCCGGCCTTAATGCCGTAGTGGGGGATTTTAACGGCGATGGCCTTAAGGAGTTTGCTTTGGCCGGCGGTTCGGGCAATCCGGCCGAGGTGTATATTTTGGATCAGGATAATAAAATAATTTCTACTATTACTGTTGGCGATGCTAATTACCATGGTGGGTTTAATCTGGCGGCCGGAGACGTTAATGGCGACGGCAGGGATGAGTTAGTTGTGGGATTAAGTTTCAACGGCAGCGATTGGGTGAGCGTCTATGATTTTTCCGGCAAGCGCCTAAGCGATTTTATGGCTTATGGCTGGGACGGGTTTGACCGGGGAGTGAAGGTAGCTATGACCGATACTAATAATGATGGCGTGGCGGAAATAATTACTGTGCCGGAACGTATTGGCGAACTCAAAAGCCGGTCTTATAAATTCATTACCGTCAATTTAGCTGATCAATTGTTGACCTATTGGCAGGACGGCAAATGGCTGGGCGACTTTCTGGTATCAACAGGCAAGGCCAGCACGCCGACTCCGACAGGGGAGTATAACATCTATTTGAAGCGCCCCAAAGTTACTATGAGCTGGTATTACGGGCCCTCTAACCCCTGGAATTACTTCTTGCCCAATGTGCCTTGGGTCGCCTCGTTTAAAGGCCCTTACACCATCCATGGCACTTATTGGCATAGTAATTTTGGCCATCCCATGAGTCATGGCTGTGTCAACATGAAAACGCCCGAAGCCAAGATTATTTATGATTGGGTGGATATCGGCACGCCGGTGATTATTTATTAAGTGGGATAGTAGCGGTTCGTAGAACAATCAATATTTACACATTATACGAAAACAATTCTTATAATAGATAGTTAGCTGAAATTAAATGAATATTTTATGGTGATTGAAGGAAAAGAAAATAATATTGGAAGATCTAATGAACAATATAAATTACGTTTAAAATACTAGATGTTTTAATAAAAGAATTGTCATAAAAATATTTATCAAACATCAGATAACACGGCATGTCTGCAAGGGCAAAAGTTACATTTCGCCATTCTATTAGAAAAATAAAGGTAGTGGCACAACTTCAGATAAGCCGAAACATTAGATGTAATAAATTATTATTTTGTTAAAGTTATTTAGAATGAAAATTATTTCTGAAAATTTTTTTGGCAAGGAAAGAAAAAACGATTCTTTTGAAGTTGTTGAAAAAACAATATTAGAAAGACTTGATTCTCTTGGAATCAATTACAAGTATTCAAAAAATCAAGACGGTAGACTAACTTATATATTTTTGAATGTGCAAGAGGCGGGTAACGGTGCTTTTTATCTTGACGCAAAAGACAAAAGAATTGCATTTTTTTCATTTCATTATGATGGTGGTAAATTTAAGCACCCCGAAGATAAACACGAAGTTTCTTCTGATGAGTTACTTGGGTATGCAAATGAAAGATTCTCGGATGTTGATGAGATTATTTATAGTTGCTGTTATCCTGATGATGTAAGAAGAATTGTTCAAAAACCATTACTTATTATTGGGTCAGGCCCTTCTGAGTACAGGACTGTGTATAATAGCAGAAATCATTCGATTACTATTTCCCCAGTTGAATAATTTTAAGAAAATTAAAATTTACATCCGACAACGTGGCGCATCTGGCTACGGCCCAATAAGAAACAATTTTTTAGCTTCTGCCCAAATTAACTTTTGTTACTCCTTCACTATGTTACAGGGTTAATCAAGTTAACATCAGATACGTCGGTATGTTATTGGAAATATTGCTCTTTAAAACAAATATTTTTAGGAAACTACCAACTAAAGAGGAGGTGAAACATGGACGAGTCGAGAATTGGTTATTCATCAGAATGGAGAAACCGTAAACTTGACGCAGACGTAGTCAGATTAAACTTCAAAAGTCTTGATGATGCTCACAAAGTAGAACACCCAGAAGAAGTTGATGGTATACTCCACCAGCAGTGGGTAAGGCGCGACCTTTTGGGTATGCCAAAGCGATGGGAAAATAACGGCCTAACACTTGTAATCCCGAAAGAGGCTCTGGATCGTGTCATGGAGGAACTCATTGTTTTCAAAATCGACTTCACCGTTATTTGAACTAGCTCATTGATTTTAGGGGGAGGCATTACTTCTTCCCCGTTTCCTAAAAGTATTTGTTTTATTGACTTGTTAGCCAATATTCTGCCTGCTGGCAAAATAAAAAAGCAGTTTTAAGTCATACTTGGGACTCGGACAGGTTTCTTTTGTTCCCAGGCTTTATTCCTGGGGAGTATTCTGGGGCGTGGTTTTATCCCATATTCCATTCTGTGGGTAAATGGTGTTTACACATGGTCCTACATGCCCTCTACGCAAATTACATGCAAAATTTTTATCAGGACTAGTAGAGCCACAGAGTACCACGCCACAACTGCAATGAGGATCTAAATTCTCTCCAAACTCGTGCCTATGTTGATCCATCGCTTTTCTCCTTTTCTGGCTGTACTACTCCTATCGCATTGTTTCGTAACTTATAATTGATAAATTAGCGCATAATTATTATTTTGTTAATACTTGAAGTAAAAATAGCTAGAATAAGGTAATGTTTTTGAGTCTATTTCTATTGTCAATTAATAACTAAAACTTTTATTAATAACTCAAATCCTATGTCATTAATACCGGCGTTAGTGATAAAAGCAATTTTTTGGGCGATTATTTTGTTATTTTTGTTTGTATTGGCCTGGGGAGTGGTTATGTTGTTTAGGAAGATATTGGGCCGAGAGCAAAACATAAAGATTAATAATATTTGGCTAATCGCCTGTATTCTATCTTTCTTGTTGGGTATCGGTATTTTGATTTTAACGGTTGTTGCCGTAGGCGCATTGGTTAATGTCGGATGATTATTTGTGCCACATTATGACGAAACGTCAGCTTTTAATTATTAAATTAATTTAAATCGCTATGGAAACCCTACGTCTGGAACCCCTACCTCATCATGAAGTAAAACCTAAAAATTATGACTTTTTAATAAAGTAAAATTAAGAGTTGGCCTTTAATTTTTTTTATTAATAACTCAAATCCTATGTCATTAGAAAAAAACAAAGTAATCAATCAGTTAATCTATTGGTTACCCAGGATTTTGGGGTTGCTGTTTGTCGGCTTTCTGGCCCTGTTTTCTTTGGATATCTTCTCTATGGGGCTGCGATTTTGGCCGACGGTACTCGGCCTGTTGATACACAATATCCCGGCCTTAATCCTTTTGGCGATCATTATCGTTTCTTGGAAATACGAGATAGTCGGCGGGATTGTTTTTGTCCTGTTTGGACTGACATACATTGCCATGGTGCTTAACAACCCTTTCGAGTGGTATATGTTGTTCTGGATGTTGGAAATTTCCGGCGGGGCGTTTTTAGTGGGGATCTTGTTTTTGGTTAATTGGCGTCGGAGAAAGAGGCAGAAGCTGATTAACGATTAATGCAATAAAATTTTAACTATGATTCTTATTATTAACACGACTCCCGCCGATCATTTTGAGTTGTTTTTAGCGCGCAATCGCGATGACTTCAAGCGCAAAAAGGTGACGGGCAAATTTCATCATTCGGAAAAATTGGTGCCGGCTATCGCCGCTTATTTAACAGCCAATAAGATTGCCTGGGACAAATTAAGGGGGATTGGCGTGGTCGTCGGGCCCGGCGGGTTTACTTCGGTGCGTATCGGCGTGGCCGTAGCCAATGCTTTGGCCTTTGGCCGTAATTTGCCTATTGCCGGCGTTAAGGTTGACGAGTTTTCTTCGGCCAGGGAGTTGGTGACTAAGATACAGGAACGGCTTAAGGGGGTCAAACCGTCGCAAATCGTGTTGCCTTACTATGATCGCGAACCCAATATTACTAAGGCAAAAGCCAAATAATCGGCCAGTTGTGGATAAGTTTTTTAGTTAATTTTCATTAAGCAAAAAAGTTATCCACCGCCTGAAAAATATTAAAAAATATTACTTAAAAATAGCTAAAATTGGCTATTTTTTTATTGCAATAAAATGTTGAATTGTGGTTGCTTGGTGGTGCTAAGTGGTGTATAATTATATCAGAGTGGTGAAATGTGGTGAAATATAATTAGCAAAAACCACAATTGAGAAAGTTTTTATTTATGTTCATCGGTCAATACAATCATAACTTGGACGACAAGGGACGCGTTGCTGTGCCCGCTAAGTTTCGTCCTGAACTCAAGAAAGCCGTTGTAACCAAGGGGTTGGATAACTGCTTGTTTCTGTATCCGCAGAAGGAATGGCAGAAGATGGCTGAAGGTATTGCTGATCTGCCCATAGACAAATCCGGCAATCGCGCCTTTTCCCGTTCCATGTTGGCGGGCGCCGCCGAAGTGGAATTTGACAAGCAAGGACGTATAATTCTTCCCGACTATTTGCGTCGTTTCGCCGGTTTGAGTAAAAACGTGGTTATTGCCGGACTGTATAACCGTTTGGAAATTTGGGATGAAGCCAGGTGGAACAGTTATCAGGCGGAAACAGAAAAGAGCTACAACGAGATCGCCGAAGCCTTGCATGATCTCAAATCATAATCATTAACAATCAGCATTAATCATAAGTCATAAGCCACATACTGTGGCTACCAGTTATGCCCTCCATTCATGAACCGGTTTTGCTTAAGGAAGTCTTGCACTATCTTAATCCTCAGCCGGGCGACAACTTTATTGATTGCACTTTTGGCGGCGGCGGTCACTCTCTGGCGATTTTGGAACTGATCAAGCCTGGAGGCAAGGTATTGGGGATTGACTGGGATGCCGAAACGATTCAAGACAGCGCCAATGGAAATCTTATTTTGGTTAATAATAATTATCGCAACTTAAAAAGAATTGTCAGCGAGATTCCGGACCTCGGTTCGATTAAAGGCATTTTGTTGGACTTGGGGCTTTCGTCCGATCAGTTGGCCGATGATGAGCGCGGTTTCAGCTTCCGGTCAACGGGCGCGTTGGACTTGCGTTTTAATCCGACGGCCGGCCAAAGCGCCGCCGAATTGATCAACAATTCAAGCGAAGCGGAATTAATCAGGATTTTTACCGATTATGGCGAAGAGCCGTTGGCTAAGCCGATCGCGCGCGAGATAATCGCCACGCGTCAGCAGGGCCTGAAAATAGAAACAGTAGAAACCTTGGTGGAAGTCGTTTCCGGCATTTACCAGAAAAAATTCAAGACGCCGTCCAAAAAGCATCCGGCTACGCGAGTCTTTCAGGCCTTGCGCATAGCGGTCAATGATGAATTCGGCAATATTGTTGCCACTTTGCCTCAGGCCATTGATCTCTTGTCGTCGGGCGGACGATTAGCCGTTATTTCCTTTCATTCGGGCGAGGATCGCCTGGTCAAGAGATTTTTTAAAGACATGGCCGGCAGTGAGGCGCCACGAATCAAGATTATCACCCGAAAGCCGGTAGAAGCCGGGGCAGAGGAAACAGCCAACAATCCGCGGAGCCGCTCCGCCAAATTGAGAGTCGTAGAAAGAATTTAAAGTGCGGGCCATCGCTAATATTTAAATTTAAATTAAATATACAACCCTATGTGCAAATTTTGGAAAAAAGAAAAATGCAATCATCACTTTAAAGAACTTAAAACCAAAATTAACTGGCGTTTGCAGGTTTGGAATAGCTTGACGGGCAAACGTTCTCTAATAGGAATATATGTCGTAGCCGCGATTCTGGGCATTGTTTATTTGACTCAGACTAATTTGACCGCTACCATCGGTTATCAAATCAAAGATTTGGAAAATGGCATCACCAAACTGCAGTCAGAAAACGGGCGGTTGACCATTAATTACTTGAAATTGCAGTCCATGGATCAAATAACCGCCTCGGCCGTTGATTTTAACTTGGTCCCAGCCGGCAGTCCGGAAATCGTCATGGTAAGAACATCTAATCAGATAGCTAAACGTTAGCCAGTTCACGGTATTCGACGGATATGACAGTTTATCAGCATCCCAAAACCAAAGTTTCTGACAACCGCGGACGTATTACCGTACTGTCGGTTGTTTTTTTGATTGTCGGCGTTGTTTTGATGGGAAGATTGTTTGATGTGCAGATCCTGCGCGGCGCTTTTTATACCGCGCTGGCCGCCGACCAGCATGAAATCTACAAAAAATTATTCCCCGAACGCGGTTCCATCCTGGTTCAGGAGAAGACGGGCGATAAAAATATTTCTTATCCGTTGGTCACTAATCGTACGATGCACGTCATTTATGCCATACCCAAAGAAATAGTTGATGCCACCACTACCGCGGAGAAACTGCTTGAAATCCTAGGTTTGAGCGAAGATGACCGGCAAGCGGCTCAGGACTTAGCCGAACGGCTCCGTGGCAACGCCACCTCTACCGATTTTTCTGATTTGGACAAGTACGCCGAACAAACAATCAGAGATGCGACTAAGAACGAATTGATCAATGTTTTCAATCAAAAAGAAAAATCATATTTTTTAGTGCGGGAACGTTTGGAAGACAGTGTTTTTGAGATGTTGAAAGAATTGCAATTTAAAGGCATCGGTTTTAACGAAAAGAGTTATCGTTTTTATACGGAAAAATCTTTAGGCGGACAATTGTTCGGCTTTTTGGGCTACGACGGCAATGATCGTAGCGGTAAGTATGGTTTGGAAGGCTATTACGATCAGTTGCTGGCCGGCCGAGCCGGTGAAATTTTTTCCGAACAGGATGTTTTGGGCAATGTCATCGCTTTAGGTAAAAACTATCTAAGGGAAAAAGTGGATGGCGCCAATTTAATTTTGACTATTAACCGCCCCTTGCAATACCAAGCTTGTCAATCATTAAAGAAGTCTTTGGATCAGCACAAATCAAAAAGCGGTTCTATCATCGTGATGGATCCGTTCAGCGGAAAAATTCTGGCCATGTGCAGTTTTCCCGATTATGATCCTAACGAGTATAATAGGGTTGAAGATGCCTCAGTTTATAACGTTAAAGCGATTAATGACTCCTATGAGCCGGGTTCTATTTTTAAGGCTGTTACCATGGCCGCGGCCATTGATTCCGGCGCTGTTCTTCCGTCAACGACTTATACGGATACCGGCGTAGTGGACTATACCGATTATAAGATTAGGAATTTTGAAAATAAATCTTACGGTTTGTCCACCATGACCAATGTTCTGGAGTATTCCATCAATACCGGCGTAATCTTCGCCATGCGTCAAATGACGACCAAGGTTTTTACTCAATATGTTAAAGCTTTCGGTTTTGGCGATTTTACCGGCATTGATTTGTTTAAAGAAACTACCGGCAATATCTCCAACTTGAGTCGCAAAGGGGAAATAAATACGGCTACCGCTACCTTCGGCCAAGGCATCAGTGTGACGCCAATTCAGATGATTACTGCCTTTTCGGCGATTATAAACGGCGGCAAATTAATGAAACCGTACGTGGTTGATCAGATAGTTATTGACGGCCAAACCAAACAGATCCAACCGCAAGAAATCAAACAAGTGATTTCGCCCAAAACTTCTCTTCTGATGAAAGGCATGTTGGTGTCGGTGGTGGAGAACGGCCATGCCAAGAAAGCGCAGATTCCCGGTTGGCGCGTAGGCGGAAAAACCGGTACGGCGCAAGTGCCGGACAT
Source organism: Patescibacteria group bacterium (assembly GCA_041650895.1). Lineage (NCBI taxonomy): Bacteria > Patescibacteria group bacterium. The sequence continues at coordinate 133,158 of JBAZKF010000001.1, read as the reverse complement.
GCGCGGCGGTTATAAATCAGATGACAGCATTATCGGCTCCTTTGTCGGCTTTGCGCCGTTTGAGAACCCGCGCATTGCTATTTTTGTCCGTGTAGACGAGCCGATTGAGGGCCGGCTGGGCGAGACAGTGGCGGCGCCGGTTTTTACGGAGGTTGCCAAATTCGCTCTGGAGTATTATAATGTACCACACGACAAGTAGTCCATGATATGTTGTTTATATCCTGTATTAAGTGTTAATTCAAAGATAAATCGCAGATCCCGCTTAAATTATGAAATCTTTCTTGAAAAAAATCTTACAAAGAATATTATTTGTTTTGGCGCGAGCCGTCTTGAATAAATATGAGCCGAAAGTTATCGGCGTAACCGGTTCCATCGGTAAATCCTCAACCAAAGAGGCGATTTTTACCGTACTTAAGGACAAATTTCGTGTCCGGCAAAATATCAAGAATTATAATAATGAAATCGGTTTGCCGTTGACGATTTTGGGCGAGCTGTCGCCCGGTGGTAATTTGCTTGGCTGGCTGAAGCTGTTTTTTAATGCCGTTAAGCTGTGGGTGATTGATGACAAAACTTTTCCCGAGGCGTTGATTTTGGAAATGGGAGTTGATCGGCCGGGCGATATGGCGTATCTGGTCAGATTGGCGAAACCGGATATTGGCGTTATTACCAATATCGGCCCGGTGCATTTGGAATATTTTAAAACCATAGAAAACATCGCTCACGAGAAGGGAATATTGGTAGAACGATTGCGCGCCGGAGGCTGGGGGGTTTTAAACGCCGATAATGAACACACGGCTAAGTTAAAAAATAACGTTAAAGGCAGATTCTTGACTTACGGCTTTAGTTCCGAAGCGGCGGTGCGGGCGCATGACGTTACTCTGCTAAGCCAGAAAAACGATTTGCAAGGTGTTAGTTTTAAGCTGTCTTACGATGGCAAGGTGGTGCCGGTGTTTCTGCCTGAGGTTTTAGGCGAACATTTGATTTATGGCGCTTTGGCCGCAGTAGCGGTCGGCATAATCATGGGCTTGAATTTAGTGGAAATAACCGAGGCCCTGCAGAGTTTTCGTGCGCCTTCCGGACGCATGCGACTCATTGAAGGTGTCAGGGATTCATTGATTATTGATGATACTTATAATGCCAGTCCCGAACCGACGGTGGCGGCGGTTCAGGTGCTTGGTAAATTGCCGGCTAATGGGCGGAAAATCGCGGTATTGGGCGATATGCTGGAGCTGGGAGACTTTGAGGATAAGGGACATCGTTTAGTCGGTCAGACTGTGGCGCAGGAGGGAATTGACTTGCTGATCGTGGTCGGCGATAGGGTCAAAATTATCGCCGAGGCGGCCATAGAAGCCGGATTTAGTAGGAAGCATGTGATTAAATTTGTTGATAGCGAAGAAGCAGGTGACTATTTACTCAAAGAACTTAATGCCGGAGATCTGGTGCTGATCAAGGGGTCGCAAGGCATGCGTATGGAGAAAACGGTTAAGATTATTTTAGCTGATTTGTCCTTGGCTAAAGAATTATTAGTCAGGCAAGATGACAGTTGGCTGAAGTAATCATTGCGCATACAAACCACAGAAATAATACGGCTGAAAAAATATACGACTGAATTTATTATGAGAAATTTAACACGTAAATCAATTGATTTCGCTAAATTAGATACTTCAGAAATACCGCTTAATCCGAAACTAGATAGTTTTGTAGATGCGGGTTTTGGCACTATGTCAGAAAATGAGCTTGGCTCTGATTCGGTTGTGAGACTTTTGTCTAGTTGGGATGATCGCTTTGAGTTAGCGGATCTTAGGGATAATCTTAACGAGGCTCAAGAAATTTTTCAACGTTTGAGAGATCATTATCATGTCAAAATCGCTCCGTTCATTTTTGCGATTGGCAATGATAGTGAAGGGAAATTAGCCGCTTACGCGGTTGTTAATAAAGTAAATGGTATTAATTTGGATTTGTTGAAAAAAGATGATATTTCACCAAACGAAGCGGAGGTCTTGAGGCAAGATTTGATTGAAACATGGTCGGGGTTAGTTGATTATTATTTTGATTGTCTAGTCTCTGATCAAGAGTTATTCTGGGATGTTTTTCCAACCAAACAGTATGTTTATGGATGTATAGGCCAGGAAAAAGAGAAACACCCCTACATGATTGATATTGAAATTCGCATTAATAACCAGGATCATTTATCACGAGCGGCATTAAGTAGTCTGGTTTATGACGTTAAGGGAATCGAGGAAGATTTAGGGATAGATTTAAGTCCGGTAAAAGAAAAACTCAAATTAAAAATTTCTGAATTTCTGAAGCAGCCTAATCTGGTGGCGGATGCGAGTTTGAAGAATAATATGCGGGATTATTTGAATGAATTATAATCATTATGGAAAATAGAGAGAGCGTAAATTGGTATCGGGGACGCCTGCCAAGGAACGAGGGAGAGAATCAGGTTCCTTTGGCTAGGGTTGATTTTGTGCACTCAAGGTACAACGAATTGCATTTAGGAGAAATTAGACAAGGGTAAGATCAGGTGTTTGTTAGGGCGATGGCTTTTGACAGAGATACTGATAGTCAAGAAGCCGATGTTAGCAGGACCGTTGTTGAGCAGGCGCATATTGGCAATGATTTGTTTAGGGAATTGGCTGATGATTACCATGTTCGCTTGCCCAAAATGCAGTTTGTTGTCGGTAAGGATAATGCTAACAGGCCGGCGGTTTTTGTTCTGGCCAATAAGGTGGAAGGCCATAATTTATCCAAGTTAGTCGATGAAACAGACTCTACGCCATTGTCATCGGCTGATAAAAAAAGGCTTATTTCAGAATTTGATGATCTTATCCTTTCATTGGGCAGTTATTACTTTGATGTTATTAAATCAGGTGAATCCGGCAAAGAGTATTTATGCGATGTGGATAGTTTTTCTCAGTATATCTTCGGTCAGCAGAAGGGCGATTCAGTCAGCCATATATATTTAGTTGATCTTGATCCGCTTTTTGACAAAATTAATTCATCGTATGATTTTGTAAATGCTATTAATGATGTTGGTAATATTATTGCCGGTATTCCTGATTATGAAGAACGTTTTGGCGGCCGGCTGATAAAATCTCGGCAACGATTATTAGAGATAATAAGCGGATTGGTGCCGTTATTAGAGAAACACCCGTCTGTTGACAATTTTGTTCGCAGATAGCTATTAACGCTACTTGAACGTTGGCGTAATTTGTTATCTCGGCAGGACGATTATATAAAAAACACCTCATAGCTTGACCCGAGGTGTTTTTTAGCCGAAGTAATTTTATCGTGTTTTATATCCTGCTGTAATAGAATATGCCACGGTTTGAGGTGGAAGTCCATCGGAGATTATCACTATTGACAAAATATTTATGGTATGATATAATAAAGTGTCAACTAAACAGTCCATTAAAACCAATTAACGTAAACGATGTAAAAAGACCGGGCTAAGCCCAAGGAGACAAATAATGCCTAAAAAACGAGTAATACCTAAACAAACCATTCTTGATTTGACAGATTTGCAGGATTTGTCCGGTTGGCGTTTAGCCAGATGCTATGAAGTTCTTAGCAGTAAGCGCGAACACTCAGTATGCTTGGCCTGTGATTTTGATTCTCGGGGATTTTATGATGATTCAATTCTGGCCTCAATCGCCAGTTATGGCATCGGCTGGTGGGGCGGAGATGGGGTTGTCAGGGAGGTCCTTGTTTTGACTCAGGATGGCCGGAATGGTTTTATCCCGAATACTGCCGATTTTGTATGGCCTTCTGGGAAGAAGTCGGTTTCCGGCAGTTGTCCCTCCTTGATAGAAATTCTTTCAGAGAAAGAGATACCGCGATTGCGCGGTCATATAAAGAGGAATAGCCACCTTAAACATAGATTGACATCACTGGAAAGAGAGTTATTAGGCTTGTAGTACAAGCACAATCATGTTGTACATTAAAACGCCTCGCGGGCAAAGCCGTGAAGCGTTTTTTTATTTGTTTTGTTGTGTGGCCTCTTTATTTATTTGCCCATTCCCGGAATATTGAGTCCGCCCATTTGCGACATCTTGTTGGCCATGACGCGCTGGACTTTTTTGACGGCGTCATTGACCGCTTCTTTGACGGCCGTTTCCAGTTTGGTTTTATCGCCCACGATTTCCTGATCAATGACTACGGATTTGACTTCCTGATTACCATCCATGGAGATTTTCACTTTGCCCCAACCGCCTTGGCCTTCAATTGCTTCTTCAGCTAAGGCTTTTTTGATGGTGTTGGCTTGATTTTTTAAATCCTGAATGGCTTTGATTTTACTGAACATATAAGTTTGGTTAAGAGTTAAAAGTTATTAAAGTTAATTTTTTAGGTTTATTGGCTCTGTTTACCAGCAGACCATTGACTTTGCAGACTTTATAGCCGGTTATTGATTATAGCTTCTGTCTAAATTTTTAAATGATACAGTATTGCCTTCAAAATACAAATGCACCAGGCCGGTCGGGCCATTGCGGTGTTTGGCGACATGGATTTCCGCCGAGTGCTTTTCTTCTTCGGTTAAGGAATTGATGTCAAAATTCCTGTCGGAGGCCTTGCGATAAATAAACATAACCACATCCGCGTCCTGTTCAATGGAGCCGGATTCGCGCAAATGCGATAACTTAGGGATGGCCGGCTTATTCATTTCCACGGCGCGGGATAACTGGGATAGCGCCAAAACGGGGATATTGAGTTCGCGCGCCAAACCCTTAAGAGCGCGGGATATTTCGGCGATTTCTTGCACGCGGCTTTCCGATGATTGGCGGCTACCCGAACCCTCCATTAATTGCAAATAATCCAGGATGATCAAATCCAGTCCATGTTCAATTTGCAATCTTCGCGCCTTGGTGCGGAGTTCCATGACATTAGTGTTGGCAAAATCGTCAATAAAAATATTGCTTTCCGACAATTCGCTCATGGCGTGGCCGATACGGGGGAAATCTTCGCCGGCTTCGGATAGTCGGCCGGTACGCATCTTCCACATATCTACTCCTGCTTCGCCAGAAATCAAACGATCAACTAATTGCTCCTTGGACATTTCCAACGAGAAGATGCCGACGGATTTTTTGTGGCGGATGGCGGCGTTGCGGGCGATATCCAAGGCCAAAGCCGTCTTGCCGACCGAAGGGCGGGCGGCCAGAATAATCAAATCGGATTTTTGCAACCCCCCTAAAACGTTATCCATTTCAGTAAAGCCGGTGGGCAAACCGCGCAACTTGCCTTTCTCGCGATGCAATTCGTCAATGCGGTCAAAGGCGCCAGTCAGCACATCTTTGATGTGGGTGAATTTTTCTTTTAAGAATTTTTGCGAAACCGCGAAAACAGACTGCTCGGACTTGTCCAGGATTTCGTTGACTTCTTTGTCTTCTTGATAGCCCAGATCCAAAATATTGGAAGCGGCGGCAATCAGTCGGCGCAGGGTGGCTTTTTTCTGGATGATTTGCGCATAAGATACGACATGCGCCGCCGAAGGCACTTGGTTGGTCAGGGTAATCAGATAACTGCGTCCGCCAACCAGATCGATTTTACCCAATTCATTCAATCGGCTACTCAAACTTAAAATGTCAATCGGATCTTTGCGTTCAAACAATTCCAAAATGACAGAATAGATAATGCCGTGCGCCGTCTGGTAAAAATCTTCGGATGTGATGAGATCGGCGATTTTGATAATGGCATCCTTGTCAATCAATAAAGCGCCTAAAAGCGATTGCTCGGCTTCCAGGTTTTGCGGCGGCAGTTTGCGTAAGGAGTTGTCGGACATATTTGTCACCTTTAGGGCATTCAAGTCCCTTACATTTTACCTTAATTGTCCCACCTTGGCAAACCACCGGTTTTGAAGAGTTTTGGACAGTTTATGCACACGCCAAGGGGTATAACTTTATTAGGTCCAAAGGCTTGCTTTTTTGCCCACTTTGTTGTAATCTCTATCCAGACAATTAGACAGATTTTGTTTAATTCGCACTTTAAACAGTACTGAACAACAATAGAAAGGAGTAGGATTATGGGAAATAAAGTCGTTTCGCCTCCAATGTTCGGACCTTTGGTAGTCGGTCAAGAAGCTTTAACGGAATCGGATCTTCTGCAAAAGGCCATAGCCTTTAAGGGGTTGGAGTTTGGCTATTTATATTCGGATCGGCCGGGAGCGTCTTCCAAACCGATTAAAGAATATGTATTGGATAATAGATTGCTGGCGGTTTTGGCTTCCCTAGGGATTCGGCAGCAACTGCGTCCCGATTGCTATAATGAAATTTTTACTTTAGTGGATAATAATCCGCAAGAAAATAATTCGGATTTTTTGCCCAGCAATTGGTGGAATTTCCGCTTAGTGGAAGGTCAAAAGAGTAAATTTGATTTGCGAATTTCTTTGTGTGCTTCTTGTTTTATCCATTTTAAGAAGTGCGGGATTGTGTTATGGCCGACAGCAAACGGCTGTTATGTATCGGCAGGCGATCGTCTGCCTAACCGGCGCATGTTTGAAATATTAGTTGAGAGTGATGAATCTGCTCCGCCTATAGCCAAAGAGTTGGCTTCAAGTGATGGCGAAATCCTGGTAACTTGGGCTGATTTGGGTCTGACTGGTATCCGTGCTGTTAATAGCTTATTCGCAGAATTTTCCAATGGCCGGGCATTGATTGAGCAGTTAGCTCTTAGTGATCGTCTATTTAATCCGTCACCTTATTTGTCGTATTGGCAAAAGGTTCAATGGTTTGTAACAGAACCGGCTCAGCCAAAACTCCTTCAGGTTTGGAAGGAACAGCTCGACGGTTATCGTTCCTCCCTTTCCATTTGACTTTTGCTCATTTGAAACTTTTTGTTAGGGCCGGTTGCTTTATGGCGCCGGCTTTTTTTGTGTTAAAATTTTGTATTAAAAAAGCCTTCTTAATATTAAGAAGGCGGAAATTAAAAAGAGCTCCAGTTTGGCCGGAGCTCCGTAAGGTGCTTGTTTTGTTTTATATGTTTTGGATTTTGATACCACATCCCATAATATCAATGAACTCCCTGCAGATTCTGGGATTTTTCAGAGCATCGGCTGCGGCCATCATTTCATTCATACAAAGACTTTCTCCATCAGCGATTTTAGCAGTGGCGTCAATTAAATTGCTGATGTTCGGTTTATTTCGTACTTGTGCGTTGGGGTGGCAGAGACGAGCGATCGCCCTAATCATGCTTGGGCCGGATAAATCATTTTGGCTGATCATCCGATCCCACTCATTAAGGTCAAGAGTGGTAAAATGATGGACAAATCGCCGCATGCGTTGAAGGTGAATGTCGTCAAAGGCCCGGCGACCATCCTGATAATAAAAATCAACTCGACTGACCATGCCTGCGGCATGGATTATGCTCTCGTGCAGTTTTGGCGATGGCCTAAGTGGCGCCCAACGCCAGGCCTCATAAATCATGTATGACTCAGTGACGGGCAGATCGTTGAGGGGCCAACCATCGTACTCTTTACCGGCAAATAGTCTGACTGCTTTATAATGTCTTTTTTGGCCTATGATCTCAACCGAATTAATATTGCTTCTGGGGATGGCGATCAGCTTTTGGCCGTTGCGTTCCACCTCTTGCCAGCTAGCAGAAAATCTTTTGAATTTTTTATGAGCTTGTTGTTGTGTAAGTATGAAGCATCTTTCGCTTGATACTATATTCGGATAGAGCAGTATGCTTTCGGTAGCGTCATCATAGCCGAATATTCTCATTTCAATATCGGAAATATCGCAGTCATCTGCGAAACGGAAACGGATCGTGCCGTTATGGGTGAATCTTTCCATTGTTATCTTATTGCAGATTTCGCAACGATGACCATGGATACCGACTCCCACTGGGTTTATATAGGATCCGCACCAATTACATTTGACACATTCATGCACCAAGCTCGGCTTTATTCTGGCATACCAAGTGCCGGGAGAGGGGTAGCTTTCATTCTTGGAACAGTCCTCAATATCGTAGTATTGGCTTAGCCACTCAAAGAGCTTTCTTAATTTTCGCGGACCCTTGGCATAAAGTCCGCAGTTGGGTATTTCTACCACTCCTTTGATTTTTGGTAAAGTAATGGCATCGGGATTTTCTTTATTCGTCATTCATGCCTCCTATCCGATATAACAGTGTTTAGTTCTATGAGCGCAAGACGGGTTTGGCTCATATGTTGGTTTCCGGCGGTTCTCAAAAAGCCACCTCTTTGCCTTTTTTGTTTAATTTTTTTTGCATACGATAGAAGAAGCGTATCAAGCGAATAACAAGGTAATAAATCGCGGCACAGAGTATCAGCCCCAATATTGCTAAGAGCCAGAATAAGCCAAATTCTATAAGAATTATCAGACTCACCAGAGTAACGCAAATAAAGAAAATAAACATAATGACATTCGCAATAAAGGGAATTCCGATGTAGTAGTCTATGCCTTCCTTTAAGATGTTATCATAATAGTTATTTCCTGTTAGGTCTAGCAAGTTATTTTCTGTTCGGTTCAGCACATCGAGAATTCCAGAAATCAGCCACTCCCAACAGAGATAATAACGCAGATCCCTGATTGTTTTGGAGGCTTGCCATTTTTCGTCTTTAACATAAAGAATAGTCCAATTGATAAGCAAACAGCTGTAGTAAGAGACGGGGGTCAAGACAAAGACCATTAGGAAAAGCCAGCCGGCAAAGGGCATGAAGGAATGCATTTTTTATCCTCCCAATTGGTTGCGGTTTTAAAACTTTATTTTTTCTCCGGATATGTTCAGCCTTCTTTGCAGGCGATAGAAGAAACGCGCCAGGCGTAAGGACACATAACCAGTCCCAATGATCAAAGCGAACCCTGACATGGCCAGGAAAACATAAAGACTGATCGGGAAAGTTATGGTAACGACTACTAATATAACCGTTAGGGCAAAGAATGAGATGGCCAAGATGATGAGGTTAATAAGATAAATAATAAGTACATCCCTTATAACAACCAAGTAATTGTTGTTGGTGCTTTTTATTGCTTGATAGCCACGCTCAATATCATCGCTAAGTTCCGTAAAACTAACAACCTCGTAAAGAAAAGATCGGTATAGGCAAAAGTTATAGAGAAACCAATCCTGTTTTTTACTCAAGTGCCAGGATTTATTGTCGGTAACAAATGCCTTGATCGCGGAACAGCTTAGCCAGGCCCAAAAAATTATAAACGGCGTGATTTGCAAGGCAACAAGAAAAAGGAAGATGAGTAGTATACAATTGGGTAGCAGACAATGCGGGGCCATGGCTTTTTCTCCTATTTTGCCCAATGATTTGGGCGGTTGGCTGTTTAACGGCTAATCTGAAACATTAAGTTTTAAAGTGCTTTTAACGAACTTCAACATATCTTACAGTATTTTTAATATTTTGTCAAGAGCAATATTTGTTTTGATTTATTTCTCCACAAGGGACTTGCCAAAAGAAATTATTTACTGTATAATATTAAATAGTTTCATAAAATCAGCGCTGTTGAGGAAGAGCAACTTCGACCGACAGGTCGAACAGCAACTAAGAAAGATAAAACAATTTAATACTAAACATTACGCGCCTATAGCTCAGTCGGTAGAGCAACAGCCTTTTAAGCTGATGGTCGCTGGTTCGAGTCCAGCTGGGCGCACCAGAAAGGAATAGTCAAATTTTTCCGCTCCTCGCCACCGCAGGCGGCGACCAAATCATACGGAATTTTATAATCAAAAAGCAATTGGCGGTTTTGTAAAATGCGGTTCGACCCGATATTTTTTAGAAATGCGGCCAGATCTGACTTTTCTGAATTTCGTAGCAGATTATCAGCTTGGTTGAGCGATAAAATAAACTCACGAGCCGGTTCGACCCAAGACCAGTTATTATGTTCAAAATCTTTGATTTTCTCATTAAGTTCTAACTTGCGAGTTAGGATTTTTTGTTTTCTAGCGGTGTATTCGTCAGTCGAGATTGTATCGCTCAAATAGACATCAAGCAGTTTCTCTAATTGCTGATTAATATTCTCTAACTCGCTTTTGAGATTTTGAACATTGGTCTGAGCTTGCGTTTTGGCTGTTAGTTCGTCTTTGTCCAACTCAATCATAATCTTTTCCTGGTCTTGGTCGTTCAAAGCAATTGTTTGAAGATATTGTTTGATTTGTGATTCCAATTCTTCCTCGCGCAAAAAGTGCTTTTCAGTGCATTCGCCTCGTTTTTTCGTACAACGATAATAGTTGTGGCCTTTCTGTGTTTCTGCGGTAATGAAGCAACCGCACAAGCATTTCATTAGTCCAGTAAATGCAAACTCTCTGTGTAATTTTTTTCGTGTCCTCGCTCGGGTATTGCGCACTTTTTGCACCTCTTCAAACAATTTCTTTGATATTAATGGCTCGTGAGTGCCCTCAAATACTTCACCCTTGTAGCGCATCAAACCAAGGTAGAAAATATTTTGTAACATGCTAAATATCGCATTAACGGACAATTTGCGATGATAACCGCCAGTCAAGCCGTTAGCTTCGCACCAATTAACTAAAGACAAAAGCGCATAATTGCCAGTGGCGTAAAGTTCAAACACTTTCCTGATTTTGTCGCTCTTAACAGTATCCACATCAATGCCTCGAGTTCTCGCATTGTTTAGATAGCCCACTGGCGCAAAAGACGGCCAAACACCGTTCCTTAGCTTTTGTCTTAATCCTCGCTTTACGTTCTCCCGTAAATTGTCCACAAAATATTTTGATTGGCCGAAAGCGATATTTAGCATAAATAATCCTTGCGGGGTGGGTTCAAACCAGAAGCAAGGAAATTTGAGGGCCTTTATCACTCCTCTATCAACCAAATGAATAATCTTGCCACCGTCAACGCTATTACGCGCCAAGCGATCTGGATGCCACGATAGGATGCCATCAGCTTGGCCTTGCTCTATTCTGGCCAGTATTTCGCCGAAAATCTTTCGGCCCGGTTCTTTGGCGGTTTTTGATTCAAAAAATGAATCGGCAATTTCCAGTTTTTCAATGAGTTAATCATAACTCATTTCAGTAAATTTTTCAAGAGCTGATTTATTGAAAAATTTACTGGGTTTGGCGGCAAATTCTTTTAGCTCAGTAATCTGAGCTTCGATTGAAAGTATCTGACGATCCTCGTCTTCGGTGCTCTTGCGAGCGTAAATGAAGTATTTCATATTGATATTTTAATGATAATTTAATTCTGATAATGACAAATAAACATAAAATTTTTCTTTTACCCTGAATTAATATTCAGACAAAACCGCCAATTACTTTTTGATTATAAAATTCCGTATGATTTGGTCGCCGCCTGCGGTGGCGAGGAGCGGAAAAATTTGACTATTCCTTTCTGGTGCTGTATTTTAAAGATAGCTCGAACGCATTTTGGCTGTCCGCCAGAGGCGGACGCAGATTTTCTTCCCGACGAAATCCAATCCTGATTCTGATTTAAAAAACCGCCAAAGAACCGGAAAAAATATCGGGTCGAACCGCATTTTGGTAAAAGAAAATTTTTATGTTTATTTGACTGCAGAAATTATTATGATTTCTGTTTTTTTTGACGCATTTCAGACATTTTTTATTTGGGTTGACATTTTGATAAATATTTGCTAAAATTGGATATTCCCAATGTGAGGGATGTTCTTTGAAACATCAGGTGTTATTAGCAAAACTCGACTGAAAGGAGGGTTTTATGCCAACGATTGTTTTTGTTGACACAGATTTATCGGTTGTAACCGATCGTAGCGGTCAAACCCGAATCGGTCGGGAAGAAATCGGCGCTCAACTTGTTGCGGCTTGCGTCGAACAATTTGCTGGCTGGTCAGTTCGCTATGTACGGCAAGATACCGCACAAGTAGAACAGATTATCTCCGCCGTCAAGGCCGGCGATTGTGATGCAGTGGCTCTTTTCCCTTACAGCTATACGAAATCTTTGGCCGATCGCGTGGCCGAAAATTTCAAGGGGAAGGTGCCGATCATTTACGGCGGATACCATGCAGGAGTCGGTAGAATGGCCAAGGTAGTTTTTGAAGAGGGACGAGCCGATTTCGTAGTAAAGGGACGAGGCGAGAGAGCATTGCCACAGTTGTTGGATGATATCTCTGCTGGTAGCGCCAAACGAGGTGTTGTTCAAGTCAGAGAGTTGTCTGGTGGCTGTCAATCTCCTTATCCGTTAGATGACTTGCCGTGGCCGTTGCGTTTTGAGGAGTTCATGGCGAGATTCACGAAGAATGAAATTCTCTTCGCCCCACCGGAAACACTGATCAAAAACCCGACAAAACGTATCACAATCGCCGGATCATTCGGTTGCGACGGCCGGTGCGACTATTGTTCATCGTGGATAATGTCGCCCAAGACCCTACATCGTTCGCCGACCAATATCGTCGATGAGATGTGCGCGCTCGATAAACGATTCGGACCGGGTCTTGTTTACATCATCGCCAATCCGTTATTCAACGCCGACCGCGGTTGGGTAATGGAACTCTGCCAGCAAATGGAAAAACGAGGTCCGTTTCCCGCTTTCTGTCTGCCTGATTTCAATTTGGATCGCGAAATGGTGCAGGCCATGAAGCGCGCCGGAATATTTATGGCGATGATGGGCTTGGAATTTGCTCGAACTGATGTCCGCACTGAAAGAGGCAAACGACCCGGAAATCCTGAGTTGGCTTATGGCTTGTGCGACGAAGCTGGAATTCTGACACGCGCATATTTCATGATCGGCGGTCTTGGCATGACTGCCACCGATGTTGAAGCTGAAAAGCAAGCTCTCGAATCTTTGCCGTTTCGAGCCGACCAGTTACGTGTCAGTTTTGAAGTGCCGTTTCCTGGAACAGTAACGGCAAACCGATTGAATCCCGGCGACACCATTACCGGCTATGACGACTACACAACAGACAAGGTCATCTACAAAACCGGAATGGATCAGAAACAATGGGATCGGGCGCGCCAAGAGATCGTCAGCGAGTATCACTCTGCGGATAAGCAGAAAAGGCACTATGCGGACAAGATACGCAGACATCCGGAGTTAGAGAAATCGATTTTGGGATTCTTAGATAGAATCGAGTAAGTCGATTAGTACCCGAGGTGGAAGTCAACACGGTTGACGGCCACCTCTTTTTTTATTTAATTTTCAAAGAGCTAAAAGAATTTGCCGCCAAACCCAGTAAATTTTTCAATAAATCAGCTCTTGAAAAATTTACTGAAATGAGTTATGATTAACTCATTGAAAAACTGGAAATTGCCGTAAATCAGAATCAGGATTGGATTTCGTCGGGAAGAAAATCTGCGTCCGCCTCTGGCGGACAGCCAAAATGCGTTCGAGCTATCTTTAAAATACAGCATTAGAAGGTTCGTTTAGTCATGTCTTTACAATAAAAGGAGATGATCATGGCTCAAATAAAAGTGATAGCTTTTGATGTTTACGGGACCATTCTTTGTTCTGATGACTATGAAAATGCTTTGCCGCCACGGCCGGGCTTTATAGAATTCATTTCGCATGCTAAAAATTTGAAAATTAAAACAGTTACCAGTTCTGACTCCGATTTGACTAACATGCAATTGGATTTAGCCGCCACCCTTAATGGTACAGCGCCTTTTGGCTTGGAAATATTCGATGGTTTTTTCAGGCTTTCCATGTACCCTAAGATTTATCAGCAGATTTTACGATTTTTTGGCATTAAGGATGAGGAATTGTTGGTAATCGGCAATGATTATGATAAAGATTTGTCGCAAGCGCCTTTACAAGCCCATAAGGTCTTAGTTCCGAGCTATAAAATTGTTGCTGATAAATTCAGTTTTTCCCAAGTAGTTATTTCCGATTTTTAACGTTTACTCAAGCGAGTAGACGTTTTTTGCTTTTAAATTATTGATTTAATATTAAGACACAGAGAAGCCTTAAACAGTTTTAGTTTGACAATTTTAAAATATCTGGTAAAATGACCTATTAGTCGAACCTTGAAAACAAAATTACGATTTTAAATTACTGCATAGACGAAAAGACAGAAAGGAGCAAGGTATGAGATTTGATTATGAGCCGGAGAAAAAATTGTTCACAATTACAGCCAGATTGCCAAAAGAGCGTAATGAGCTTGAGGCTTTATCGGCCGTTTTAAAACATGGCGATATTTGTTCATTGGAATGGGAAGCGTACGATCCGCGAGATTTGCATTCACAAACGGTTACTGTTGGTAGTGTGGAATTCCGCTGTGTTATTAAAGGTGAATTGGAAAAACGTTACGGCAAGGCTTTTGTTTTTCTTATTGCTCCCTCTCATTCTTCGACACATTATTCTGATAAGGTTTATATGGAAAGCAGAGAATCATTTCTTTCATTTATTCAATTGAACGGCAAATGCAATCGGTTGTCAGGCAAATCCGATGGATTGATTTTCCGTTGGCCTGGAGAGCAGGCAAAATGTTTTGAAAATTGCTGGGTTGCTGCCAATACTTTAGTATTTAGTATTGAATAATGAGAAAGGAGGAATAATATGCCTGACTCATTAGAAGTGTCTATGGATGAGACATAGGAAGATGGATATAAGAAGAGTTACTCCAAAGGATATTTTGAGGCTTTAAAGAAAATTTATGGCGCAATGCAAAGCGCGGGTTTTGGTGAGAATCAAGCTATTAAGGTAATCGCTGCGGGATTTGATGTTACAAAAGAGATATATAGCCAACTAATAAGCGAGTTTAGTGAAGAAATCGCTTTGAAAATCATTGATGCTGCATTAAAGGCATAAATGCTATTACTGCATGCAATCCATAGTTACGCTCTGTTCAATATTGCACAGAGCTTTTTTAATTAGAGAAGCCTTAAACGGTTTTAGTTTGCCTAATTTTTGTCTATCGGCTAAAATAACAGCATTATCTTTATGCCCAAAATCGCTTTGATCCACGATCATCTGGTGCAGGACGGGGGCGCCGAACAAGTATTAAAGGTGCTTAAGGGAATGTTTCCTGAAGCGCCGATATTCACTATTGTCGCGGACAAAGCCAAGACCAACAGTTACTTTGCAGACAAGAAAATCAATACTTCTTTCTTGCAGTCGTTTCCTTGGGGCGTAAAAAAATACCAATGGTATTTGCCGTTGATGCCTGCCGCTATTGAGAGTCATGATTTGCGAGGTTATGATTTGGTCATTTCTTCGGCCTCATCTTTTGCCAAGGGTGTTATTACGCATCCCGGCACAATCCATATTTGTTATTGCCATACGCCGACCCGCTACCTGTGGCACGACACTCATAATTATCTGGATGAACTCAAAGTCATCATGCCGATTAAAAAATTCTTGCCCTTGACCTTGCGCCAATTGCGCACTTGGGATCGTCTGGCCGTTGACCGCGTGGATTATTTTATTGCCAATTCGCAGACTGTGGCCGGCAGGATCAAGAAATACTATCAGCGCGGTAGCCAAGTGGTTTATCCGCCGGTGGATACGGCGCAGTTCACGATCTCCGACAAGCCGAAAAAATATTTTTTGGCCGGCGGACGGCTGGTGCCTTATAAAAGATTTGATCTGACGGTGCGGGCTTTTTCCCGTTTGGGCATACCGCTTAAGGTTTTTGGCCTGGGGCCGGAGCTAAAACGTTTAAAGTCGCTGGCTAAGCCGAATGTGGAATTTTTGGGCCGGGTAAACGATGAAACCAAAAGGGAATTATATGCTAATTGTTTAGCGTACATAAACCCGCAGGAAGAGGACTTTGGCATTACCGCCATTGAAGCCATGGCTTCGGGCCGGCCGGTAATCGCCTATAACCGTGGCGGTGCCACTGAGACTATTGAGCCTGGTTTGAGCGGAGAATTATTTGATGAACAGATTTGGGAAGATTTGGCTGATATGGTAATCCGTTTCCAGCCGGAGAAATACGATCCTCAGGCGATTAGTCGGCATGCCGAGCAATTTTCTACCGAGCGATTTAAGGAGAACATGATGGAGTTTATCAGGACAATAACTTTACCCAAATAATTATCCTGTCATTACGAGTGAAGCGAATGATCTAAAGTTGATAATTTATGAAAATAATTTTTGATGGCCGTTGCCTGTTGGACGCAAAATATTCCGGCGTTTCCTGGTATGCTCATAATCTGTCACGGCACCTGCGTTTAATTGATAATGGTCATGATTGGCTATTGTTTGCCAACTCATCCCAGGCAGTCGATTTATCGGACCTGGGCTACCAAACAAAGATTTTCCGTTATCCCAATAAACTATTGAATCTGAGTTTGGGTTCTACCGGCCGACCGAAATTGGATAAGCTTTGTGGCGGGGCGGAGGCGTTTTTTGCGCCGAATCTTAATTTTATTTCCGTTGCCGATTCTTGCCGGTTGATCATTGCCGTCCATGACCTGTCTTTTTTAATTCATCCGGAATTCTTTACATTTCGACAGCAATGGTGGCATAAATTGATTTTGGCTTCGGGAGTATTGAATCGCGCCGATACTATTATAGCCGATAGCGAAAGTACCAAGCGGGACTTGGTTGATTTGTTGGCCTTGCCGGTTGAAAAGATTAAGACTGTATATTTGGGGGTGGGGGAGAAGTATCAGCAGGAAATTCCGGCCGAGGAATTAAGAGCAGTGAAAGAAAAGTATGATTTGCCGGATAAGTTTTTGTTGTTTGTTTCTTCGCTGGAGCCGCGCAAGAACTTGCTCGGCGTTTTAAAGGCGTTAGAAAAAATACCTGAGACTCAACTGGTTATAGCCGGCGCCGGCGGTTGGAAGAATCAGAAGGAGTTAAAAGCCATTAAAAGTAATGAGAGGATAAAAATGATCGGTTACGTGCCGGAAGCAGATAAGCCGGCCTTATACCGATTGGCGCGCGCTTTGGTTTACCCGTCATTTTATGAGGGTTTTGGTTTGCCTATTTTGGAAGCTATGGCTTCGGGCTGTCCGGTTATCGCCGGCAACAATTCGTCACAGGGTGAGGTATTGGCTGATTGCGGTCTGTTGGTTGACCCTTATGATATAAACAGTATCACTGAAGCGATGTCTGAGTTATGGCGGAATAATGAGTTGGGCGCAGAGCTTTCCAGTCGCGGACGCGAGCGGGCTAAGATGTTTGGTTGGGATAAAACAGCGGAGGAGACATTGAAAAGCATTGTTTCTTAATATTATTGAGCGAGTTACCTTTCATAAATATAAATAAAACACCCGCTTGAGCAGAAGGCCCAAGCGGGGAGTAAGGTGCGAAGTTTTTATGGGTGCTTTAGTGGCGCCGGGAAATCAGGCATATCGCCTTGAACGCGGATTTTCCAATCGCCGCCGTCCAGCGATTTGATCACCTTGACCACCGCAGGATTGCCACCGGCGTTAGTGGCGACGCAATAGAATACGCCGATACTGTTGCCGTGGCTGTCAATTTCGTTTTTTTGGTCAATGATCATAACACTGGAAAATCCGTAGGTCTCCGCAACCTTTCTGGCTTTCTCGTCGTTCGTCGCATTGCTTATGGTAAAGAATAACATGATCACGCTCATTGCAACCCCTACAATAATGAGAATGCGACCAATCGGATTTGTTTCCATCTCACCAGTCTCCTTATATTTCAATTTCATCGGTTAGTTTAGTACATCAGGCAACCGGCGTTGCCCTCGCCGTCTCCGCCATACGAAGCGAAGACAAGCTCGCGTCGGGGTTGTTTTAAGGAGGACGGTTCCTCTTCCACGGCATCCCTTATGGCCTCGCGCAAATCATGGCGCGCGTCCAGGCGCTCCGAGCGTGTCGGAAAGCTACCCCAGGAATCCTTGTACCTTGCATACCAGGGTACGTTTTCACCGCCACGTTTGCCCTTTAGGACTTTACGACGGCCGCCAGGCAGACGGATTTTCAGCCGTTTTCGGCGTGGCGGTTTCTGGTGTCCCAGATCCGGCACTTCCGGCGGGGTTTCCATCAAGTCATACCAGAGTCCCCAGTTTTCCTCGGCTTCCAAAGGCATACTTACACTCCTTCAGTTGTTAATGTCCACGCCTATCTTCAAAAAATTACAAAAACTACATTATATAATTATAGCACACCTTGATTATTTTGTCAAGACAGTTATCCACAGAATATGGCTTGCATGCTTCTAAGAGCAATAAAATACCTAAAATAAGATAAAACAGTTACTTACAATATACGTTATTTTTGTTCAAAAATCAAATAAGTGTTAATATTAATGCATTATGAAAATACTAATAGACGCGCGCCTTTATGGCACTAAACATGCCGGTATTGGCCGTTACACCCAGGAACTTATCAAAAACCTGGAAGTCACGGACACGCATAATCAGTATGTCATCTTGTTGCAACAACAGAATTATGATGAGTATCAGCCACAGAATCCCAACTTCAAAAAATATCGCGCAGATTTCCGGGTTTATGGCTTGTTTGAACAGATTCTTTTACCGTTTTTAATTTATTCCCACCAGCCGGATTTAGTTCACTTTACTCACTTCAATGTTCCACTGTTTTTTTTCGGCCGTTATGTTGTAACCATCCATGATTTGATTGTCAGCCATTATCCGTCCAGTCGAGCCACCACCCTTAACCCCTGGTTGTATAAATTTAAATTAGCAATGTATCGGCTGGTAATTTCTCGGGCGGCCAAGCGTGCCAGAAAAATCATCGCTGTTTCCCGCTACACCAAAGATGATATTGCGCGCTTACTGGAAATCCGGCCGGAAAAAATCTCGGTGGTTTATGAGGGGACGGATTTACCGCGCCTGTCGCCGGTTTCTTGTCCGTTATTGTTTGAGAGGCTAGGCATCAAACAGGATTTTTTGCTTTATGTCGGTTCGGCTTATCCGCACAAAAATCTGGAAAAACTGATTGAAGCGTTTGAAATCATTTTAAGGCAACAGCCTGATTGGCAATTGGTTCTGGCCGGCAAAGAAAGCTTTTTTTATCAGCGCTTGGGTGAGGGAATAAAAGAAGAGTTGAAAAATAAAATAATTTTACCCGGCTATTTGACAGATGAAGAATTGGTTTGTTTGTATTCCAATGCGCGTTTGTATGCTTTTCCGTCATTAATGGAAGGATTCGGCCTGCCGCCGTTGGAAGCTCAGAGTTATGGCTTGCCGGTAGTTTCGTCAAATGCCAGTTGCTTGCCGGAAGTCTTGGATGATTCAGCGGCCTATTTTGACCCTCAAAGTTCCAAGAGTATGGCGGATAAGATTGTTTCAGTTTTGGCTGATGCCGATCTGCGGCAGCAGTTGATTGATCGGGCGCGGGAAAATATTAAGCGATTTTCTTGGCAGAGGATGGCCGAGGAAACAGTCGTGTTGTATGATTCAATAGTTAAATAGATTATCCGTATAATTCATTTGTATTGATGTCTCAAGCATAAAATATAAATGGTATCATCGTTATCAATTATAAGTCATTAATGTTATCCACACCCGGAGTTGTTTGACTTCTGGTGTTTGTGTTATAATATATCCAGATGTAAACAAAATTTATCAAGGTGGCAAAGAAAAAATCTTTAAACAAAGAAGGACTTGAGCCAAAGTTTTTTGATTTGGAGAAGAAAGTCAAAAAAACGGTCCGAAAATCACGCGCTTCCAGCCGCAAAACGGCTGATATTTTGTTTGCGCCAGACGGCAGTCCTAGTGGTAGCGCGATCGGCAAACCGGCCGATAAAACCGAGATAATCGTCAATCAGCCACCGCTCAAAACTTTTAATTTGCGCATTGCCGAAAATCAATTGGATGTTTATCGTTCCCCCCATTTATTGAATCTATCCAAGGCCGGAAGGATAGAGAAGAATAAACCGGAGCAACGCCGCGATTGGCCGGTAGAGGATATGCCGGCCGGAAAGATATTGTCTCGATTCGGGATTTTAGAGTTTTTTGATTTTTCGCGCAGTGAAATATACTTGTATCTATTAAGAACCGCCCAGATCATTAAGATTTTTTTTCTTATTCTATTTTCCCGCGCCAAATTGGAATCCAAACTGCCGGCTCAAACCGGCAACAACGCAATTGATCGCCTGGCGGAAATATCTTTTGTCAATTTGTTTTTGTTTATTACCAATCAGTTTTATCGTGTTTATTTGTCTGTGTATAAGTTTTTTTGGCTGATGTATCTGTTTGTCCGCAAAGCCAAGTCCCGTGATCAGGTGATCTATTTGCCCAAACCCGGCGATGAACCGCATAAAGCGGCGGTGATCAGTGATTTAATCATCGTTAATGAGGCGCCGACCATTGCAGAATTGATTAAGGAGTACTCGCCTCAAACTAAGATTCGCCCGTTGCCAACGCCACTTTCGGCCAAGGATGTACGGGAAAAATATTTGGAAACCAATCCTTTTTTGCGTCGAGGCGTAGTTTTGAATTCTCAGCCGCCGTCAGTCGGCTGGCCTAAACGTCAGTTGGACTTTTCTTTTTCCAATTTTGAATTCCGCAAATCGCTACTTCGGCCGGCAGCGGTTTTTTGCGGCGTACTTTTGGCCCTATTCGGTTCAGTCAAAGTCATCACTTATTGGGATAATGCTTTAAGTGTCAGAGGCGAAGTGATGGGCGTAGCCGAGCAAGCGGTGGGCAATATGTCTGATGCCGGTGATAAACTCAAGACCCTTGATTTTGCTTCAGCGCAAACTGATTTTGCCTCGGCTCAGCAGAGTTTTCAATCGGCGCGGTCGCAATTAGACCAAATTAAATCGTTTATTACTGTTTTGGCTGATATAACTCCGGCTGGTAATATTTATAAAAGCGGTAAGAACACCCTGGAGATGGGGGAGCATTTGTCCGCCGCCGCTTCCGGATTATTGTCCGGCATCAATGACATTTCTTCTTCCACTGACTTATCATTATCTAATCGGGTTAGGAGTTTTTCTTCGGCGGTCAAGCCGGCCGTGGCTGAATTATCCGCCGCCGCCTCTAACGCCGAATCAGTCAATCCGGCTCATTTGCCAGAGAGCAGTAAGGAGCAATTTATCAAACTTAAAAGCGCCTTGCCCCAAGCTGTCAGTGCGTTAAGTCAACTTCAAGAAACCTTGGATTTTTCCGCTGCCGTTTTGGGCGATAATGAATTGCGCCGTTATTTACTGGTATTCCAGAATGACAATGAGCTGCGCGCTACCGGCGGATTCATGGGCAGTTATGCTTTGGTTGATTTTAAAAACGGCAAAATAGAGAAAATCACTATCCCGCAAGGTGGCACTTATGATGTTAAAGCCGGTTTTAATAAGATATTGACTCCGCCCGAACCGTTGCGTTTGGTTTGTAGTCGTTGGGAATTCCAGGACGCCAATTGGTGGCCTGATTGGCCGACTTCGGCGGCTAACATCAAATGGTTTTATGAAAAATCCGGCGGGCCGACCGTAGACGGCGTGATCGCCATCAATTCCGGCTGGCTCAAAAACTTACTCCAAGTGACCGGGCCGATTAGTTTGTCGCAATACGGTAAAACGATCACTGCTGATAATTTTGAAGAGGAATTGCAACGCAGTATTGAACTGCAAGCGGCGGATAAGTCCAAACCTAAGAAAATATTATCGGAATTAGCGCCAAAAATTCTGGATAAGATTTTCAATTTGCCGCCCAAAGACAATCTGCGTCTGGCTGAGGTTATTGCCGGCGCCCTTAGATCCAGTGATATTCAGTTGTATTTTACCAGTGGCGACTTGCAGGAATTTGCGCTCAAAAATGATTGGGCCGGCGCCCTGGCAACGCCCGCCCCTTACACGGACTACTTAAATGTCGTCACTACCAATATCGGTGGCGGTAAAACCGATGATCTGGTGCGTCAAAGCATATACCATCAAGCGGAAATAAAAGCTGACGGTTCGGTCATAGATCGAGTCGTTATCAG
This sequence comes from Patescibacteria group bacterium, assembly GCA_041650895.1. Classification (NCBI taxonomy): domain Bacteria; species Patescibacteria group bacterium. Next base: position 111,414 of record JBAZKF010000001.1, on the reverse strand, counting down.
TCGCTATAACGCTTCTTCGGCGGAAGACCCGTTAAGAAAGACGGCCAATAATACTTATCTGCGGGTTTATGTGCCTTCAGGCAGTGAACTTTTGGGCGCTTACGGCTTTAAAGATTTTGCCGATTCCGCTTACAAGGATTTGGATCAAGGCGCAGTTGAAAGTGACTCGTTGGCGGGAGAAACAGGAGCGGTTGACAGTATCGGAGGAACTAAAATTTATCAAGAAAACAATTATACGGTTTTTGCCAATTGGACAGTAATCGGTCCGGGTGAAAGTCAGGAAGCGGTGTTGATTTATCGCTTGCCGTTTAAGGTCGGAAAAAATTTTAAACCCAAAGGATTAATCATGTCGGCGGCTGACTTTTTCACTCCGGAAATAGCGCCGTATAACTTTGTTTTTCAGAAACAATCCGGACGCAGTAACGACCAGATCCAAAGCGTTGTCACTTACAGCGATAATTTGTCGCCCAAGCTGATTTATCCTAAGTCTGCCACAGTAGAAAACAATAACGTGTATTCCCGGGCTTTAACGGATCAAAACCGCTATTTAAGCATCGCCTTCATTAAATGATTTTAAATAACTTATAACACATAATTTTTAATTTGCAATTTCCAAACAATGACCGAATCATTTAATTTTTATGATTTTATCATAAGGAAATTGTTTGCGAATTGATTATTGAAAATTATGGAACACTTATTATTTTATGTCAGAACAAAATTTAAAAAGCAAGATTAGCGATCAAGCCAATGATCAAGAATCGCCGGAAATGAAAAATAACGTCGGCATCATGCAGGATGATATTGTTGAAGTGATGGAAAAAAATAATCGGCCGGCGGCTAAACCCGCTAAACGCAGTTTGTTTCAATTAAAGCACGGCAGTGCCGGCAGGCAAAAAGAAATTTCCCGCGATTTAGCTGAGGTTTATACTGATGATGACGGAGTCATACCGGATTTGACCAGATTGGAGCTTAATGAACGGCCTTTGTGGCAAACCATAGTTTATACTTTGATCGCGGTTTTGGCAGTGTTGTTGGTCGGTGCGGCTATCATTTACCTGATTTTTGCTAATCTTAACAGTGATACTTTTACCAACGAACGCGTGACTTTCAAATTAGAACCGCCTATTTCCATTGTTTCCGGCCAGGAGGGCATTTATACCGTTATTATTACTAATCGCGAGCGAGTCAATCTTTATGATTTAGATATAGAATTAAAATATCCCGACACCTTTCAGCTCGTTTCTTCTTCACCATTGGCAACCGGCGACAAGAAGAATACTTGGAATATTTCGGTTTTAAAAATTGGCGAAACGCAAAAAATAGAATTGCGCGGAATAATTATCGCTCCTTTGAATTCTGTGCAAAACATTAGTGGCGCCATGACTTTCAAGCCGGCCAATTTAAACGCTGAGTTCAGCCAGAAATTCAACTTGGATATGGGCGTTAACGCTTCCACGATTATTTTGACCGTATCCGGACCCGATAAAACCCTGGCCAATCAGAATATTTTTTACACTGTTGACTTGCGCAATGTCGGCACCGAGGTCTTGACTGATTTGGAGGTAGTGGCTGAATATCCGCCGGGATTTGTTTTGTCTTCCACTACGCCTGCCGCTAAAGATGGCACCAACAATGTCTGGGCTATAGCCAATCTGGCAACTTCCACCGATATCGCCACCACCAGCGACAAAAAAATAACCATTGGCGGCAATTACTCGGGTATTATTGATTCAGGCAATCAGGAATTCAAAGTTAAAGTCAATTTGAAAAATCAAAGCGAGTATATCCTGCAAAGCGAGCAATCGGCCATTACCGCTGTGGTTAGGGATCAATTAAGCTTGAGCGTGGTGGTCAATGGTTCAGGCGAGGATCAACCGGTGTCTTTCGGCGATTTGTTGGTGTATACGATTAATTTTAAGAATACCGGTACCGAAGACATAAAGAATGTGGAGTTAACAGTTAAATTAGATTCTCAGATTTTGGACTGGGCGACCTTAAGCAGTGATCATCTGGGTAAAGTCGGCGAGGATGTGATTGTTTGGACCGGTAAAGAGTTACCCAGTTTGTTGAATTTGCGTCCCAGCGAAGAAGGCGCGGTGTCTTTTCAGTTAAGGGTTAAGGATTTGGCGGCCATCAGCTCGCTGGATGTGTCTAAATTCAGCGTAGAAAGCTCGGCTCAAGCCAAAGTTAAAAATACGGATGGCGTTAATACTATTAATTCAAAAACCATCACTAATTCCATTAATTCCGACTTAAGTTTGATTGCCGGGGCGCGTTATTATAATGAAGATAATTTACCCCTAGGTTCTGGACCGATTACACCCCAAGCCGATGAAACTTCTTCTTATAATATTCGTCTGTCTTTGACTAATAATCTGCATGACATCGGTAATATTGAAGTTAGCGCTATTTTGCCAAAATTTGTCAATTGGGATGACAAGGAAAACCACAATACCGGAGATTTTTTGTATAATTCCAAAACTAAAAGGCTGTCTTGGCGGATTTCCAAACTTCCCAAATCAGTCAAAGATGCCGCTATTGATTTTAACGTGTCCATTAAGCCGACGACTGACGATATCGGTCGAGTGTTGATTCTGATTCCGGAGTTTAAATTGACGGCCAAGGACTTGGAAACAGGTTCGGATATTTCCAAGACGATCAGGGCGGTTACCACGGCTTTTTCCGATCCGATTATTGGTAATTTGTCAGGTATAGTGGAATAGCGCGGCGGTACCGGCAAATAAAATCGCCCCGGCGCAAAAGCGCCAGGGCGGATAAAGTGCGGTTCATGTCTGCACGTTATTTTTGTACAGGGCCATGAAGAACGAAAGCTCTTGCTATAGATCCGAAAATAGCAGAGATTAAAGCCGAGGTTGCGATACCGACAATTCCGACGTCAAACCCGACACTGCCGGCTACACCGAAAAAGGCGCAAACAAAGCAGGTCAATCGGCCGTCATTGAATATCAGCCTGATTAGCCACCGGCCTACGATCCAAAGCCAGTAGACGCACTTTATTACCAGCCAGACGAACAGAAGCCATAATATTACGATTATCATCATTCCTAATAAAACTAAGCCAATCAGGCAGTAAGGCGCGATATAACCCCAGGTTGCTTCCGCCGTCCAGGGATTGAACAGTCCGAAAAGGGTAAGGCCGATCAGGTTGAAGATTAGCGATAGGTGGAGGAATACAATAAACCAGTGATCAACGTCATCATCTTTCGGTTGGTTAATTTTTCTCCTATACCAGTCGATTAATCTGTTAATTAGTGGTGATAACAAGCTCATGAACACAATCATGGTTATTAGAAAAATACAAAGGCCTCCAAAGACGATATCATCAGTATTGCCTTCATAGGTATTGGTAATGGGTAAACGTGTCCCATTATCCCAATAATGAAGGTTGTTGTGCTGGCAAATGAATAAGCCACAGTGCATAAACCCCATGCCTGCCACCATACCGACTTCAAAAATTATCGTTATAATCAGGAATACAATAATATATTGCCAACCCGCCTTCACTAAGCGGCAGATATAAACCAGTGATTTGCCGATAAAAAGCAGTGCTTTCCAGACAGTTGATGGCTGATACGAGATCACCGCGATAAATCCGCCGATGAAGGCGCCCAATATCCACCATAGTCCAGGCAAATATTTTAGGGTGATAACTCCGCCGATGGCAGAGCCAAGCAGAATCGCTATCAAGACCTTCTGGCATTCTTTACGTGCTTCTGACAAATTGTTCTGATGATTCATGAGTTGTCCCTCCAGAATTGTTGTTTGTTGGTTTATTGAACTATATTTTTAAAGTGCTTTATTCATGACTTATCATTATAACAAACAGATAAAATTTTGTCAAGATGAGTTTTAAACTGCTTAAAAAATCCAATGAATCTCAAGCGCGGTTAGGAAAATTAAAAACCGCTCACGGCATCATTAAGACGCCGTTTTTTATGCCGATTGCCACTAAGGGCGCAGTCAAAAATCTATCTGCCGATGATGTTAAAGATCTTGGTTCGCCGATATTATTATCCAACACCTATCATTTGTATTTGACGCCGGGCAGGGAAGTGCTGTCTGCCGCCGGCGGTTTGCATAAGTTTATGGATTGGCGCGGAGCCATCCTGACCGACTCCGGCGGTTTTCAGGTGTTTTCGCTATCCAAAATCAGGAAAATCCTGCCTCATGGTGTGGAGTTCAGATCGCACTTGGATGGTAGTAAGCACATCTTGACGCCTAAATCGGTCTTGGATATTCAGAAAACTATCGGTTCGGACATCGCCATGATTTTGGACGTCTGTCCGCCTTCAACCGCCAAACATCAAGAAGTCAAAGAAGCGGTTGAAGTTACAACCAAATGGGCAAAGGAGGCGGCAAAAGTGATTAAAAGCCGAAAGTCCAAAGCCAAAGATCAAAACAAGCAATTGTATTTTGCTATCATTCAAGGCGGAGTCTATCGCGATTTACGAGAACAATCCCTCGCCGATTTAGTTAAACTGGATTTTGACGGTTATGCGGTCGGCGGATTGGCTGTAGGCGAGACCAACAAAGAAATGTACGAGGTGTTGGATTATCTGGCGCCGCAGATGCCAGCGGATAAACCGAGATATTTGATGGGCGTGGGCACGCCGGAAAATATTATTGAAGCGGTCAAACGAGGCGTGGATATGTTTGATTGCGTCATCCCGACCCGCGAAGCCCGTCATGGAAGACTGTATGTGCAAGTCGAATGTCGCAAGTCTATAAAGTCGAAAGTCAATTCACAATTTGATTATCAAGCCATCAACATTACCAACGCTAAATTCAAACACGATTTCTCTCCCATCAATCAAACCAACCTCAAACAATACAGCAAAGCTTATCTGCATCATCTGTTCAAAACCGGCGAACCTTTAGCTATGCGTTTGGCCACCCTTAATAATCTTGATTTTTATTTGCAATTGATGGGGGATATTCGGCGACAAATTAAAAAAGGCAACTTATAAAAATAATTATTATAAATCATGATTAACATCCGATAAACTCGGATGTTTTTTATCCTCAGCTGGCCCTTGACAATAAGATAAAAATCAGGTAGAATAAACTGTTGAGAAGCACGTTAAAACCAAGAAATGCATAAATAACAAGCTGATCCGACAGAATCAGCAGGGAGAATTACGATGGAAAATGATCGTTTGGAAAAATTTAAGCGTATTTTAGGGCAAATAAAAGATAACAGCAAACCGCTGGTTGTAATTCTGACTCACTTGGATCCCGACTCCATGGCCTCCGCTGAAGCTATGAGATTTATTGCCAAGTCATTCGGTATTGAGCAGATTACAGTCCTTTACTGCGACGAATCCGCCGATGAACAGAATGAGGCCATCATCAATAAATTGTCTTTAGAACGGCGGATGCAACCGATTGGCAGTTGGAATGATTTTCCGGATAGCAACAGTTATGTTATGGTTGATGCCAACTCGCCCTCCGACAGTCGGCTCAAACACGCTAAGGATAAATTGCAACTTACGATAGTCATTGATCATCATCGAAATGACAGACTCCGGGAAACCGACGAGAATTTTATTTGGCTGGAAGATTTTGGCGCCTGCGCCACCATGATGTGCGAGCTCATCGCGGGTTTGGACTTGTTGAACACCGCTAAGTTCAACGGCGATTTTAAAGATTTGCCCCTACTGCTTTCTTTGGGTATTTATATGGATACCAAGGGACTAATCAGTGCCGGTGGCAAGGATCGCGAAGCGTTTGCCGAAGTCGCCGGTCTGGCCAAAGAAGCGGATCTGCAATTTTTCATTAACTATCAGATTTCCCAAATCTACATGGAAGCGCTTAAATGCGCTTTGAACTCCATGTCTGTTCAAGGCATGAAGGTGGTGGCTTATGCCGGAGAGGTAACTTCAAAAGAAGCCACGGTCATTGCTCGCGTAGCGGATTTTTTTATTCGGATCAAGGGGTTTTCTTTGGCTGTAGTTTGGGCCACGGTTGATGACAATCAAATTGTGATTTCGGCACGCGGCACCGATTTCGGCACGCCCCTTGATGAGTTCATACGTTCCCGTTTCGGATCTGGCGGAGCCAAAGTTTCCAAATGGGGATTATGGGAAGGCGGAGTCCAATTGCCTTTTGCGTTCGGTTTTTTCCACTCTTCCATCAATAAGATGCAACGGATAGCGACGGCCCAGGCGTTGATTACCAATTTAATTCTGAATTAGCCTTATTAGCAACTTCAGCATCTAATTGCCAATTGTTGCCGCTTAAAACACGTACTTTTACACCCTCGGATTTTAATCCGAGGTTTTTATTTTATTAGCTGACAGATAGCGGTTAGAGGACGGTTTTGCCATGCCGGCGATTTATGCTATAATGATGTCAAAAGTTGTTTCGTTTTTACCGCTCGCAGGATCAAACAGCTTTATTTGAGTAATGACTAAAAGATTTATGGACTCCATGCCCAATAATAATCCAACAATAGCAGACAATCCTTCGCACTGGTCTTTTTTGCGTCAACCTTTGGCCTTGTGGATAACCGTCGTTTTGGTGCTTATTAGTTTTATTATCGGCGCGGCGGTTGGCGGACGGGGCAATATAATATCCGATGTTAAGATCATTAAAGGATCGGATAATCAAATAATAGCAACTAGCGAAGCGAGGGCGGCCGAGTCGGCAAGCTCTACTGTTGATGACGCCGCTATATCAGTCTTGCCCGCTTATCTCAAGAAGGACGTTAATTTTCAGTTGTATTGGGACACCTTGGGTATTATCCATGATAAATATTACGCCCGGGACATACCTGATACCAAGTTGTTTTATGGTTCTTTGCAGGGTATGGTGGCGGCTTTAGGCGATCCTTATTCAGTTTTCCTTACCCCTTCTGACGCTCAGCAATTTCAGGAAGATCTTAATGGCACCTTCGAAGGCATTGGCGCGGAAATCGCCGTCAAAAACAGTCAGCTTATTATTGTTTCGCCTTTAGATGACTCACCGGCCATGAGAGCCGGGTTAAAACCGAAAGATTGGATTTTAAAGATCAATGGCACCTCCACCGAAGATATGAGTTCCCAGCAAGCCGTTAATTTGATTCGCGGTAAAGCCGGAACTAAGGTTAATTTGACGATTTATCGCGAGGGCTGGACAGAATCGCAGGTGATTGAAATCACCCGAGCGCCCATTGTGGTCAAAAGCCTGGCTTTGGAATATTTAGCCGGGGGCACGATCGCCCACCTTAAAGTTCGACAGTTTAATGGCGATACGATGCCGCTTTTTGATAGCGCCATCTCCAATATATTAGCCAAGTCGGGAGTTAAAGGAATCATTTTGGACTTGCGCAACAATCCTGGTGGCTATCTGGAGTCAGCCGTAGAAATAGCCGGCGAATGGAACGGCGAGGGAGTCGTGGTGTCGGAGAGGAATCGTGATGGCGCCAAGACGGATCATCGCGCCTATACCCAACCGCGCTTAGCTAATTACAAAACCGTAGTCTTGGTTGACGGCGGCAGCGCTTCAGCTTCAGAAATAGTTTCCGGCGCCCTAAAGGACTGGGGCAAAGCCACGCTGGTCGGCATGAAAACCTTCGGCAAAGGCTCAGTGCAGGATTTAACTGATTTGCCCGACGGCAGCCAGATCAAATTAACCATTGCCAAGTGGTTTACTCCTAGTGGTACGTCAATTGATGAACAAGGAATCGAGCCGGACGTTAAAGTGGACTTAACCGAAGACGATTTTAATTATGATCGCGATCCGCAGTTGGATAAGGCGGTAGAATTATTGAAATAACGATATGAAAGTTATTTACTTAAAAAATTCCAAAGTTTATAAACGGGGCGATGTCAAAGACGTGGCCGAAGGCTATGCGCAGAATTTTTTAATTCCGCAAGGATTGGCTTTAGCGGCTACGGCGGAAAATTTGATTAAGATTAAACAGGAAGCAGACAAAAAAATCAAGACGCAGGAAAGCGCCGTCAATCGATACAAAGCAATAGCGGAAAAGATTCGCGGCCGCAAAATACAAATCACAGGCAAAGCCAATGAAAACGGCAAGCTGTATGCGGCTGTAACCGAACAGGAAGTCAAAGCCGCGCTGAAGAAATCAGGCTTTGATATCGGCGGGAGCAAAGTGATTTTTCCCGGCCATTTGAAGGAAGTCGGGGATTTTAAGGCTCAGGTTGACTTTGGCCATGGTTTAATGTCCGAAATAATAATCTTAGTTCGCGTATGAGGGGATTTTTTATTTTTCATTATTGAATAGAGGACTCGTTGCCTCTATTTTTATTTTATTGCTATTGCTATTTATTTATTTTATCCGTCCAAATTATGAGCCAAGATATCAAAAAGGTGGTTATTACCGGCGGGCCGTGTGCCGGCAAGACTTCCATCATCAATCTTTTGAAAGAAGAGTTTGGCGATATTATTATTACCGTACCGGAAGCGGCGACCTTGCTTTTGGCCGGCGGTTTTCCCATGCCCGGCAAACACTTGGATTGGTGCAATGGGTGGCAACACTCTTTTCAGAAAAGCGTTTTGTATTTACAGAAGTCCTTGGAAAACACTTATTCGCTGATGGCTGATCGCAAAGGCGCCAAACTTCTATTGTGCGATAATGGCCTGCCATCAGGGGCGGCCTATATGCCGGGCGGAATTGAAGAATTCGTAGTTATGTATGGCATTGATTTTGAAAAAGAATTATTGGATTACGATTCGGTCATTCACCTGGAAACCATCGCATTGTCGCAACCGGAAAAATACGGCAAGCATAACAATGAAAATCGCTACACTTCGCTGGAGGAGGCGATAAAGCACGACCTGTTGATTAAGGAAGTTTGGCAGAGCCACCCGAATTGGCAGGTGATACCCAGTACTTGGAGTTTAGAAGAGAAATTCCATAAAGCGTTGGAGGTGGTAAGAAAATATTTATAAAATAAATAATAATCAAATATTATGTCCAAGTACATTTTCGTCATGGGCGGAGTGATGTCTGGCGTCGGCAAAGGCATCGCTTCAGCTTCCATTGGTAAAATTTTGGCCTCTAAAGGTTTTAGGGTTACAGCCATAAAGATCGACCCCTACCTTAATGTGGATGCCGGTACCATGAATCCGGTGGAGCATGGGGAAGTATTTGTAACCGAAGACGGCGATGAAACTGATCAGGACATCGGCAATTATGAAAGATTCTTAGACCAGAACATTTGCCGCGATAATTATATGACTTCCGGGCGCGTCTACCAGTCAGTCATTAATCGTGAACGCAACTTGGAATACGGCGGCAAATGCGTAGAGGCGGTGCCGCACATCCCTTACGAAGTGATTGATCGCATTAATCGCGCCATGGAAAAAGCGGACGCGGAGATTAGTATTATTGAAATCGGCGGTACAGTCGGCGAGTTCCAGAATGTCTTGTATCTGGAGGCGGCCAGAATGCTTAAGTTCCAAAATCCCGGCGATGTGGCATTTGTCATGGTCAGCTACTTGCCGGTGCCGGCGAAAATCGGTGAAATGAAAACCAAGCCGACGCAAATGGCGGTGCGTGCCATTAATGAAGTGGGTATTCAACCGGATTTTCTGCTATGCCGTTCCAGTCATCCCGTGGATGAGCCGCGCCGCGCCAAACTGGCTTTGTTTTGTAATATCCAACCGGGGAATGTTATTTCTGCTCCGGATGTAGAAAGCGTTTATGATATTCCTATTAATTTTGAGAAAGAAGATTTGGGCAATAAGATTTTAAGGGTTTTGAATCTGGAATCGCGCCAACAGGATCTGGCGGAGTGGCGAGCGTTTGTAGATAAAATAAACGCCGCAACAGAAACAGTTAGAATCGGCATTGTCGGCAAATATTTTGAAAGCGGTGATTTTGTTTTATCTGACGCTTATATTTCAGTCATTGAAAGTTTGAAATATGCCGCCTGGCATAATAATCGCCAACCATTGATTGAGTGGATTAATTCTGATTTATACGAAAAGGAACCGGATAAGCTGAATGAACTAAGGGATTTTGACTGTTTAGTGGTGCCGGGCGGGTTTGGCAGCCGCGGCATCGAAGGAAAAATCAAGGCGATTAGATTTGCGCGGGAAAATAAAATACCTTATTTGGGTTTATGCTATGGCATGCAACTGGCGACTATTGAATTCGCCCGCCATGTCTGCAGCCTGACCGATGCGCATACCACTGAGATTAACCCGCATACCATGAATCCGGTTATTCATATTATTCCCGAACAAGAAGAAAAACTGGCCAATAAGCAATATGGCAATACTATGCGCTTAGGCGCTTATCCTTGCATTTTGCAGGAGGGGAGTCTGGTTAGGGATTTATATCAAACGGCGGAAATATCAGAACGCCATCGGCATCGCTATGAGTTTAACTTGGCTTACAAACAAAAGATGGAAGAACATGGCTTAGTATTTTCTGGCTTAAGTCCGGACGGCCAACTGACGGAAATTATTGAACTACCTAAAGATCAGCACCCGTTTTTTGTGGGTGTGCAATTTCATCCGGAATTCAAATCCCGGCCGCTTAAACCGCATCCCTTGTTTTTCGGCTTGATTAAAGCGGGATTAAAAAAATGATTCAGGTAAATTTAAAACCCGTCACGGCTATGTCCGAGGCGGGTTTTGGGTTCTAAAAGATCAAGATAGGCATGTTAGCCCCCCTGTGGATAAACATCTTGACAAAAAAGTAAAGGTGTGATATAATAATAAACATTGGTCGCTGTGACCAACTTGTGTCAAAAAAAATCCCTAAAATTAGGGAAGATATCAAAAGGAACATTTACAATGAACAGTTTTTTTGATGGCAAATCGGCTGATATTCGGATTGTCCAAGGATGCGTTAACTTTTTCATCCAACGCGTTAATCTGATGTTGGTTATGGCATTTTTAGCGTTTTCTGCCGTTGTGGCGCTGGGTGCCTGGCTGGGCGAAGGCCAAGTTCTGGCGGCCGGCATTGATACCGCAAAATGTCGGGCAGACTGTCGGATTAAACGGATCGAGTCAGATCGGCCGGCCTTAACGATAATGAATGCTATTGAGCCGGTTGATTTTATTGACGAGCGAGAATTGGACTCTGAACTATTGCAGGCAGAGAAGATTTTTCTGCAACAACAAGCAGTCAGTTCAGGCGAGTCCGAGTCAGTGATTCTTAGTCAATCAATTGAGGCGACTGATTCGACCTTGGTTAATTTGGAGTTGTTGTCGCCACAAGAAGTTATTAATGTCTATGTCGCCTTTATTCAACGGGACAACCACCGCGTGTCGGATGCGGAAGCCAACAGGTGGGCGCGTGATTTTGAGAAATGGGAAAGCCATTATAAATTCCCGCGGGGGATTTTAGTGGCGATTGCCCATACCGAATCATGGCATGATCCGAACGCCAAATCTTGCGCCGAAGCGTATGGCTTGATGCAGGTTCAATACGGTACCGGCCAAGGAGTAGCCAAGCGCTTCGGTCTTTGGTCAGAACCGAAGTTCATTAAGCCCGCTAAAAATAAAAAGGAGGCACGGGAAAGAGTTCGTCAAGTGGAGAAATTCCGGGAAAATCTCATTAGTATTCTGAAAAACCCGGAACATAACATTCGCATGGGCGCCTTCGTCTTGCACTATTTTCTGGTTAAGGAAAAGGGCAACTGGTCCAAAGCATTGGCGCGTTACTCCGGTGGCGCCAAAAACTACGAAAAGAAGGTTAAGGAATTCCATGCTATTGTCTGGGAGCGGATTGAATTGTGCGCCAAAGAAGCGGTCTTAACCAGTCAGTCGCTACTGGCATCACTGACTGAGTCGCCCCAGTCCGCATCTCCTTTATCTTAATCGTACCTTGCTCGCCGTCTCGGGTTTTACCGAGGCGGCGATTTTTATTGAAAAAATAAAACACCCCGAATAAAACGGGGTGTTTAAAATATAAATCTTTTTAAGCCGCAGCTTTTATTGCCAGATTTATTGCACAGAAACAACCTGAGCGTACTCAAGCTTACCGGTAAACTTTTTGACTTTCTTTTTGTTAAAGCCAACCTTACCCGTTTGAACGGCAAAAATGGAATCATCCTTGGCTTGTTTGGTGCCATTGCCGGCGCGATAATGTGTACCGCGTTGGCGCACGATAATATTGCCGGACTGGGCGGTTTCGCCTCCGTAAAGCTTAATGCCTAAGCGTTGCGCATTGGAATCTCGGCCTAATCTTGTACTGCCGCCTGCTTTTTTTGTTGACATAGTATATTTTGCTTAAATGTTGATTTTTTAACGATTGATATAATATTAGCGTATTTTGGTTAATTTGTCAAGCAATTAGGCCGATATTGGCAAAACCGTTAGTCAGACGGATAAATTGGTGGCGGTAATAAAGAAACTAATGATTATTCGGCGGATTTTGTCGTTAAAGTCGCGTTATGTTAAGATTAATCCCGTGGAGTGCTATGAAGCAATAATTCTTGCAACAGCATTTAACCTGGTAAAATTATGAATCTCAAAGAAAAAGCTAAAAAACTGCCACTATCTCCGGGTGTCTATCGTTGGTTAGATGGTAAAGGCAAAATATTATATATCGGACGCGCCACCAATCTGCGCCATCGGGTTTTGCAATATTTCCGTCCGGATATGGAATTGCGGATAGGGGAGATGGTATCCTTAGCCAAAAATATAAAATATAATAAGACTGATTCCGTTTTGGAAGCGATAATCTTGGAAGCTAATCTTATTAAAAAATTCTGGCCCAAGTATAATGTCAAAGACAAAGACGACCGCTCGTTTGCTTACGTCGTGATCGCCAAAAGCGATTGGCCCAAGCCCATAATCGTCCGAGGCAAGGATTTGGGGAAATATTCGCCAGGGCGAGCGCATATTTTCGGGCCATACCTTAACGCCACCTTGATTAAGAATGCTTTGCGGATCATCAGACGACTTTTCCCTTATTCCACTTGTCAGCCCGGCAGCGGCCAGCCTTGTTTTGATTATCAAATCGGCTTATGTCCGGGCGCTTGCGTTTCAGCTATTACGCCCCAGGAGTACAAAAAGAATATCAGAAACATTATCTGGCTGTTTGAAGGCAAAAAAAAGCAGTTAGTAAAAAAATTAGCTAAAGAGAATCCGGAACTATCCGGGGCTTTCCGCCACATTTCCGACGCTTCATTAATCAGTCGAGATGAAATATCCGGCAACGGCGGTGTCGGACGGATTGAGGCGTATGATGTTTCTCACTTATCGGGTAAAGAAACTGTCGGCGCCATGGCTGTATTTATCGGCGATCAGCCGGACAAATCGCAGTATCGTTTATTCAACATAAAAACAGTGACCAACAATGACGTGCAAGCATTGGAAGAAATGATCAGTCGCCGTCTTAACCATCCGGAATGGCCCCTGCCCGATCTATTTTTGGTTGACGGCGGCCGTCCGCAAATCAATCAGATCAGTAAACTGTTCAAAAAATTGAAAGTTGTCAAACCGCTTCTGGGTTTATCCAAATTTGGCGGAGATAAACTGGTTTATTCCGCCGGTACCCCCAAAAACGTCCGGGAGTTGGCTGTTAATATGCTGATTACTTTAAAACAGGCCCGGGATGAAGCGCATCGTTTCGGCAATTCGGCTCGCCAGAAAAAAATGAGAATTCGCTAAGCTTTACCACTGCTTTTGATTTGTGCTATAATATAGTCATAATTTAAAAACATATGGATAAAAATTCAAACGTTAAGCCGATATTAACGGAACCCGGCGCTCTGTTAAGGGCGACTTGGGATTTGTACGTAAAAAATTGGCAAAAACTAGTTATTTTAACCTTGATTCCCATGATTATTATGGGAATTGCGACTCTGCTGGCTTGGGTGCTGGGAATAATCCGTTATTTGCCGGCCAGTGAGGCTCAAGTCGCCAAAGTTACTGATCCTGTTATTTCTTCTCTAGGCTTCTCTTTCGTTACTGCCGGCGGTTTTGACGCCTTACCTTTATGGGGCAAGATCATTCTGGTAATCATAGTGTGTATTTTAGGGCTGGCAGTGTCGCTATCAATGGTGATCGGCCAGTTGTTAATTTTGAAGTCGGATGGAAAATTAAGTTTAACGGAAGCGATTAAGGGCTCAGTGAAGTATTGGGTTAAATATTTTGTTGTCGGTTTGCTTTTCGGTTTGATTATTGTCGGCGGTCTGATTCTATTCATCATACCGGGATTTCTTTGGGCGGTAATATTCTGCTTGGCGTCGGTGATTCTAATTTTTGAGGATACATCGATTATTGGTTCGCTTAAACGAAGCCGGGAACTGACTAAGGGTTATTGGTGGGCGGTTTTCGGCCGATTGCTTTTGTGGCTCTTGGTGGTATTCTTGGTTTCTTTTATTGCCGGCTTATTGCGTCTAGCCAATCAGGAAGTCGCTACGATCTTATTGGATTTAGCCCAACTGGTTTTGGGTCCGATGTATTTGATCTACATTATCTTGCTATATCAATCATTGCAACAAATTAAAAAGTAGCTTAGTAATATTAGCAATATCAGAAACATATGAAGAAAAAAATTATTTTGTTAACTCTCGTTTTATTGCCTTTACTTTTGGCAGAGGGGACGATGGCAGCCGGAATTTCCACTCGCGCTTTGACTCCGGCAGATCTTAAATTCGGCAATATCCCCAAAGCGCAAACAGTGGCCGCCCAAGTGACTTCCACAATTAACTTAGTCAAAAAAGTGGCGGCCGGAGCGATTGCCCGTTGTCCGGTGATTGAATCAAAGATTCAAATTAAGGTATCCAATTTTGATAACAGCAAAGTCAGGCATATGCAGGCGTACCAGACACTCAAAGACAAGCTGTCCGCCATGTCCGATCGCTTAGTCGCCCGCGGTATAGATGTGACGGCACTCAAAGCGGATTTGGCCGTTCTGGATACAAAAATAAAAAAATTCAGCGATGATTATGCCACTTATGTCTCATTACTCAAACAGGGTCAGGAATCGGTTTGTGGCAAATCAGCTGGACAATTCAAGCTTGAACTTAAGGAAGCGCAGACTGCTTTAAAAACTGTTAATGCCGACGCGTTGGATATTAGGGCTTACTATAACACTACAATTAAAGCCGAGATAGCCAGAGTTAGGGCCATCATCAAAGCCATGTCTGCCGGCAATTCCACCTCTTCTCCGGCCGCGCCCCAGTCGGCCTTGCCGAATCCAGATCTAATCGAATCAACCACCGTTAATAATTTAACGCAGTAACAAAACATATGAAGAAACATTTATCATTGATCGCTTTATTGTCAGTAGTATTTGTGGTTGGCGGATTATTGGCTGGTTGCGGAACGTCGCAGGAGATCAATCTGCAAGATAATCAAGGGGAAAAAGCGGCGGCGCCAATTGAAAGCCAAGCGGTTCAGCCGGCGGAAGAACCGGAAATAACGGAAGTGGATCTTGATCAGTCGTTGGAGGATTTGGATGCAACTATGGAGACAATAAAAACCACCGGTTTTGAGGCGACTAACTTATCTGATAAGGATTTAGGTTTATAATTTTTTATTTGACCAAGGCGGGCTTTTATAAAGTCCGCTTTTTTGTTAGATTAATATCATGGAAAACATCATTGCCATCAATAAGCCAAAAGGCCCGACTTCATTTGATATTGTCGCTCAAGTCAGACGGCGTACGGGCGTAAAGAAAGTCGGCCACGCCGGCACACTGGACCCCCTGGCATCCGGCGTTTTGGTTGTGGCTATCGGCAGAGAAGCGACAAAAAAGATCTCCGAAGAGGTAGCCAAAGAAAAAGAGTATGTGGCGGATATCAGGTTGGGCGTGATCAGCACTACTGACGATGAAGAAGGGGCAAAAAGCATTGTTAGTGAATATAAGCCTGAACGAGAGGAGATATTGGAGGCGATTAAGGGTTTCATTGGAGAGATCCAGCAAGTACCGCCGCAATTTTCCGCTATAAAAATTTCTGGCCGACCCGCTTATAAAACAGCGCGTCAAGGCGGTAAGTTGGAATTAGTAGCCAGGCCGGTGTTAATCAAAAGCATTGAATTGATTGAATATAAATATCCCGATTTAAAAATCAGAGTCGTTACCGGCCCCGGGGTTTATATTAGATCATTAGCGCGGGATTTGGGGCAGATGCTTGGTTGCGGCGCTTATATGTCCGACTTGGTACGGATCAGAGTGGGGGAATATCAGCTGGAAGATGCCATTAAAGCTGAGGAAATAACAAGATAATTCGGATTATTGGTTAGGCCAGGCCTAATAAAATATGACAACTAGAAAAGAAATAACAAAAATATTAAAATCAGGCGGAATCGGAGTGATGCCGACCGACACTATTTACGGCCTGCTTGGTCGAGCTACCAATAAAAAAACGGTTGAGCGAATTTATCGTGTTCGCCATCGTTCGCCGGAAAAACCGCTGATTATTATTATTTCTTCTTTGGCCGATTTAAATTCATTCGGCATTAAACTGCCGGCAAGAGATAAAAAAGTACTACTCAAAATCTGGCCTAATGCCGTCAGTGTAATTTTGCCTTGCATGAATTCCAAGTTTAAATATTTGCATCGCGGGACCAAATCGTTGGCTTTCCGGTTACCGAATAAGAAATGGCTTAGAGATTTGGTTGCTCAGACCGGCCCGTTAGTGGCACCGAGCGCTAATCCGGAGGGAGAGAGTCCGGCTGATGACATTAAGGGAGCGAAGAAGTATTTTGGCGATAATCCTGACTTTTATTATGGTCGCGGCAAAAGAATATCCCTGCCGTCAACTTTGATTGGGATAAAAAACGGCCAAGTGGAGGTTTTACGCCAAGGAAAGGCAAAAATAGAAAGGTAGTCTGATTGAGTTGCTCCGGCCGATTGTAAAAGCCGGAAAATTTTGTTAAAATATACCATATACCATAGCGAATAAAATATAATTATATGCCCAAGAAGCAATTTGACTTGATAACCGTCGGCGGTGCCACCGTGGATATTTCCTTTTATTCCAAGGAAGGTGAGCTGGTCTCTACCGGCAATGCCGTCAAACAGAAGCTCTTGGCTTTTGAATACGGCGCCAAAATCGTGGCCGATAGGGTTTTTAACACCTTCGGTGGCGGTTGTTCCAATGTTGCTGTTTCGGCGGCGCGCTTAGGTTTGAAAACTGCGGCCTTATGTCGCGTAGGCAAAGACGATTTTGGCAAGCGGATATTAGTTAATTTGACTGCCAACAAAGTTGATATCAGCTTAGTTAAACTGGATGAAAAAAATCCCACCGGTTTCACAGTCATCCTGACCGTTGACAATCCCAGCAAGGAACATATCGCTTTTGTGCATCGTGGTGCCAATACCGCGCTAAACGATAAAGATTTGCCTTCATTGGCCATTAATGCCAAATGGTTTTATGTTACGTCTCTGCCGGCTGTCGGTTGGCAAAAAATTATGGATAAACTGGTCGCTACCGAAAGAAAGATTGTTTGGAATCCCGGCAATGAGCAACTCAAAAATATCCCGGCCATTAAGAAATATTTAAATAAGATAGAAGTGCTGATAGTTAATCATGATGAGGCTCTGGAATTTAAAAAACTTAAAGACATGAAAGGTTTATTAGCACATCTCAAATCCCTTGGGCCCAAGGTGGCGGTTATTACCGATGGCGCTAACGGCGCCTATGCCATAGACGACAAAAAACAGTACTATATGAAAGCCAGGTCGTCTAAACCGATTAATACCTTGGGTGTTGGCGATGCTTTCGGATCGGCCTTGACTTCAGCTCTGGTTTATGATAAAAACATAAAAGAAGCGCTCACCTGGGGCATCAAGAATTCCGCCTCAGTCGTAGCCCACATCGGAGCGCAAAAAGGCCTACTCACGAAAAGAGAAATAGAAAAATAAATATCAAGTATTATTTCTAAGGAGTGATAGGCACGCAGACTTGCGTACCTGTCATTTTATTTTAGTCTGTTTTTCGCAAGCCACCGACCATAACCTACAAGTGAATAATAAATAACTCAATATAAATTATGTCTGATGTGAAAAAGTACGTCTATTCCTTTGAAGAAGGGAATAAAAGCATGAAAGAACTTCTCGGCGGCAAAGGCGCCAACTTGGCGGAAATGTCCAGTCTGGGTATTAATGTCCCTCCGGGATTTACCTTAACTACCGAAGTTTGCGATTTGTATTACAAAGCCGGCAAAACCATCACTGATGAAGTCAAGGAACAAACCAACACCAAATTAAAACAGTTGGAAGAAAAGATGTCCAAGACTTTGGGCGATGCCAATGATCCGTTATTAGTTTCCGTTCGCTCTGGCGCCGCGGCTTCTTTACCTGGCATGATGGATACAATTTTGAATTTAGGCCTTAACGACCAATCCGTTTTGGGTTTGGCCACCAAGACCGGCAACGCCCGTTTTGCTTGGGATTCTTATCGTCGTTTGATTCAAATGTTTGGTAATGTGGTGATGGAAGTGGAGCATGCCGAATTCGAACATATTTTGGAGAATGTCAAAGATACCAAGGGTGCTAAATTTGACACTGATTTGACGGCCGAAGATTTGCAGGAAGTCGCCAATCGCTATAAAGCTAAAATCAAAGAAGTCAAAGGAGTGGATTTCCCGCAAGACCCGATTGATCAGCTATATGCTGCGATCAATGCCGTGTTTAATTCTTGGAACAACTATCGCGCCATCCGCTACCGCCAAATCAATGATATTAAGGGATTGATCGGCACCGCTGTTAATATTCAGACCATGGTGTTCGGCAACCTGGGAGAAGATTCGGGCACAGGTGTTTGCTTTACCCGCAATCCCTCTACCGGCGAAGCCAAATTTTATGGCGAATATTTAATGAACGCGCAAGGCGAAGATGTGGTCGCCGGTATTCGTACTCCGCTTGCCGTATCCACTTTGGAACAACAGAATCCGGCTATTTACAAAGAGTTGGTTGATACTTGCAATACAGTAGAAAAACATTATCGCGATATGCAAGATATGGAATTCACCATTCAGCAAGGGCGATTATTTATTCTGCAGGCCAGAAACGGCAAAAGAACTGCCGCGGCCGCTGTGCGCATCGCTGTAGAATTAGTTACCGAAGGAGCAATCTCCAAAGATGAAGCTTTAATGCGCGTAGAACCGAATCAATTAAATCAATTATTACATAAACAACTGGATCCTTTGGCTAAAACCGAAGGTGAAGTTATTGCTCGCGGTTTGCCGGCTTCTCCCGGAGCGGCTGTCGGTGAAGTCGTTTTTACTGCCACTGAAGCGTTTGAAAAAACTCAAGCCGGTTTGGATGTCATCTTGGTCCGCACCGAAACCTCTCCTGAAGATATTGACGGTATGCATTCGGCCAAAGGCATTTTGACTGCTCGAGGCGGTATGACCTCTCACGCGGCCGTGGTGGCCCGCGGTATGGGCACTTGTTGCGTTGCCGGTTGCGCTGACATCATTATTGATGAAAAAGCCAGAACCTTAACTATTAAAGATAAGGGTCTGACGTTAAAAGAAGGAGAATTTATCTCTTTGGATGGCTCCACTGGCGAAGTGTATAACGGCAAGCTTGGCACCAAGGATCCGGAACTTTCCGGTAACTTCGGTACCTTAATGGATTGGGCCGATGAAGTTAGAAAACTTAAGATTCGCACTAACGCTGACACGCCTCATGATGCCATGGTCGCCAGAAAATTCGGCGCTGAGGGCATCGGCTTATGCCGCACCGAGCATATGTTTTTTGAGGGTGATAGAATCAAAGCTGTCAGAGAAATGATTTTAGCTTCTGATATAGCCGGCCGAGAAAAAGCCCTGGCTAAACTGTTACCCTATCAAAGAAAAGATTTTATCGGTTTGTTTAAGGCTATGGATGGCCATGCCGTAACTATTCGCTTCCTAGATCCGCCATTGCATGAATTCTTGCCCAAAGAAGAAAAAGACATTGCGGAACTTTCTGCTGAAATGAATGTGCCGATTGAGGTGTTGAAAACCAAAATTGACGATTTACACGAATTTAACCCCATGCTGGGTCATCGTGGCTGCCGTTTGGCCATCACTTATCCGGAAATCAATGACATGCAAGCCGCGGCCGTGATTGAAGCGGCGATTGCCGTAGAAAAAGAGGGGATTAAAGTGGAACCGGAAATCATGATTCCTTTGGTCGCTACAGTCAAAGAGTTCTCTATCCTCAAAGAACGCATCGTTAAGGTGGTGGAAGAAAAATTGACCACTGCCAATAGCCAATTAAAATACAAAATCGGTACCATGATTGAAGTGCCTCGCGCGGCGCTGATTGCTGATAAGATTGTGGAGGCCGGAGCAGAATTCTTTTCTTTCGGCACTAATGACCTGACTCAGATGGGCGCCGGTTTATCCCGTGATGACGCTGGAAAATTCTTGAAAGAATATGTGACTCAAGGTATTTTTGAATATGATCCTTTTGAAGTGCTTGATCAGGAAGGCATCGGCGAGCTTATCCGCATCGCCATTAAGAAAGGCAGAAGCGCCAAAGAAGACTTGAAGATTGGCATCTGTGGCGAACATGGCGGAGAACCCAAAACTGTCAATTTCTGTCATCGTGAAGGTTTTAATTATGTGTCTTGTTCGCCATTCCGCGTACCGATTGCTCGGTTAGCCGCGGCCCAGGCGGTGATTAAGGAAAATAATGGAAAATAGGTAATAATTTAATTTTAGATAAAAAAGCCGGTTTTTGCCGGCTTTTTTAGTTATCTTTTTGTTTTATCATAATTAATTTTGTCTAAATTTGGCTAAAATTGTAATCAACTATCTGGCAGAGTGGATAAACCTATTGACAAAATTAACAAAGTATGATATGATTATGTATTAGTCCTAATGTGGGGCTGATGTGTGGGTCGTTACAATCTTACCTTAGGAGGAAAGCATCATGCGTTACACTACCATTCTCTTTGCCATTCTGACTGTCTCGGCTATGACTCTGGCGGGCTGTCCGCCGATTACCGAAACCATCCCCGAAGCCGAACTCGGCGGGTTCTGGATCGAAGGAGATTTGTCGGCCGTCGTCGAAAAGATCAACCACGATTTCGTCGGCGAAGTGACCAAATCCCTGGAAAAGGGTGGCGGTTACAACGGCGACGGAATTAGTGGCTTGAATCAGGAGGAACTCCAAGAAATTGGAGATTCACTCAAGGATCAGGCCACACGCATTTACATCTACCTATATTCTACCGATAATGGAGTGGAAATAGGTAAGGGAGGCGGGACCGATTATTACTCCTTCTATGTGCCGATCATCGACCATCAATTCCGCGCTCATTGCGGCGGAATTCGGCCCGGGACTTACTACCTGTCTATCTCTTTCCAGGATGACTACGGCAATCAGCTATTGTTTGGCTGGAAGGATGTTACCGTGGAGGGTGGCATCAACAGGAATGAAAACCTGGTGATGAACTTTGTTTACAACTATCCTTTCCAATTTAGCGTCACCAACCTGCCCGGTTGGTATCAGGCTGATGAGTGGGGATATGGTCATTCAACGCTGATTTCTCCGGACGGCGCGAGTTACTATGCCTCATGGGTTTGGGGCAAGGCGGAAATGGTCTTTAAGTCCTACCTGCCACTAAACTTCGGCGGTGGCGTACTCTACGTCGTTGATGGCGACGGCAATGACGTGTATTGCGACCTGCCGCTTATTATCAGCGGCATTGACTGGGCCGAATTCAGTTTCTCTGATGCGTTGTCCTTTCCTTACGTGGAATCGGACGCGTTTGGGGGGCTGAATGTAAACATTGATTTCGCCTGGGAAGACTAGGACTAGAACATTTGAAAGGATAGTAGAGATGGGGACTGGAAATTACGTAATTATTATCACCAAATCCCATTCCGATGATATTGATGTTAGGGGGCCATTTACCTCAATAATGGAGGCAGAAAATTCTCTAATATCTAATAATTATAAAAAACACGGACAAACTGGGCAGCAGTGGCTTCGTTTATTGAGGGGCGATGATTTTTTCGCTCCGATGGTAAAACGAGCGATAATTAAGGAAGTTAAAAAACCGTAATTGTTGATGGCGACGGCAATGACGTGTATACGACCTGCCGCTTATTATCAGCGGCATTGACTGGGCCAACCTAGAACATTTCAGACCGCTGACTCGATTAATTTCGAGTCAGTTTTTTTAATTGTTAATGTTTTTATTTGACTTAATTTGTTATTTAGTTTATAGTAATAAGCACTTAATTGTTTTTTGTAAAAGAGACTGCAACAGGAGGGAAAACCATGAAAAAGAAAGTGTTGTGGATTTTTATCAGCCTAATCGCTCTTTCAATCATCGGAGGAAACTTCACTAGCAATAAGCTTGAAGCCCAGACTCAATCATTATCTGTACCCATTACTAATAATGCCAATCAAAACGGAGCGGTGATCGATTCGCCAGTGCCGATTGGTAACCCGCTTGCCCTTGAGGGTGCATTAGCGGAGTTAGTGGCTAGTTCCAATGTGTACACTTTGGTTGGCGGGGCCGGCTTAGCTGGCGGGGCCGGCGGAGCGGCAATGGCGGCTGGCGGAGGTTTCAGCGACGGCGCTGAAATTCGGGTTGCCAATTACAATTAATTGCTCTTTTTATCAGAGTTAGCGGGTTGCTTTAGTTAACCCGCTTTTTATTTTGGCTGAATCGGATATTTATGGTAAAATTAGATTATTATAAATTAGATACTATGAATAGCCTTAAATCGTTTTTTAACCCGCGAAGCGTAGCAATAATCGGCGCCTCCAATCATACCGGTAAAGTCGGCAATGATGTGATAAAGAATCTCTTGGTCAATTACCGGGGCGAGATTTTTCCCATTAATCCTTCTGAAACCAAGATAGAGGGCAAGCCGGCATATTCGTCAATTTTAAAAACGCCACAGATTCCTGATTTAGCGATTATTGTCGTGCCGGCGCAATTTGTATTGGCTGTAGTGGAAGATTGTGGCAAGAGAGGAACAAAAAATATTTTGATTATTTCTTCTGGTTTTAAAGAAGTTGGCGGTGAGGGAGTTAAATTGGAAGAAAAATTACTGCAATTAAAAAATAAATATAAACTGCGGATACTCGGTCCGAACTGCTTAGGTTATATCAATACTAAGCCGTCAGTAAACGCTTCCTTTGCCGCCACCTTCCCCAAGGCGGGCAATGTAGCCTTCTTTTCCCAATCCGGCGCTTTAGGTACGGCTATTTTAGATACGGCCGAAGCCCAGAAACTCGGCTTTTCTTATTTTGTGTCCATGGGCAATAAGTGTGATATTAACGAACTGGATCTTTTGGAATATTTCAACCAAGATAAAAACAGCAAGGTCATAATGGCTTATCTGGAAAGCATTAATGATGGCCAAAAGTTCTTATCTATAGCCAATAAAATTTCCGATAAAAAGCCGATTATTGTTTTAAAATCAGGTAAGACCGCGGACGGCAGTCAAGCTGTTTCTTCCCATACCGGATCGCTGGCTGGCACTGCCCAGGTTTATAGCGCCGCCTTTAAGCAATCCGGCGTGATTGAGGCGCGTGATGTTATGGATTTTTTTAATTTGGCTGAGGGTTTTGCCTACCAAGATTTACCTCGCGGCAATCGCGTGGCTATTGTCACCAACGCCGGCGGCCCGGGCATTCTTTTGACTGACTGGTTGCCAGACTATAAATTAAAATTAGCCGAATTATCTGAAACGACCAAAGCTAAATTAAAAAAAGTTTTACCGGCCGCAGCCAGCAACCATAATCCGGTTGATGTTTTAGGTGATGCTCTGGCTGACCGTTATGAGATCGCTCTGCGCGAAGTGGTTAAAGATAAGAACGTTGACGCCATAATCGTAGCGCTAACCCCGCAGAGAATGACGCAGATAAAAGAGACGGCTGAAGCGATCGGCCGAATCAAAAAAACCACAAGTAAAACAATCGTCCTATGTTTTTTGGGTGAATTGGAGATTGTCAAATATTATCAGACTTTTGCCGATAATAAATTACCGCAATTCAACTTTCCTGAGCAGGCCGTCAGTGTCTTAAGCACTATGGCCAAATATTACCAATACCTCAAAAATAAACAACCGACAGTAAAAGCCCCCGCCATTAAGCCCAATAAAATATTATCCAATGAATTGACGGAGGATGTCTGTCGGCAACTACTGATTAAAAATGATATCCCAGTGCACCGCGCCGAGTTTATTGCAGATATTTCCTTAGCCGCCAAGGCCGGTAAAAGAGTCGGTTACCCCATTGCACTTAAAGTTATTTCGCCTCAAGTAATACATAAGTCCGATGTAGGCGGGGTTAAAGTGGGCATAAATAATGAGACGGAATTGCTGGCCGCTATAAAAAAGATGAACACGGATATTGTTCAGAAAGTCAAAGGAGTCAAAATTAAGGGGTATCTTTTAGGCGAGATGGTTAGCGGCCAACAAGTGATTGTCGGCCTAAAGCGAGATCCTCAATTCGGCGCCGTTATTATGCTTGGTTTAGGCGGAATTTATACAGAAGTGTTTAAGGACGTAGTCTTTCGTGTGGCGCCTATTAACAAAAATGAAGCGCAAAAAATGATTGAAGAATTGAAAATCTATCCGCTTTTAGCCGGTACGCGCGGCCAAAAACCGGCTGATATTGGCGCTTTGGCTGATTTATTGGTAAGATTTTCTTGTCTGGTAGCAAAATATCCGGAACTGAAAGAAATTGATTTTAATCCGATTATGGTGCTGGATAGGGGCAGGGGAGTAAAAGTAGTTGATGTCAGGATGGCAAAATAAAAAAAATTAAAAAACTGCAGTTTAGCAAATTTTGTTACTATTGTCAATGTTTAAAAAAATCAAAAAATTGATCAGTAAAATAAACAAAGAGTCGCAGAGCATTACCTCGGCGGCTATTATTATTGGCGGTTTATCTGTCGCCAGCCGGCTATTGGGCGTAATCAGAGACAGAGTATTAGCCTCACAATTCGGCGCTGGCGATATTCTTGACGCTTATTATGCCGCCTTTCGTTTACCCGACTTGGTGTATAATCTTTTGATTTTAGGCGCAGTTTCGGCCGGCTTGATTCCGGTTTTTACCTCGCTTCTGGCCAAACATCAGGAAAAAGAGGCTTGGAAACTAATTAACAGTATTTTAAATCTTTTATCAATCGCTTTATTGATCGCTTGTGGCGTGCTATTTGCCCTGGCTCCGCTATTAATGCCTTTGATCACTCCGGGATTTGCGCCGGAAAAGATGGGCTTAGTCATCGCTCTATCCCGTATTATGTTCTTGTCGCCGATTTTTCTCGGCTTATCATCAATCTTCTCTTCGGTTTTACAATCCCAACGTAAGTTCCTTCTGTATTCTTTGGCGCCGATTATTTATAATCTCGGTATTATTTTTGGCGCTTTGTTTTTGATTAAACCATTCGGCGTCATGGGTTTGGCCTGGGGTGTTGTCATTGGCGCTTTCCTGCATATGATCATTCAGCTCTTACCATTATTCGGTTCTGACTTCAAATACCGCTTGGATTTCAATTGGCGCAATAAACATGTTATGGAAGTGTTTAAGATGATGGTACCGCGCACTATCTCTTTGGGTATCAGTCAATTCAATTTTTTAATCATCACCGTGGTAGCTTCAACTTTGGCTGCCGGATCCCTGTCTATTTTTACTTTTTCCAACAATTTACAAAATTTTCCTTTGGGTATCTTTGGCGTATCTTTGGGCATAGCGGCTCTACCGGTATTATCTGCCCTGGCGGCACAAAAGAAAAATCAAGAATTTGTAACAGTCGTCTCCACTACTTTTCGCCAAACGCTGTTTTTGATTGTGCCGGTAGCTATTATACTTTATGTTTTGCGCGCGCAAATCGTCCGTGTACTTCTGGGCGCCGGACGATTTGATTGGTATGACACCCGCTTGACCGCCGCCTCTTTAGCTATTTTCTGTATCGGCTTATTCGCCGCCGGCGCTTACCCCCTTATCATTCGCAGTTTTTACGCCTTGCATGATACCAAAACACCGTTTTACGCCGGATTACTGTCTATGATAGTCAATGTAGCGGCACTATTGATTTTTCGTTTTATTTTTTCCTTCCAAAATTGGTTTTCTTTTGCCGCCACCGCTCTCTTGCGCCTGTCGGATTTATGGGGTTATGTGGATATGCGGGTTTTGGCTTTACCGACAGCCATGTCAATATCAGCAATCTTTGAGCTGGTCTTGCTAATGATACTTTTAAGAAACAAGATTGGTCGACTAGATATCAGACGCATCGCCAATTCCACTTGGCGCATCACTATAGCCTCCATCGGCGGGGGACTAGTAAGCTACTTTTCTTTGCAACTTTTTGATGATTATGTGTCCATGCAAACATTCTGGGGAATTTTTTTCCAGGGATTTATTGCCGGCTTGCTGGGACTATTAGGTTATGTGGTATTGGGATTAATCTTAAAGATTGAGGAAATGTTTATTTTTCTGACTTCCATGAAGCGCAAATTATTCAGATCAGCGGTGGTCATGACTGATAGCGGAATTAATAACGGTAGCAGCACTTAGCTTTAATCGGTTAATTATTAACTACCCACCAAATAAAAACCCCGGCTCAACAAGTGAGTCGGGGCGTTCATTTCTTAAGGTTCTTTATTATTTCGCTGATTTGATCGGTAACATCAAACCAGCCAATCAACTCCTCGGGGGTATTATCCTTGAAGCGTGTTTGCTTTTTGAGGAATTTCACCAGATTTTCTCGATCAGTGATCAAAGTGATATTTTGCTTTTCAGCATACCTATTGGTTTCCCGCCAAGCAATATCGCCGCTTTCAGTAATTAGAAACCAATAAGCGGCACTGCTGGGCGCTAACTTGCGTTCTTTTAACTCTTGATAGGATGAAGTGGCTCTGACCAATTCGGCATAATCAATACAGCGCGGGTTTATTACCATCATACCGGCCGAGCCAACATACAGCTTCTCATCGGGAATATCACCTTTAGCTAACGGAAACTCGAGTTTTTCCTTGGTAGGATTGGGTTTTTCCGGTTTGACCGATTTAACCTTTTCTTCCCCGCTTTTTTCCTTTTTTGTCTCTAATCTTATTTGCAAGTCACGCGTTTTAATGCTCGATTTGCCAGTTGTGGCCGCGCCGGTTAATACCAAAGCGGCTATCAAGGCGGCAGCCATGACGATTTTTGTCGTCAAACGGCTTGACCCGGTCGTTTGGTGCTTAACCATGGTGATTCTCCTTCTATTCTAGTTTAAAGGTACTGCATTTAGCGAATACTATCATAAAATAATAAAAAAGTCAAATTTGTAAATTTGGCCGAATTATGTTAAAATTTTTCCATTACCTTAATCTATGAGTTCAAATAATATCCGTAATTTCTGTATTATCGCCCATATTGATCACGGCAAGTCAACTTTGGCTGACCGTATGTTGGAATTGACCGGAACCATCTCCAAACGTGACATGAAAGAACAGCTTTTGGATCAAATGGACATTGAACGGGAACGGGGAATCACCATCAAATTAACACCGGTTCGCATGCAGTATCAAGGCTATGAGCTTAACTTGATTGATACTCCGGGACATGTAGATTTTACTTACGAAGTATCGCGCAGTCTATATGCTGTTGAGGGAGCAGTACTGTTGGTTGACGCCACGCAGGGCATCCAAGCCCAAACCTTAGCCAACTTGTATTTGGCGCTTGATGCCAATTTAACAATTATTCCGGTAATCAACAAAATTGATTTGCCTAATGCTCAAGTGGAGCGCGTTTCTGAAGAAATAATCAAGCTGTTAGGCTGTCGAAAAGAAGAAATCTTTCATGTGTCAGGCAAAACCGGCCAAGGCGTAACGGAATTATTGTCAGCCATAATCGCTCAAGTTCCGGCACCGAAACTATCCCCGGACAAATCTTTGCGCGCCCTGATTTTTGATTCAGTCTATGATGAATACCGCGGCGTCATTGCTTATGTCAGAATTTTTGATGGTAGCATTAAGCCAGGAGACCATATCAAATTTGTCTATAACCAGCAGTTGGCCGAAGGGTTGGAGGTCGGACATTTTGCCCCCAAGTACATCAAAGATAAAACACTATCTTCGGGAGAAATCGGTTATATCGTCACGGGCCTGCATGAAGTCGCACAATGCCGTGTCGGCGATACTATAACCATAAAAGATCTGACCGTAGAGCCTCTGCCCGGTTACAAACAAGTTAAACCTATGGTTTACGCCGGAATTTTCTGTAAAGACGGTTCCGATTTCAGTCATTTGCGTGAAGCCATTGAAAAACTAAAATTAAACGATGCCGCCCTGTCTTACGAGCCGGAAAATTCCTCGGCTCTGGGTTTTGGTTTTCGTTGCGGTTTTCTGGGGTTGTTGCATTTAGAAATTTTCCAAGAACGATTGAGACGTGAATTCAATTTGGAATTAGTGGTGACTATTCCCAGTGTGGCTTATAAAGTACATATGGCCAACGGAGAAATAAAAGACGTCTATAATCCGCAAGAATTCCCCGATCCGACTTATTATAAACAAGTAGAAGAACCGATAATGAAGGTTGACATTTTTACACCCAAAGAATATCTGGGCGGAGTCATGCAATTATCCACCGAGAAGCGCGGAATTTATATTAATACCGAATATTTGGACGAAGACTTGGCGGTTCTTCATTATTATCTGCCTCTGACTCAAATCATTGTTGATTTTTATGATAAGCTCAAATCCATTACCAGCGGTTATGCCTCGCTTAATTATGACTTTTACGACTATGAGGCGACTGAGGTGGTAAAAATGGATATCTTGGTAGCGGAAGAAAAAGTGGAGGCCCTGTCCCTTATCACTTATAAGGATAACGCTCAGCAGGTAGGACGCAAAATAGTGGATACCCTAAAAGAAACCCTGCCTCGCCAACAGTTTATGGTTAAAATCCAAGCGGCTATCGGCGGCAAAATTATTGCCTCAGAACGCATTTCCGCCCTGCGCAAAGATGTTACCGCTAAGCTTTATGGCGGCGATTGGACTCGTCGCGCCAAACTTTTAGAAAAACAGAAGAAAGGCAAGAAAAAAATGATGGCTATGGGCAAAGTGGATATTCCGGCCGACGCTTTTTTAGCGGTATTAAAAAGATAAATAAAATACCATTCTAAGCGCGGTAATAACTTTTCCTCCACCCAGAATGGCAACTAGACTATTTTATTTTTATTCTGATATTTAACCTAAAATTGGCAATAAAGAAAAGAAGACCATGGAAGTAATCATTAGGACGGTTACGATAATCCAGACTATTTTCATTAAGCGCTTTTTACGTATTTTCATATAAGTCAATTATAACGGAATTAACCACCCCCAGTCAATGATTTGGAAAATTAAAGACAAAATTACTCCGGAATTGACCAGACAACACCCCAACTACAACGAGCTGGTCTTACAGCTTTTGTTTAACCGAGGATTAACGGAAAAAAATAAGATTGAGGAGTTCCTTAGCCCTGATTTTGACCGGCAATTATTTGATCCTTACTTATTCAAAGATATGCGCTTGGCCGTAGAACGCTTGTTCCAGGCTTTGCTGGCTGGGGAGCATATCATGGTTTATGGCGATTATGACGCTGACGGCGTTTGTTCTACCACCATATTATTCCAAACGCTTTCCGCTCTGGGAGCCCATGTTGATACCTACATTCCTTTTCGCGAAAGCGAGGGCTACGGCTTGAACACAAAGATTGTTCAGCAGATTATTAATCAAAAATTCAATCTTGTCATCACCGTAGATTGCGGTATTGCCAATAAAAAAGAAATTGCCGAATTTACCACGGCCGGCATAGATGTCATTATTCTGGATCACCATGAAGAGCCACTGGAGTTGCCTCAGGCGTTGGCAATTATTGACCCTCAGGTCAAATCTTGCGGTTATCCCGAAAGCCCGTTATGCGGCGCTGGCGTAGCTTTTAAATTCATACAGGCCATCATTAAATATCAGCAGGAGAATAATAGTCCGATTCAATTGCCTGAGGGTTACGAAAAATGGCTGTTGGATTTGGCGGCAATCGCTACGGTCGGCGACATTGTACCGCTACTGGGCGAAAATAGGATTATAGTCAAATACGGCTTGATGGTAATGGAGAAGACCCGCAACTTGGGTTTGGCAAAAATGATGGAATTAGTTAATAATCGCCACAACAGCTTAGACACCGAATACTTAGGTTGGCGGATTGTACCGCGAATCAACGCCGCCGGACGAGTTGGCCACGCTTCCGTGGCATTTAATCTATTGACTGCCGAATCGGAGGAAGAGGCGGAAAAATGGGCGCAATTTCTTGAAAATAACAACAAGGAAAGGCAGCAGATCACCAGTAAGATTCTAGAAGCCGCCTTCATTCAAATAGCTAAAACCGCCGAAGAAGAACATATTCTAATCGCTGAAGGCGAGGGTTGGGCGGCAGGAGTAGTCGGGCTGGTAGCCGGACGTTTGGCTGACAAGCATCGCCGGCCGGCCCTGGTATTCACCAAAGAAGGCGACAAGTATTTGGCATCTGGAAGAAGCATTGAGGAATTTGACATTACCGAGGCGCTTAAGCAATGCCATGACTTGCTCGCCAAATATGGCGGACATCCCCAGGCTTGCGGTTTGACGATTATTGGCGAGGATAATTTTCAAAAATTTAAAGAGAAAATCCGACAATTGGCGAAAGGAAAATTAATCGGGCTTGATCTGACTCCGACTTTGTTGATTGATACGGAAATAAAACTATCCCAAATCGATTGGCAATTATTAGAGGAAGTCAGTAAATTTGAACCGTTCGGCGAAGATAACGAACAACCGCTATTTGCCGCTTTCGGTTTGTCGGTGGAGCAAGTGCAGACGGTCGGAGTCGACGGCAAACATCTTAAGGTGTTAGTGTCGCAAAACGGGGATTTATCCAACTTACACAAGTTAATTGGCTTTTCTTTTGGCGAATGGTGCGCGCGACTCAAAGCGGGGGACAAGATTGATATAGTTTTTGAGCTTGGCGTAAATGAATGGAACGGCAATAAAGAATTGCAATTGAAAATTGAAGATTTAAAAATAAGTGAAAAATAAAACCGCCTCATATGGGCGGTGTGAAAATTCTTATCGGATCGGATTTAACGATCATGGCTTTCTCCTTTCAGGTTGTTGATTACGCTATTTGAAGTTATAATTAAAGAACAATAATAGAAACATAACTCTTTATACTGAAAAAGTCAATATGAAAGCAATAATTTATTCTGATGGCGGAGCGCGGGGCAATCCCGGTCCGGCCGGTATCGGAGCCGTAATAAAAATCGGCGAGAAACAACTGGAACTTAAACGCTATATCGGCGAAGCCACCAATAACCAGGCGGAGTATCGCGCTTTAATTTTGGCTCTGGAGCATGCCTTAGAAAACGGGGTAACCGAGGCTGAATGCCTTTTGGATTCCGAACTGGTGGTAAAGCAATTAAATCGCGAATACCGAGTCAAAGATAAGGATCTGGGAGTACTGTTCATTAAAGTCTATAACCTAAGCACCAAATTCAAAAGAGTCACTTTCAAACACATCTATCGCGAGCAAAACAAATTAGCGGACAAACTAGTCAACGAAGCGATTGATAGACACGAATAAATATAAAAAAATACCTCGCAGCAGCGAAGTATTTTTTAACTGAATATGACTATAAGCCGAATTCTGTATTTTTTACTAACCTTGCGGCCGTAAAAAACGATAGTCATCTGTCTGTCATTGCCGTTACCGGCATGATCAAGCCCCCGAAACGGGGTTGCACCAGGTAGAGTTTACCACAACTGCCCATCGCTGGGAGTTGAGTAGGGTGGCATTAATTTGAGGAGATATCTCACTCTCAACTTAATACTTCGCTACACTTTTCACCTTTCGCGAAATACTTGCGCATCTCGTTAGTATTGTCTCTGTGGAACTGGTCCTCGGCCAGCCTTACGACTGTCCGGGTGGGCGTTACCCATTACCGCGACATTCCGGCTTGCGCCGAAAAGGGTGTTCGGACTTTCCTCTCTTCGGCCTAAGGCCAAAGAGTAACTATCCGTCATACTCAGTGTTATAATTTTATCACAGATGTTTAATTTTGTCAAGACTACGCCTTGATTTATCCTGATTTATGTGCTATACTGCTAAATAGAAAAAATAATGCGGGATCGTCTAATGGTAGGACACGCCCCTCTGGAGGGTGGTATCGGGGTTCGAGTCCCTGTCCCGCAGCCAGTTTCGCTTTTCATTTTTTAAAACAGAATTCCAACCGTTTTTTGGCTTAAATTCAAATTTTTTGCCTTGCAAAATAAAGTTCGAGCCGATTTTTTTAATAAATGCTCTAATCTCTAGAAGGTCGCCGCCATTGGCGACTTTTTTGGTTTGTTTATTGGCGAAAAGGAATTCTCTCATCGGTTCGAGCCAATTATTTCCTGTTTGCCTGATTGACTGGATTTTGTCCTCAAAAGTGATTTTTTGATTGATGAGCTGTTCTTTCTTGCGCAAATAGTCGTCCTTGTCCAATAACCCTTCTAATCGGTCATCTAATAACTTGTCTAACTTGCTCTCTAGGCCACCAATTTGCGCTTTAACCTCATCAATCAGACCAATAGATGACTTCATATCGCTTTTCTGTTCCTCGTCCAGTTTGGCGAGCATCTTGTCAATCCAGTCATCAGACAAAGAAGCTTTTTGAAAAAGGCCATAGAATTGCTCCAGCAAGTTTTCTTCGCGGATATACTTTTCATCGCAGGCTCCGAGCTTTTTCGTACAGCGATAATAGATATGGCCTTTTTGCCGTTCAGCGGTAATGCAGGCGCCGCATTTGCATTTCATTAGTCCTGTAAATGCGTAGTCGTGCTTGTCTTGCCCGAGCGGCCGGCCGCGATCCCGCATTACCGCCTGAACTTCATCAAAAAGCTTCTTGGAAATAATCGGCTCGTACTTGCCTTGGTATATTTCGCCATTAAACTTGAATACTCCGCAATAAAAGGGATTGCTCAATATATTAGAAATCATGCCGACAGTCAGGATTTTTCCTCGCTTACTGGTCAGACCGATATCGCAAAACTTATCTTTTAGAAATTTAAGCGAAAATTCTCCCGTGCTGTACATCTCAAACATCTTGATTATCAGCTTGGCGCGCAGAGGATCAATAAGCACGGTTTTAGCCATGCGGTCATTAAGATAGCCAATAGGCGCTTTGTTGGGATATTCGCCACGCCTTAACTTTTGTCTGAATCCGCGCTTAACATTTTCGCTTAAATTATCAATATAGTATTTGCTCTGGCCGAAAGCGATATTGAGCATGAATTTACCTTGCGGAGTATTCTCAAACCAAAAAGTCGGGAATTTCAGCGTTTTAATCTGGCCAATATCCACCATGTAGATAATCTTCCCACCATCAACGCTATTTCTGGCCAATCTATCTGGGTGCCACGCTAAAATTCCGTCGGCTTCACCTTTTTCAATCCGAGCGAGCATTTCGCCGAAAATTTTTCGGCCTGGTTCTTTGGCGGTTTTAGACTCGCAGAGCGAGTCAGCAATTTCCAATTTTTCTTTGGCGGCTAACTCCTTCAGCTCTGCGAGCTGGGCTTCAATTGAAAGGACTTGACGCTCCTCTTCGTCTGTCGACTTGCGGGCGTAAAGAAAGTATTTCATATTTGTATTGAATTAAAGAAAAAGAAAAAGTTTGATTCTGGCGTTCCGATAGTAATCGGAACCAAGGCAAAAAATTTGAATTTAAGCCAAAAAACGGTTGGAATTCTGTTTTAAAAAATGAAAAGCGAAACTGGCTGGGTGTTTATGAACAAATCCGAACCGAATTTCAACAAAAATTATGATCGGTCAGGCGGAATTCCCCCCCCAAACCCCTCCTTCCGCCCGACCGAAACATCTGGACGGCTGAGGCGGAATAAAACCGCCAAAGAACCAGATTAAAAAAATCGGCTCGAACTATATTTTGGACAAAATCAAACTTTTTCTTTTTTTTAACACAAACCCCCACTTCTCTATTGTATTATACAACAATATTGTTAAGATATACAATAATTGGTAAAATATCTGTGAATAACTATGCATAAATTAAGCAAAAAACTTGCCGTTAATTTTAAACGGATACGAGAGGAAAAAGGCCTAACTCAAGGCGACGTTTTTCGTTCAAGCAGAATTGACCGCGCCTATATCTGCCGGGTGGAAAGTGGCCGGGTAAACCCTACATTAGAAAATTTATATAAATTAGCCAATGCCTTGGGAGTTGAAGCGTGGGAATTACTAAAATAATTAATTTCATGAAACATCATATTGTTGCGATTGGAATTTCTAAGCATAAGAATCAAATTACAAATCTAGCGTTTGCAGAAAAAGATGCAACAGAGTTTTTCTCATTATTTCAACAAAATATTAGCAATATTGGGTATAATAAACTTTTAGTTGATGAAGAGGCGACTCTTTCAGAAATCAAGACTGCGTTAGGAAAAGAATTACTGGATAATATCGAGTCAGATGACGTTTTCTTCTTTTTCTATTCCGGTCACGGAGCATTAGTTGATGATCCTAATAATATTAATTCAGGACTTAGCTTTTTAGTGCCGTATGATGCAACTCATGATATTGTAAATACTTGTTTATCAGTAGAGGATATAAAAAATATTTTCACATCCCTAAAATCAAAAGTAAATTTAATTTTTATTGATTCTTGTTTTAGTGGGTCAGTAAGTAAAAATGCCAAAAATTACCCAATCCCCAATACCAAGGGATTTAAAAATATTAAATCATTTTCAAATACAGTAATTGGTAATGGTAGTATGATTTTTACTGCCAGTAAAGATGATGAACTTTCAATCGAAGATCCTGAACTTAAAAATGGTTTATTTACATATTATGTACTTGATGAACTCCAAAAAAATCGTCCTAGTGAATATTTTTCAGCTACAGACATTTTTAGTCCAATCGCAGAAGGTGTAAGCTCTCGTGCTAGGGACAAATGGAAACACACTCAAACACCAACCATGTTAGGTAAATTAGAGGGTAATCTCACTCTCCCAGTGTTTAAAAAGAGGTTGCATTTAAAGCCCGAAACCATTGAGATACCAAAAACGCCAGAATTACAAAATGCTATTTTTTCTGTGCCAGTGATTGATTTAACGATGGATGAAAAAAACAAACTTTTGCAGGAAACAATTAATTTTGTTGTTGGTTCTTCCGGGTCTAGTGTGGAAACTATTAATATATTAAATTTTGAGAGATTGTGCCACAAATTAATCACTAAAATAAAAAAGGAATGGGAAATAATTTTTCAGGAAATTGGTCAGGATGTGGATCGCATACCAGAGGCTATTTCGCGCATGGAAGCGAGTAGTTATCAGTATATATATTTAGGTGCTACAATTTCAGTATATGGCAACAAAAATCAGATAAAAATATACTGTGAATATCTGACAGCTTTAGTTGAACTTACAAATAATAAATCCGGTCTAATTTCTCTGATTGCGGTTCCGGAAGTTATAATTGTTGAAATCTTATACATTATAGCTACTATTTGTATAGCCAGAGATAATTATGCGCCACTCAAAATTTTACTTGAAACTAAGTTCGATAATCCAAATTACTTTGATCAGCCACCGATGTCTTTTTTAGAAGATAATCATTTTCATTATACTCGTGCCCTGACTGGTCATTCAACTAAAGTGAATGAATACATTAGGGAATATTTAAAAAATCAAGATTGGCTTATTGAATTAGTACCAAAAATGGATGGAAAAATTGAAAATTTTCAATTTCAGGCCAATTTCCTACTTGTTGTACTGTCCGAGCATAATGGGGAACCTTTATGGGCTGATTTT
Source organism: Patescibacteria group bacterium (assembly GCA_041650895.1). Classification (NCBI taxonomy): domain Bacteria; species Patescibacteria group bacterium. The sequence goes on along the minus strand of JBAZKF010000001.1, from coordinate 75,707 downwards.
GGCAGATATTATGGAGAGAGAATTATGCCATTCGTAAAAAAAATTCTATTTGATAAAAATATTCGTATACAGCTTGCAGGATTAATGAATTTACAAGAAACTGAGGTAAGACTAAAATTAATTGAATACATCACAACGATACAAAAAAGAGGTCTTAATAATTATTGGTGGGAGTCTATTAATCCCGCGCATCTAATGACAGACGAAGAAAAAAAAGTGGCTGGGATTAAATAAAGTTAATTTTATAATATTAGTTTGAATCTAAAATAAAATGTATATTTGTTATGATAAAAAAATATTACATTGTATTTATGTCATTACTATTTCTCCTGTTTTTAAGTGGTTGTAGTATTGGTAAATATGAAAGTATGACTGCTGAGGAGTGGTCAGATAATTATTATGAATCTGAAGATAAATACGATAAATTTAGAAGCTGTGTTGAAGATTATGATAGCCTAAGCTTTCAAGAAAAAAATCAATATGGTGGCGTATTTTATTATTGTGAATAAAATAATTTTGGTATGATCATATAAGATTAATCGTATATGGAAATAATTCAAATAAAAGAAACATTATTAATTCCCAAAGATTATATCTTTAAAAAAAGATATAATCTTTGGATAGGTTTAAGTTTTGGTAATAAATGGTTCACGAAAAATAATCTTGAAAAACTTATTGATTTTGGCCTCATACATACTAAAAAATCCTTGTTAATTTTAATCCCAGGGAGACTTCAGGTTTCTAATTTAAGGTATATTGATAATTTAAGCAGAGCACAATCATTAAAAAAGGCTTTCGAAATGGAAGATGAGAAAAGACAAGAAGTCGAAGTAATCGTCTCAAGATTGCCCGCAAAAGATCAAAAGAAGGTTGTTATCGCCAACTATGATGATGCTTTAACGCCAAAATTTGTTAAACAACGAGAGGTATTAATGAGGGAATTTTCTGAACAAAAGGCTTTTTATAATTCGGTAATGGAAATTTCTAACGAAATGCTAAAAATACGAGGACGCACTATTTCAAAAGATCGAGCCGAGTCAGTGGCTCTTTATGTCCTACAAGAATTGCCATTATTTTTGAATGGAGTTTCGATTATTAATCGTGGTGAATTGTATTCAGTTATTTTGTATCCGGGATTAGGTAAATTTGATGAATTAGTAGTAAAAATTATTAAAAGTAATGAGTATAATGGTTTAAGGAATAAATTAAGAATTATAAATAAAACAGGCATAGCCGATATCGAATAATATATGGATTTTCAAATATCTAGAATGAATATTACGGACATTGATGAGATTTATAAACTAGGTGCTTTACAGAAAGAATTTGCTAGTGCTAGTGGAATTTTTTGGAGTAAAGAACAATTAAAAAAATGGTGTCAAAGTCCTAGTGATGTTCTGTTAGTGGCAAAAACAAAAAATGAAATTATTGGCTTTTCTTTTTATTCCGCTCACATACCAACAAAGAAAATTACTTGGGAAAATCTTTACGTGACACCATCCGCTCGCGGATTGGGAGTGGCCGCAAAATTAACAGAGGAAGGATTGAAGCAAGTTAAAGATCTTGGATATACTTATATTATGCTTTGTGTGAATGCCGAAGATCAGGAGTTATTTTCTAAGTTTATCGAAAGATATGGATTTAAAAGAGAAGGCACTGTTCTGTGGGTTGATAAAATTATATAATTAATGCCGCCAAAGAAAAATTGGAAATTGCAATTTCGCCTCAGCCGTCCAGATGTTTCGGTCGGGCGGAAGGAGGGGTTTGGGGGGGAATTCCGCCCGACCGGTTATGACCCATTCGACTTCGCTCAGGGCAAGCTTTTCTGAAATTCGGTTCGGATTTGATTAAAGACCTCCAGATGCGACAAAATGCCCCTATTTTAGGGGTATTTTTGTATACCGAAATGTGGACGTTAGAACTGTTTGATATTTTAACAACAAGATAGTAAAATAAACTTGAGATTTATGAACAAGTTTGAAAAAAAATCTTCTGAAAGTCGACACACCCATTTGTTAAAAACATTGGAAACATATCAACAATCAGTTGATATTTGGGGTCATGGAGTTTCAAATCGAGAAATAGCTGATAGTATTCTTGAAAAAGGACTTCGAACCAAATGGAACGCCATACATGATATCGCCTGTAGAATTCCAGAAAATCAAGATTCTTTGCTACACAAGTTAGATGGTTGGGATTATGGTGGCAGAACAATTATTATTCTAATTGCAGTACCCAAAGGATTCGACTCTTCTGATTTTGGAGGATATTCAGCACGTGAAAGATCAATCAAGGCATCAAGTGAACATATTTTTTCTAAAACGGAAGATAGTAATGTTATTTCTCCAGAAAACATCATCGGATTTATCAATACGGATACTTCTGAATTCATTGCAAACCCTAAATTTTCCGATAAGCATTCAATTAAAAAATGATTACAAAAGCTATAGTGAGTGGCGTGATGGGGCAATAATTTTTTAGATAACTATTATGAGACCGTGTCAGTGTTAGCTAATTACAATTTTCAGAACTCAAAAACATTTTATCAATCCATAGAAATGAAAAAACTAAAAAATGTAACACTGTTTGGTCTTGACTGTGTTGATATTGATCGACTTATAAAAGCCGCAGAAATTTGTTGCAAAGATTTTGAATTTGCCGATATTAAATTATTATCATCAATTTCTTCCGATAATAAAAATGTCATCAAAATCAACCCCGTAGAATCGATTAAAAAATACTCGCAATTCATTCTCAAGGAGTTGAATAATTATATAAAGACTGATTTTGTTTTGATTATTCAATATGACGGTTTTATTTTGAATTCCACTGCTTGGGATGATGAATATTTGAAATACGATTATATTGGTGCACCATTATGGGTAAAAGATAAGTTGGTTGTTGGCAATGGCGGTTTTAGTCTGCGAAGCAAGAAACTGCTAGAAATATTGCAAAATGATCCAAGTATTAATATTGAAGATTCACCAAGCCACAAATATGCGGAAAATGAAGATTGGATTATTTCTGTCATTAAACGTAAATATTTAGAAAACTTAGGCATAAAATTCGCTCCAGTTAAATTAGCGCACAAATTCAGTTTTGAAAAAAATAAAGAATACGGTGCCAAATGGAATGGTCAATTTGGTTTTCATGGCCTTAAATGGACTGACATTTCAGACTGGATAAAGAAGCATCCCGAATATGGGATTAAGAATGAATTGAGAGAAAAACCGAATGAACATTTCTAGATTCTATTATTAATATCACTAAAAGATTGGAAATTGCAATTCCGCCTCAGTCGTCCAAATGTTTCGCCTGTTTGCCGGCAGGCAGGTTCCGCCCGACCGATTATGACCCATTCGACTTCGCTCAGGGCAAGCTTTTCTGAAATTCGGTTCGGATTTTATTAAAAACCTCCAGCCAATACACGCTAATTCAAATGACTGAGTCCCCTCAATTATTTAGCTTCAAAAATACCACGGTTTTGCCGTGGTATTTTTAGTATTCAATATTATCTTATTGCAAATAAAAGGAAATCTTTGACTCTGTTCTTCAACTCATCATTTGAGATGTCATGTTTTTTATTATCAGCAATTATTATTGTCATATTATACCAAGCAAAATCTTCAGGCGTAAAATCTTTTTCATTTTCAAGTGGTATATATTTTATAATAAATCATTATGCAACCCCTTTCCCAACAACAAATCCTATCTGAAGGCGAAGCAATCCAACAAGACATTATTGATTTGCTTGCAGAAACCGAGAGCGACTTTGCACTGGAAGATATTCTTGATGCCATTTATCAAGAAGAAGATAATGATGATATGTCGACGATTATTGCTAGGTTCGACCGGGGCGGTGATGTCTCGGAATTAAGTAATATTTTAGAAACAATAACTGACGCTTGGAATTACTTCCCTCATATGGCTTTGGGCGGCCTTTCTCCGATGGAAAAAGTGTTAGAATACCAGGAAAAGCAGAAATAGTAAGAAAAGATAGAATTATTAATATTTGCGATAAAAATGCCAATAATTACTGGCATTTTTTTGTTTAATTTTAGGTAAATATACATAATATTTCGATTAATTGTGGATAAAATACTTGACAAAATAATGTCTATATGCTAATATATAGTAATTCTTAGCTGTATGGCTAAGTCGTTTCCTTGCTTGAATGGCGGGGAATAAGGAGGTTGTGCGCGTTCCTCGGCTAATGCGCAGCAGCACATTGAAAGGAGTGTCGTATGACACAAAGAAAAGAAGAAACACACCTGGTGGACGGCGGTCCATCAAAACTCGATCTCATGCTTGCCCTTTTCGATACTGAGCTGGGTGAGCGGACAGTAGAATTTCATACGCCCGACTATATCCACACCCATGACGCGTATGATATTACCGTCAAGATTGTTTCCGCCAGAAGGCGGCATCCGACCGCAACGATTTGGGAAATCGAGGGAATCGTCGTCGAACCGAAGGATTACAAGAATGAAAACGTCAGAGTATCCATATACTATCTCTCCGATACTCGCAAGGGCGAGATGAGATTCGAGGAAGAGCTCAGAACTGACCATATCTTGGATGAATCGAAAGATTCCAAGAAGGCGCGGGCGCTCATGATCGTTATCCAAAAGATGATTGCCCTCTATCAGAATACTCATCGCGGAAACTTCTGTGATGGTATATTCAAACTTTTTGAAACGGCGCAACGCGTCAGCTACGCAAAAGACAGCGATTCGCTCACTAAAGCCATCAACGAAATCCAATAAAGGAGAGATACGACATGAAACAGACTATTCTGGATTATTTGTGGGTTATCGTGGCCTATTTGCGCGGCAAAGTGCTGCGGCAAAAGGCTTACCGCCCGCAAGGTGCAGGCGAATTGGCCTTCTTCCAAGCGGCGCGCGGCGCGAATTTCAGACGAATCTCCATCCTTTCCAAGTGGTGGGGTTATCGGCTGGCCACGCTCGACGAGCTGCTCAGCGCTCATTTCAATCAACCCGATTTGATTCCGCCTGCAACGCCGACAGTCTCTTATGGCGGAAACTACGATCGCGTTTCTATTGGCCACTTCGGCTCCGACGGATTGACGTTTGATCGCTCCCTCGAACGCGATCATTGGGGATCGCTGGGATTCCTGCCAATCAGTCGCTAAGCAACGCGGCAATTGCACACATCACGCCACTCAGGGTTTATCCTTGGGTGGCGGTTTTTATTTATTGAAAATGAGGCAGTCAATTTTTTACTGTCTCATCAAATTTTAATCTAAAATTAGACACAAATTACACTTTTGTGTTTCTTTTTGAAAATCCTGTTTTAGTGTCTCATTTGTCTCATTTTTTTGTCCAAAATTCTATATTTAAAATAGTATCAAAGTACTGTCGCATTTGTCGCATTTCATAACATATTTATACCCGACCGAGACGCCTAAAATTGCCTCTGAAAATAATTCCGAAAACCCTTATAATACTTGATATGGATCGGTTCTAGACCGAGTCAGTCAGCAAATAAAAATACAGCTTAATTAGCTGTATTTTTATTTGTCTATGTGAGTGATTCGAACAGGTAGCGAGCGAGATATAAGTCGAGGCAGAAGCCGAGACGGATAATTGAGCGACGGCAATCGCGACCCTGGGAGCGATTGACGGCTACTCAGGACAAGTGGGGTTGTCGCTTTTTGGCGACAACCGAGCGCGTAAATCCCTGTCCCGCAGATGCGACAAAACACCCCCTTAGGGATATTTTTGATACCGAGATGTGAACATTGGATTTTTTTATGATGTTTTGGTAACATTATGTTATGAATAAAAAATACTTATGGAAATGATTATTAGTAAAATTGAAAAAAAAATAAAATCATTATTTTCTAATGAAAGTAGTGGGCACGATATTTACCATTTGAAAAGGGTTCTGAACATCGCTAATTATTTGCAAAAGAAGGAAGGGGGGGATAGGACAGTTATTGCCGTTGGAGCGTTTTTGCACGACATCCACAGAATCATAGGAAACGAGACTGGCAATTTTTGCTCGCCAAAAAATTCATTGCCAAAAATCAATAAAATTATTAATGAGACAAAATTGACTTCTGAACAAAAAAATAAAATACTGCATTGTATTGAATACCACGAGGAATATAATTTTTCTAAAAGAGGCAAAACCGTCTCGGACATTGAAACCTTGATTATTCAGGATGCCGATAACTTAGATGCTATGGGAGCTATTGGAATTGGTCGGACATTTGCATACGGAGGCGCTCAATCTTTAAATATGTGGGTTCCGGAAAAATCGTTTAAACGCAAATACTTTGATGAAAATAAAGAGGATATATCCACCATTCATCATTTCTATAGCAAATTATTGAAACTAAAAGATAATATGAACACGGTTACGGGCAAGAAAATGGCCGCTAAAAGGCACAAATATATGGAACAATTTTTGCAGGAATTTTTCAATGAATGGAAAGGAGTTAAATAGGGATATTCTAAGCAAATAAGTATTAGTATTGACGGAAACAATTAAAAATTGTAAGCTAACACTTCATATAGTTCGTTCGTACCTAAGAAAGGAATCCATAATGGCTTTATTCACCAAATGCATTCTGGAAAGTCCTGAGCCCCAAGACGGAATACGGATATCAATTATGAGCCGGCATACACTTTCAGACGGCATCACTCCTGATGCGCGGATACAAAAATTTGATATTCATATGCCTATTCTGGGTCCGTCGCCTAAACTCATCGGTGATTACTGCAAGAGAGGCATTTCTTGGGCGGAGTTTGAAACAAGATATCTTAACGAGATCAAACAAGAACCAAAATGTTCATTAATAAATTACTTGGCTTGTTTGGCGATAAAAAATGACGTGACTTTGCTGTGTATTGAAGAAACATGCGAACATTGCCATCGCCGGCTTCTAGCAGAAGCTTGCCAATTGTTTATTCCTAAGCTACTAATTAAACACCGCTGATTAATTTCAGTGGTTTTTATTTCACTATTAAATAAACAATATATAAATAACATAAACCATGATATAATTATCAATATGATTTATGATTTAGCGATAATCGGTGCCGGACCAGCCGGACTAATGGCCGCCAATCGCGCCGGGGAACTCGGCGCTAAAGTGATTATAATTGAAAAAAACCGCCAACCGGGAATAAAATTGCTGCTTAGCGGCAATGGCCGTTGCAACCTAACCAATAAAATTGACAACCATAGAATACTGGCTGATTGCTACGGCAATAATGGCAAATTTTTACTATCCGGCTTCAGCCAATTTGACGCCGCAGATGCAATCGCTTTTTTTGCCGCCAGGGGAGTCAAAACGAAAGTAGAGGACAATAATCGGGTCCTGCCTCAAAGCGATCAGGCGCGAGACATCCTAAAAGCCCTGCTTGCTGACTTAAAAAAATATCAGATAAAAATAAAAACCGACTCAGCCGTAAAAAAAATCGTTGCTCAAAATAATAAAATCCAAAAAATTATTTTAGCCAAGGGCGAAGAAATAACAGCTAAAAACTATCTGTTGGCAACCGGGGGCAAATCTTACCCCTTGACCGGCTCAACCGGCGAAGCCTATGCTTGGTTGCAAAAATTAGGACACACAATCATTGAGCCGCGGCCAGCCTTAACTCCGATCGTCTTGCAAGAAAGGACCAATAAATCATTAGAGGGCGTAAGCTTTAAAAAAATCAAGTTAACAGTCAAACAAAACAACCGCTTAATAGCTCAAGAAAACGGCGATATCATCTTTACCGCTAACGGCATCAGCGGTCCGGCCGCGATTAACCTAAGCCGACTGATTACTGACAGGCTAAGCTCCGACACCGCCATCATTGTGGACTTTTTTCCATCGAAAACCGAGAGCCAAATTGATACTAATCTTAGGGAATTATGGCAAGCACAAAAAAATAAAACCATAAAAAATTCTCTAACCGTTTTGGCGCCAACCAAACTGATTGATGTTGCCTTAAAGTCAGCCGGAATCGATCCTGACAAGCAAGCCAACGTTGTTACTCGCGCAGAAAGAAAATCATTGGTTTCATCATTCAAGGGACTTAAGGCCGCCATTAATAGATTAGAAGGGTATGACAGAGCCATAATCACCAAGGGCGGAGTCAAAATCAATGAAATCGACCCTAAAACCATGCGTTCAAAAATCATTGCTAACTTATATTTAGCCGGAGAAATCTTGGATTTAGACGGACCGACGGGCGGTTTCAATTTACAAATCTGCTGGACCACCGGCTATGTCGCCGGCGACAACGCCGCCTAAAAAATCCAAATATCCCAAATACCAAAAATCATTGTTTTTTAAATAAAATCTTTAAAATTGCCGACTTTTGTTGGAATACTGTCAGTTATTCGCTATATATTGACAATATGCGACATCTTTGCTAAGCTTAATTATCATTCCAGATAAAGTTGAGACAACCAAAGGAGGAAGGGATGCGCTAGACAATTAATTAATGACGATCGACGCTCTTTAATAATCAATTTGTTTGATAAAAAAATAAAGGAACAAACAAGGCAAGGGAGACGGACAAATGAAAAAGGCGTTGTTGTTGACTCTGTTATTCTCACTGGGTGCAATAGCTATGTCTGGTTGCGTGGTCAGTCAGGCCGATAGTGTCCCAGCTTCATCGTTCTTCGCGGGGTTGAGCAGTTGGACCATATTCAATCTTTTCGTATTCGGCGGACTGGGCTTCTGGATTTATTGTTCCGTCTGGCTGGTTATCCTTATATGCTACTGCACTGATGACGAATGGCGAACGCCCATAATTTTGATTGCGGTCGGCCTGGTTATTATGTGGCTTGTTGGCGCCTTTAATCCCTTTATGATGCTATTTAAATACGCCTACGCCAATCCCTGGGTTATCGTCGGCATTATTGTCGGCTACATCGTGATCGGCCTGGTTTATGCAAGCATCAAATTAAAGTTGCTGAGTATTTCTTTGGCGGAAAAATATGGCAAGCACCTTGAATGGTTCCTTAACCATAAAAATATTAAGGGAGCCCAAATCCCCGATGATCTATTGCGAGAATGGGATAACTCTTGCGATACATATAGCGTCGATAACAAACCCAGTCTCGAAAAATACAAGGAGAAGCTGCTCTTCTGGTGGGTTTGGTGGCCGCTATCAATGCCACATACGATCCTGCGAGAATTCGTGGTCAGGTTATATGAAAACTTGTACAATTTCTGCAAGGGATATTTTGAACGAATTTTACTGTCCAGCTTTGCTAAATTCAACCAGCCGAAAAGCAAAGGCTGTTAGGTAAAAAATTACGCTTTTAAAATCTGACCATTCAAGCACCACGCCGGAAATCCATTCCGGCATTTTTTATTGATAATTTTTAAGCAGTCTGATAACAATCTCAGTAAACATCGGGTCTATAAAAATAATCTTCCCTCCCTTGTTTGTTTTTCTGAAAAATATCGGCTATGATTGAAGTATGAAAAAAAATCAAGACAAAAAAGTCGTAGTGGCCATGTCCGGCGGAGTGGATTCCTCGGTAGTTGCGGCACTATTAAAAAACCAAGGCTATAATGTCATGGGCGTTTTTATGCAATTTTGGTTTCCCAGCGGAGAGAAGTATGGCGAGAATCGCTGTTGCAGTTTGGCGGCCTGGAATGAGGCCAAAGAGGTGGCGCACCTACTGGATATCCCGATCCATAAAGTCAACTTCGGCAAAGAGTTCAAAAAAATAATTGTTGACGAATTCTTGGCCGAATACAAAGCCGGCCGGACGCCCAACCCCTGCGTAGCTTGCAATAAGTTCATCAAGTTCAAATTACTACTGGATTATGCGCGGACAGTTTTTGATGCGGATTATGTCGCCACGGGACATTATGTGCGGCTCAAACCGCAAGTTAAAAATCTAAAAACAGGAGCCATACGCCAATTTGATTTATACCGCCCCAAAGATAAAAACAAAGATCAAACATATTTTTTATACAACCTAAAGCAAGAACAATTAAAACATCTCTTGTTCCCCTTAGCCGGTTACACCAAGGACCAGGTTAGGGGATTAGCCAAAAAATTCAAATTGGCCGTGCACGCCAAACCCGATAGCCAAGAAATCTGTTTTGTCGGCCAAAGCCACACGAGATTCCTAAAAAAATATTTGGGACTGAAAGAAGGAGAAATTATTAATGAAAAAGGCGAGGCTGTCGGCAAGCATCAAGGACTATCCCTTTATACCCTGGGCCAACGCAGTGGCATCGGCTTATCGGGCGGGCCTTGGTATGTCATCGGCTTTAACCGCAAAAAAAACAAGTTAGTAGTGTCAAAAAAATTCGATAGCGATAAACTGTATAATCGACGGGTATTTTTTAAGTCCGCCAACTGGCTGACGGGAAAAATCCAGCTACCCTTATCCTGCGAAGCGCAGATCCGCTATCATGTCCGGCCGGAAAAATGCCGAGTCAAAAAAATCGGTCGGCGCTATCTGGCGGAATTCGTCCAGTCTCCTCGCGCCGCCACCCCCGGACAATCAATCGTTTTTTACGACAATAATCAATTGCTCGGCGGAGGTGTTATAGAATGATTGACTAACGGGATTATTTATGGTATATTGCGTCAACACCAAGTCCTTTGAAAAATAAAAACAAAAGGAGATGACTAATGCGCTTATTGAAACAAATCGGCGAGTTAATCGCTTGGCTTCTTGTCGCCTTAAGGTCGTTAATTCTCCTTCCGATTTTCTGCTGTTCTGCAGCCATTTGCTGTATCCTTTATATTGTCTGGCTACTGTTTCTGCCACGGGAATTCTTATGGCACTTCTGGATTCGACCCTGTGGCTGGCTTTGCCTGAAAATTCTCGGCCAACGAGTGGAGTTCAAGGGACAAATACCGAACTCGGCCGACGGACCATATCTGTATCTGATTAATCATCAATCTTTTCTGGACGCCTTTTTGGTGGCATACGCCATGCCGGAAAGAATCACCGGCGTCGGTGCCGCCAAATACTTCCGATTGCCGATTTGGGGCTGGATGATGAAGGCCCACGGCATTATTCCCGTAGACAATAAAGATCGCAAACAAGCAATCGCCTCTATGAAAAAAATAGAAAAGGCGATCAATGCCGGCGAATCACTAGCGGTCTTTCCGGAAGGCGAGAGAAGCAAAACCGGCCGGTTGCAAGAGTTTAAAAAAGGCGCTTTTCATTTGGCAAAAAATGCCCAGCCCGTTATCATTCCTTGCGTAATCAGAGGTGCCTATCAGTCATGGAGGCGCGGCAGCTTAATGGTCAGACCGGGGATCATAACTTTTGAATTCCTGCCGCCGATTCTACCCGCGGAATATGAGAATTTTGATTTTAATGAATTGAGAAAAAAATTGGAAACAGTTATAGCTCAAGCACTTGCATAAAACAACAACAAGACAAGGGAGGAAAGAATCATGCTCTGTCCGAAATGCGGCAAGCCAATGGATCTCCTGCCTAAATTATACCGCCATAGCGGTTTAAACTGGTTCGGTTGCAAAGATTGCGACACAGTAATGGAACAAACCTGCAACAGCGTTAGCGGGGCAGTCCAAAAAGTCAGGGATTATTTTCCCGGCTATAAGAAATATCAAGCAGCCTTAAAACGCCTGGCCAAAGAGGAAAAATCACGATTGCGCTTGCCGGTGAAAGACATTAAAGCGGGGGAATATTATTTCCAGACTACCCATAATGATGAACAAGCAAAAAAACCACTGGACCCGACCGGATTTGATTTAGTGCGATTAACAGGTAAATGGCCGAGTTATTATTTACGCTATTTGAACTCTCTCTGTCTCCAATTAGCTGAAACAGGAGGATGGTGCCAGGCCAGCTACGACTTTTATCCGGCCACAGAAACAGAGGTGGCCGAGGCCAAAAACCGACAAAAAGAACTGGATCATAAAAGAGTTGAAGAATTAATTGACAAATTCTGACGACCGCCTATGGTCAATGTTAACAGCACTTTTTAGCACCGATTAATCGGTGCTTTTTATTTAAAATTAGATAAAATTATTTAATCTTCAAACAGCAACTTGACTTATCTATAAAATTATGCTATCATAGATCAGATATACGGATGTTCCGTATTCATCTCCTGAGAGGGAGAATGTTCTTTGAAAGAAGAAGATGGCCGATAGGCCAGGAAGGAACGCATCATGGCTAATGAAGATTCGCAATCAACGGCGGTTGCCGGCACAGACCCAACCCTGAACCTGATCGATTGTTTAGGAATGGCAACTCCGGAAGCATTGGGTTGTCTGGTGAAAGTCCTATGTAAGGGACTCCAAGCGATAGATGGCGAGGTATCGAAAATAATAATACTCCTTCATGGCGGTAAACTAGATTTTAAGAAAATCGTCAGAAGTATTGATGGCACAATAAAATCATGTGACCATGGGATAGACGATACCTGCCGTATTATCAACATAGTGACTAAACATGTTTTAGATAGTCAAAACAACATAAACGGCCTTACGATTAAGAAGTGGATGGAGGCCCTATGCCAGAATTATTTTTACTGCAGTGATGAATTCAAGCTTGGTCTTATTTTATCTTTATTGGAATTGGCAGGATCATGGGACCGTCGAATACCCCAGGATTTTAATGATGGCCTGGACGACATTCTTGTTCACTTAGTGAATAACGCACAAGGAATATCGAAACATCTGCTTGATGAAAAATATCGCGGTCGATTAAGCAATGCGATAAAGAGATGTTTTCGTTGCAGCGACCACAGCAAGGTTTTTACCTCTGTTAATATCGGGGACTTATCAAGTCGCGTCCGTGAGCAATTCGATTACCTGGCTGGAACAGAAATACTAAGCTTGGTAATTTTAAAGGAGATGAATTATGCTTTTTTCGGGTCACTGAATACTGAGGAAGCAACGAAGCTCATCAAGAGGGGACTGGCCACCCCGGAGCCGACTAAACCGACTGTATAACGCACTTTAACGCCCGCGCGGTATACATCCGCCGGGCGTTTTCATTTTACGCAATTTATTCAACCACATTTTAATTAGTTTAAATTTGCCAAAATCAGCTGATTTTGTTATCATTTCATATATGAAGTTGATCCCGCCGCCAAGCGGACGGAGTATTTAAAGGACTTCCAATAAACTAAATTAATCAAGGTTTTGGTCATTAACTATACGCCATAAGCCACGCATCGAACTATGACTGCCAAAGATCTCAAAACAAAATTTCTTGAGTATTTTGAAAAGAACGGCCACGCCATTATTCCCGGCGCGCCGTTAGTGCCGGAGAATGATCCAACCGCCCTATTCACTACTGCCGGCATGCACCCCTTAGTACCATACTTATTAGGTGAAAAACATCCCTGCGGCAAACGGTTAGTCAATGTCCAAAAATGCATTCGTACCGGCGATATTGACGATGTCGGCGATGCTTGGCATCTGACCTTATTTGAAATGTTGGGCAATTGGTCATTGGGCGATTATGGCAAAAAAGAGGCTATCACTTTAAGTTTTAATTTTTTAACCAAGGAATTAGGAATTTCTTTGGACAAACTGGCTTTTACTTGTTTTGCCGGTGATGATGATGCGCCACAAGACAGAGAATCATTCGCTCTCTGGCAGGAACTGGGGGTTCAACCGGCGCGCATCGCTTACCTGCCCAAAGCCGACAATTGGTGGGGCCCGGCCGGCCAGACCGGCCCATGTGGCCCGGATACGGAAATGTTTTATTGGTCCGGCGAAGAGCCGGCACCGGCGGAATTTGATCCGAGCGACAAACACTGGGTGGAAATCTGGAATAACGTATTCATGGTTTATAACAAGACAGCCGACGGCAAATATGACGAGCTGACACAGAAAAACGTGGACACCGGCATGGGTGTGGAACGCACCGTGGCCACTTTGGACGGCAAATCCAGTGCTTATGACATTGACCCGCTTTATAGTATTGTCGCCCAGGTCTGCGCCTTATGCGGCCTCTTGCCTGCTGAATTAGGACCGGAAGAATTAAAACCGGTCAGAATTATCGCCGACCATTTGCGCGCCGCCACCTTTCTTTTGGCTGACGGCGTAGTTCCGTCTAATGTAGAGCAAGGTTATGTCTTACGTCGTTTATTGCGCCGAGCCATTCGGTTTGGAGTCGAACTGGGCGTCAACTCTCCCTTCACTTACCAAGTAGCCGAAGCAGTGATTGAACTGCAAGGCGGTTTCTACAAGGAACTGCGAGAGAAGCGCGATCAAATCATTGATGAGCTCAATAAAGAAGAAGAAAAGTTCAATACTACTTTAGAGAACGGCTTAAAAAAATTTGATAAGTTAAAAATAGAAAACAAAAAAATCTCCGGCACAGACGCTTTCCAGCTCTTTTCTACTTACGGTTTTCCGATTGAGATGACGCGGGAATTAGCCAAAGAGAAAGGATTAACAATCGACGAAGAAGAGTACCAAAGAGAATTTGCCAAACATCAGCAGACCTCGCGCCAAGGAGCGGAAAAAAAATTCAAGGGTGGCCTGGCTGACAACTCCGAATTATCGGCGCGTATGCACACTGCCACCCACTTAATGCTGGCGGCCATGCGCCGAATCTTGGGTGATCATGTTTTTCAACGCGGTTCCAATATCACCGCCGAACGCATTCGGTTTGATTTTTCGCATCCGGAAAAAGTTACGCCTGAACAACTGGAACAAATAGAAAATCTAGTCAATGAGCAAATAAAAAAGAATCTACCCGTTGTCAGTGAAGAGTTGTCCATTGAAAAAGCCCGCAAATGTGAAGCCATGGGAATTTTTGACAGCAAATACGGCGACCGCGTCAAAGTTTACAGCATTGGCGGCGATGCCACCTTTGAACAATGCTTTTCCAAAGAAATCTGTGGCGGACCACACGCTAAAAATACCGGAGAAATCGGACATTTTAAAATTGTCAAAGAGGAAGCATCTTCATCCGGCATCAGGCGCATCAAGGCAATTCTTGATTAATTGTAAAAATCCTAATACCCGCCGTTGTCTAAATAGACATCCCGGCGGAACAATAATCGTGAAAGGAGGGGATAATGAAAGAATCAGCTTATTTAGTTCTTTTAATATTTTGCCAACACTATTTCGTTTTTACTTTAGTATTAGCGCTTTTTGGCTTCCTGCTTTACGGCATGATGCAAATCATTAATGATAACGAACGTTTG
The DNA here is from genome assembly GCA_041650895.1 of Patescibacteria group bacterium. Taxonomy (NCBI): domain Bacteria; species Patescibacteria group bacterium. The sequence goes on along the minus strand of JBAZKF010000001.1, from coordinate 60,565 downwards.
CGTCGAGAAAACAAAGGCCTGAAAAGAAAGCTAAATGAGCAAAATGGGGCTGGTAAGACAAAACCCTAACCCGTTTGCCATTTGGCGGCGGGTTTTTCTTGACAATAAGCCGAAATTACTATAAAATTAAATTAAATTCGGCAAGTATTGACAAATATACTCAATCTGCTATAATTATCTCAGATTTGAAAAAGACAAAATTTGGCTTAATTTCCTTAAAAGTATGACAGATTTTGGATGCAAAGAGGGGAGCCGTGAGTTTTTGTTTTATCTGAAAAAAATTTAGCTTTATTCACTGTTTTAACCAATCAAAGGCTAAAACAAGGATCATTAAAGTAATTTGTTATTAAAGAATAACCTTACAATGTCACAACAACCAGAAAATGCCGCCGACTCTAAGGATTTCTTGGAGTTAGATGGCGAGGTGACGGAATCATTGCCGTCAGCCAATTTCCGCGTTAAGTTAATGAACGGCCATGAAATCTTGGCTCATTTGTCCGGCAAAATGCGAATGTTTAACATCCGCCTGTTACCCGGCGATAAAGTCAAAATCCAAATGACGCCTTATGATCTGACTCGCGGACGCATTACTTATCGTTATTAATTCAGTAGCTTATGGCATACAGCATACAGCTAATGGCTAAAAGCCAAGAGTGAGTTTTGCCTACCTTAATTTCTTATTTCTCAATTTTTATCTTTATGAAAGTTAGAGCTTCAGTTAAAAAAATCTGCAAGGATTGCCAAGTTATCAGACGCAAGAAGCGCCTGGTTGTTATTTGTAAAAATCCCAAGCATAAGCAACGCCAAGGGTAATAATCAAGTCAAGCAGACTTTATAAACTTTATAAACTAAAATATTATGGCAGTTAGAATCGCAGGAGTTACCATCCCCAATAATAAAAGAGTAGAAATCGCTTTAACTTATATTTTTGGCGTAGGTAAACCGCGCGCCAGCAAAATCCTGGCCAGCATCAAAATCAGTCCTGACACCAGAGTTAACGATTTGACTGAAGAACAAGTAATCGCCTTAAGAACAGCCGTAGAAAAAGGCGGCTTTAGTATTGAAGGCGATTTGCGTCGTGAAGTCATGAGCAATATCAAACGCTTGAAAGAAATCAAAGCCTACCGAGGAATCCGCCACATGAAAGGATTGCCGGCTCGCGGCCAACGCACCAAAACCAACAATCGCACTGTGCGAGGCAATGTCCGAAAGACCATGGGTTCTGGCAGAAAAGATACCAGCCAAAAAACTTAATCAATATAATAGCCAAATACCAATATAATTATGTCTGAAGAATTGTTGACAAACGAACCGACCGTTATGACTGCTCCAGTGGAAGCCAACGCTGACACCGTAGCCGCTAAACCGGCCGACAAGTCGAAAAAGAAAGTCAAAAAAACCGTAGCCGCCCGCCAGGTATCCAGCGGCCGGGCTTATGTTAAGTCCACCTACAATAATACTATTGTCACTTTTACCGATCAAAACGGCAATGTGTTGTCCTGGTGTTCAGCCGGCCAATGCGGTTTTAAAGGACCTAAAAAGGCCACTCCTTACGCCGCGACGATCATCGTCAGAACAGCTGCGGAAAAAGTTAAAAAATACGGCTTAAGAGAAGTCTCGGTATTTGTTCGCGGTATTGGCGGCGGTCGCGAATCAGCAGTTCGCGCCATTAACGCTAACGGCTTTATTGTTTCCACTATTAAAGACATTACTCCGATTCCTCATAACGGTTGTCGCGCGCCCAGACCTCGCCGCGTTTAATTTTATCTTATACCTATTTCTTTATTTCTTATCCTCTTATGTCTAACTTCACTAGAAATCTCCAATGCAAATCTTGCCGCCGCGCCGGTGAAAAATTATTTTTGAAAGGCGAAAAATGCAATTCCGCCAAATGCCCCATGGTGAAACGTAATTTTCCGCCCGGCATGCACGGCCCATTGCAACGTGTTGGTAAAAAAACCAATTTCGGCAAACAATTGATGGAAAAACAGAAAGCTAAGCGCATGTATGGAATTTATGAAGCGCAGTTCTTGATTTACTTCAAAAAATCATTAAGCAAAGTCGGCAACACCGGCGAATGGCTCTTCAGATTTCTGGAAGGACGCTTGGACAATACGGTTTATCGCCTGGGCTTTGCCACTTCCCGACGCGCCGCCCGCCAATTAGTCAGCCACGGCAATGTCAGAGTTAATAACAAAAAAGTCAATATCCCTTCTTATCAAATGAAAGTCGGCGATATCATTACTCTATCCGACAAAATCTTAAAGAGCTCCGGCTACAAAGAAATTAAACAAAAATTAAGCAAACTGACTAATATCCCCGCTTGGCTGACTATTGACTCGGAAAAAATTGAAGGCAAGATTACCAGCCAGCCTAAATTGGGAGATATTGCAGTCAATATTGACTGGCGAACCATCGTCGAGTACTACAGCAAATAATAAATAATTTAATTACTTTTAAGTTAACGAGCTGTCTGCGCTAAAGCTCCGGCAGCCAAGGAGGAAATATTATGAAACACATTCCTTTGCCTAAAAAATTCATCGTTGAAGAATCAGTTCCGGGCAAATCGGCTCAAATTGTAATCGAGCCCTGCTTTCCCGGTTACGGTCTGACTTTGGGCAATGCCCTAAGACGAATCATCCTGTCATCTTTACCGGGTGGCGCTGTTACCGCTGTTAAAATCAAGGGTGTCAAACACGAATTTTCGGCCATGGAAAATGTACCGGAGGATGTCCTGGAGATCATTCTTAACCTAAAAACCCTGAGATTCAAAGTCTACTCCGATGAACCGGTTACCCTGCAGCTTAAGGCCGAGGGAAAAAAGAAAGTTACCGGCGCCGACATCCAGCAATCAATTGATGCTGAGGTGGTCAATAAAGACGCCGTCATTACCTCGCTAAGCGCGGAAAACGCCGAAATAGAAATGGAATTAACCGTAGCTAAAGGCATTGGTTATGTTCCAGTAGAGGATCAGAGTAAGGGCAAGGGAGAAATCGGCACGATTTTGACTGATTCTATTTTTACTCCGGTTATTAATGTCGGTTTAGAAGTAGAGGCGACTCGCGTCGGCCAACGCACCGATTATGACAAACTAATTTTGACTATTGAAACTGACGGCACCATCTCTCCGGAAGACGCCGTAAAAAAAGCGGCTGAAATCCTAACCAATCAATTCAGCTGGATTATGGAAGGCGGAGCCAGAGAAATGGAAGAAATTGATATTGAGGCGCCGATCATTCTGCCGGAAATCGCCGCTGAAGAAAAAGCGGAGGAGATTTTGGAAGAAAACACCGGAGTCGTTGAGGAGACCGAAGAAAAAATCGGCGAAGAAACCGGGGAAGAACCTAAACCCAAGAAGCGCGGCCGACCCAAAAAAATCGAAGAATAAACAGAACAAAGTCAAGTATCCGTAAAGTCCGTAAAACTAACAGCCGGAGAAATATAACCGGCCTGACAAACTTTAGACTTTATAGGCCATTAGACTTTATGACCAATATATTATGAGACATAACAGAAAAGGAAAAGTACTAGGTCGTGAAAAGGCGCCAAGAGAAGCATTGTTACGCAGCTTGGCTACCTCTCTTGTGGTATATGAAAAAATCAAAACCACTAAAGCCAAAGCCCAAGTAACCCGCCCCAAAGTGGAAAAACTAATCACCTTGGCCAAGAACGACACCCTGCACAATCGCCGTGAGGCCTTAAGAGTGCTTTACACTCAGGGTGCGGTCAAAAAGTTGTTTGAGGTTTTGGGCCCGAAGTATAAAGACCGCAAAGGCGGCTACACCAGAATCGTCAAATTGGCTCCGCGCGTCAATGACGGAGCGGAAGTGGCTATTATTGAATTCGTCTAATTTAACTTATTTTATGAAGGAAATAGAAAGAAAAACCCATCAGCTTGATGCCACTGACCAACCGGTCGGGCGCTTAGCCACGCGCATCGCCATTATCTTACGCGGTAAAAACAAAGCCACCTTTGTTCCGAATATTGATGCCGGCGACTTCGTTGAAGTTGCTAATTGTTCCAAACTGAAGTTAACCGGAAAGAAAATGGATCAAAAAGAATACAAATGGCATACCACCCACCCCGGCGGATTAAGAATCAAAAAAGCCAGCGTGGTTATGAAAGAGAATGCCGGCGAAGTCCTCAGACGAGCCGTTTGGGGTATGTTACCCAAGAATAAACTGCGCGATCAGATGATTAAGCGGTTAAAAACCACTAACTAATTGTTTTGGCAATAATATATTATGGTTACCAAAAAGAAAGAAATTAAAGAAGTCGAGATTGTTAAGCCGGAAGGCAAGTTTTTTTATGGCCGAGGTGGCCGAAAAACATCCTCCGCCAATGTCCGCCTGTATCTGAAGGGCAAAGGAGAAATCATAGTCAATAATCTTGATTATAAGGTTTATTTTCCCACCAAAGACCTGCAAGATGTCGTCTTAAAGCCGTTAGTTCTGACCGGCCACGATAAGAATACCACTGTTTCCATCCATGTAGCCGGCGGCGGTAAAAATGGCCAAGCTGCGGCTTCCCGCCACGGCATTGCCCGAGCATTGGAACAACTCAATCCGGAATTGCGACCGGCTATGAAAGCCGAGGGATTAATGACTCGCGATCCCAGAGTCAAAGAAAGAAAAAAACCTGGCTTGAAACGCGCCCGTCGCGCTCCGCAGTGGTCTAAACGCTAAAATATCTTAAATGTTATAATAAAAAACCGCGTAATTCAATATTATGCGGTTTTTTATTTGAAAATCTATTTTTATCGGCTGATTAAAACCCCCGCCACTCGCTATTGACAAATTAATTAATAGTGCTATAATACAAACGGATCAAATAGTGAGAAAAGTACATTAACAATCTTAATAGGCTCACCAACCAAAGAAAGGGACGCGACATGAGTCAGACGGAAAAACAATTCAAAAAGAAAAGAGCTAATCGACAGAGTGAATTATTTCTTGATGTCGGTGCTGGAACAGTGCGTTTAATGCGTCAGGGGTGGAATAACCGTTCCAGTAGCATAACCATTGAAAACCCCGCGGATAAAGAAGAACAAAATAGGGCAACAGCCGAGGCATTAAACACTGTTTTTGGCGGCATTGACAGACGGAAAAGGGTGGCCACACTTTTGCCTAGTACGGCGGTTTTCAGCCGCGTACGCCATCTTTCTCCGGCTCTGGCGGCCAACTCAAAGTTAAGACTATTTGTTGAATTTGAACTTCTGCAGCAAATTCCGTTTAGTCTTGATCAAATCATTTATGATTTTGATATCCTCGATCGGGACGATGACGGCGGATATGAAGTGCTTATCGTCGCCGTCAAGAGAGATGTAGCTCTCCAAAAGATAAAAATGGTAAACGACGCCGGCTACAGGGTCAATTTTCTGGGAGTTAACTCCATCGCTACCTACAATTGGCTGAATCGTTACGGACTTATCCAACCAGGCCTTGCTGTTGTTGATGTTGGCTGCCAACATACCGAAGTTTTATGCCTGGGAAAACCTTATGCACAAAGCGGTCACTGTTCGCCCTTATTCCGTTCAATCAGTTTGGGTGGCGCCGATATCACTTCGGCCCTAAGCCAGGAGCTGGGGATAGCATATCCTGAGGCAGAAAAAGGTAAAATGGGCTTGATTCCCTTGCGTTGTACAGGACCAGCCGTCCAAAAAATATTGAGTAATCTGGTTTCAGAAATCTCCAGATCCATAGCCTACTTCAACGGTTTGCGTGACAGCCGAAAAATCTGCCAAATCTGGCTAACCGGCGAAGGATCGTTAATGCCTGGCATAGACGAATTGCTAAAGGAAAGACTGGGAGTTGAAGTGGATAGAATTATCAGCGACGACGGCTTTTGGATCCCGACTGCCGGATTGAACTTTCAATATCTCTATCCGGAGCACGGCCTTGATATCAACTTGGCGCCTTAATCGCTAATAAGAGAACTTTAATTACAAGCGTCCATTGCGGACGCTTTTTATCTTGGGGGATAACTTAATTGCCACTAAGGTTTAGATCTGCTAAAGTTAAGCCAGGTTGTTAACCTTAGGAGGTACCCGCCATGACTGAAGAAAGAATCTACGAATTACTGGTCAAGGCGGCAAAACAATCCGCTAAACCACATGAACGACAAATGATTCTACAAGAATTAATGTCCGCTTTAATGGTCAAACGAGCGCAATTGGTTGACAAAGATACTAAAATCTGCGTCGGTTGTTTGCAACAGATCATATCGGAGCTCTATTCCAATTGCCTTAAGCACTGCCCCAAGGAACTCCCGCGGCTCTTTCCGATTTTTGCCCTAATCTGCGGCAACTCTTCTACCTCCATCTTACTGTCCGGTATTGATTGGAAATTCTATGACGCTATGACTAATGCGCCGGCAGAATCATAATCGCAACATTTTGCACCTTTCCCGCCCGCTACCACTATCTTTAGCGGGCTTTATTTTTTGCTTATTTTTATGGTATAATTCATATGTTTTAATACTCCTGACTTATCGTCTGATTGCCATTATGTCCAACAGAAGTTTAGCCAAAAATACTTTTTTTTACAGCGCATCACTGGCTGTCCAAAAGGCGCTGTCGTTTTTATATTTCATTATCTTAGCGCGTTCCATCGGCGTGGCCGATCAAGGAAGATTTACTTTTGCTTTGAGCTTTACCTCCATTTTTGCCATGTTCTTGGATTTAGGACTGACCCAAGTACTGATCCGCGAAGTGGCCAAGAATCGCGAACATTCCGCCAAATACCTCGCCAATATCCTCGGTTATAAACTCGTAGCTTCGGCCTTGGTTTATTTGATTATTGTGATTCTGGTTAATATTCTGGGTTATCCACCGCTCACTAAGTCGCTAGTGTATATTTCCGGTTTTGTCATGCTGTTAGATTCACTTTCATTAAGCGTCTATGGCACTCTGCGCGGACACCAGGATCTCATGTATGAAAGTTTGGGAGTTATCATTAATCAACTAACGGTTTTAATTATTGGCGGAGGATTATTGTTCTGTGGCGCGCCGCTGACCTGGGTAATGGCTGTTTATGTTTTAGGCAGTCTGATCAATTTTTTATGGTCCACAATTAATTTACGCCACAAATATAGTGTGCCGATAATTTTTTCTTTTGACTGGCTGACAATCAGGCAATTAGTGCTTATTTCCATTCCTTTTGCCTTAGCTGGAATTTTTAATCGTATTTTTTCAGCCATTGATATTGTCTTGCTATCAAAGCTGGCCGGAGATTACGCCGTGGGCATCTATTCCGTGGCTTTTAAGGTGGCCTTTGCTCTGCAATTCATCGCCCTGGCTTTTTCCGCTTCAATCTACCCGGCATTCGCCAATTACTTCGCCCACAGCAAGGAAAAATTATCCAAACTTTTTGTCAAATCCATGTATTGGCTGATGTTTTTTTCTTTACCCATATCTATTGGCGTAATTTCCATCGCTGACAAGGTAATTGGTCCGGTTTTTGGCAACCATTATACGGCTTCTGTTTTACCCCTGGATATCCTAATGCTGTCATTGGTTTTCGTCTTCTTGTGTTTTCCCGTCGGCGCCATGCTCAATGCCTGCGATCGCCAAGCCAGAAACACTTGGCATCTGGGAATAGTGGCCGGCTTTTCTTTCATCGCCAATCTAATCCTGATTCCTATCTGGGGTTATAACGGATCGGCCATAGCCAATATTGCCAGCTATGCTTTATTATTCGGCTTGGGTACTATTGTTGTCGGCCAAGTGATTGATTATGACTGGAAATTCCTGCTTTGGTCGGCCTCAAAAATTCTTCTAGCCTGCCTTATAATGTATTTAGCGGTCTGGTTGCTTAAGGAACGAACACATTTTATTGTGGCAATTGCCGTTGGCGGTATGACTTATTTTGCCGCGGCCTACGCCTTGGGCTTGTTCCGTTTGGGCTCGTTTAAAGACTTAGTGAGGGATTTTAAAGGGAAAAGCGAATTATGAAAAAACTGCTAATTACCAACTTTTTCCCGCCACAAGCCGGGGGAGTGCAAAATTATTACCTTAACCTGCTGTCGCGTTTGGCGCCGGCCGAGATTTGCGTCCTGGCGCAAGCTCAAGCGGGGGAGAAAGAATTTGATCAAACTCAACCTTACCACATTTACCGCACTGATTTTTTTAGTGGCAAAATCCCGCCACGCTGGCGGCCGCTGGCCAAAGACATTAGCGGTATCATCCAAACAGAAAAAATAGAACGGTTAATTTTTGGCCATTTCCACCCTTATAATTCTTTAGCCGGCAAATTTAAACTGCCATTTTATGTCTTTACCCATGGCACGGACATTACCCAAATAGGCAACAATTGGTGGCAAAAAAGGATGCTGAAACAAGTCTATAACAGCCCCTTATGTCGCAAATTTATCGCCAATAGCGAATATCTGGGCGAGGAAATAAGTAAATTAATCGGCAACAAACAGAAGGTAACAGTAATTTATCCGGGCATCAACTATGAAGCACTCAATAAGCCGGACGAAGATTTTGCCGGTAAGAAAAAGCTGTTGGGGCTGGATGACAATGACACTATTATGCTGTCCATGTGCCGGCTGGAGCCGGAAAAAAACATTGAAGCAATTATTAAAATAATGCCAGAACTGTTATCTGTCGTGCCGGAACTCAAATATATTATCGTCGGCGGCGGTTCGCAAGAAGAAAAATTAAAAAACTTAGCTCAACAATTAGGATTGAAATACAATGTAATCTTCGCCGGAGAAGTGACTAATATTCCTGAGGCTAAAGCTTTTTACTTGCAATTAGCTCATATTTATGTTACAGCATCATTAAAACCCGAGGGCTTCGGTATTGGTTATCTGGAAGCCGCAGCGACCAAAACCGCCGTCATCGCGTCAAAATTCGGCGGTTCCAAGGAGGCGGTAATAGGCGGGGTGACCGGCATTCTAGTTGACCCGCAGATCACTAGAGAGATAAAAGAGGCGATAATTAAAATCGCCACCGATCGGGAATTGTGGCGACGCCTGACAGAGGCCGGACAAAAAAGAGCGCGAGAGTTTGATTGGAGCAAACAAATTGAAAAAATCAAAAATACAATTGATAATTAAGCTATGCCGCAAATATCCATCATCATCCCGGCATATAACGCCAGCAAGACCATCACCGCCTGCTTAGACAGCATCTTTAACCAAACCTTTAAGGATTACGAGATTATTATAGTCAACGACGGATCCACCGATGATTTGCTTTTAGCTTTAACCACTTGCAGTCATCGTTTAACCATCTTGAACCAAGAAAACAAAGGCGCTCCGGCGGCGCGTAACTACGGTTTCAGCCAATCTTCCGGTAAGGAAGTGATTTTTGTTGACGCTGATATCGTTCTTAAGCCCCAGGCCTTAGAAAAAATGCATTTGGCGCTTAAGACCATATCCGAAGCCAGCTTTGCTTACAGCCAATTCCTTTGGGGCTGGAAAAAATTCAAACTCTGGCCGTTTGATGCGGAAAAATTAAAACAGCAGCCATATATTCATACTTGCTCTTTAATTAGGCGGGAAAAACTTCCCGGCTTTGATGCGACCTTAAAAAAATTCCAAGACTGGGATCTGTTTTTAACTCTGGCCGAAAGAGGCGGCAAGGGCGTCTTTATTCCCGAAGTATTGTTTAAAGTCACGACCGGCGGAACCATGAGCCAATGGCTGCCATCGTTTGTGTACAAGTTGCCTTGGCTGAAGTTGCCGGCTAAAGAAAATTATGAGAAGTGGAAAAAGATTGTGCAAGAAAAACATGGAATTTAATTTATTTTATTTTCGTATTCTAAAATGCGACCACAGTGTCATTTCGAGCGTAGTCGAGAAATCCCTTGGTTATTAATTAAATGCAAGCGATTTCTCCACTCCGCTTCGATCCGGTCGAAATGACAAGGGACTGACTCCGTTCACAATGACGAAAAATTATGATTCGTTTAAACAAATACATTGCTCAAGCTGGCGTGTGCTCGCGACGGAAAGCCGATGAGCTGATTAAGGCCGGCAAGGTGAAAGTCAACGGCCAAAGCGTCAAGGATTTGGGCTTGGCAATTGATGAAAACAATGACACAGTGGAGTTAGCCGGCAAGAAACTGGCGGCAGAAACGAAGAAAATCTATCTGGCGCTTAACAAGCCCATGGGATATATCACTTCTTCCACCGGTTCGCAAGGCAAGTCGGTATTGGATTTAGTTAAAATCAAGCAACGCATCTATCCGGTCGGACGGCTGGACAAAGATTCGCGCGGGCTGATTATCCTAACCAATGACGGCGATTTCGCCTATCGCTTGACCCAAGCCAAGTTCGGCCACGAAAAAGAATACAAAGTTGAGCTGGATCGGCCTCTGAATAAAACCGACGCACAAAAAATAGAGCGGGGATTGATTTTGGACGGCAAAAAACTCCAACCGATAAAAATCGTAAAACAGCGAGGCAACCAAGTAACTTTGATTCTGAAAGAAGGCGTCAATCGCCAAATCCGCCGCATGGCCGAACAACTGGGTTACGAAGTGAAGGATTTAAAAAGAATTAGAATAGGCAAACTGAAATTGGGAGGATTAAAAGAAGGGGAATATCAAATAATAACGCCTCAAAAAGCTTTTTTATCATAAATTTATGGCTATTTTTGAAGGAAAAGAAATTTCTTTAGTGGAAGATATCATGCCCGACACCAAATGGGGGAAAGAGGAATTCTTCACCGATTGGGTTTCTCAGGCAAAAGAACGCAACTCTTACATCAACGATGAGGATATAGAAATTGCCCGAAAAACCGCCATTGGTCATTTTTATGAAATCTATGAAGAACTACTGGGTATGTTAGAAAATGAAAATCTGCCCGATGAGGAAAAAAGAGATCTTATCCGTCGGATTAATTCAGCTATGACTAATGTTTTGGAATTTGCGCAAAGAAGAAACAGCGACATAATCTTAAGTTTAAGAGACAGAAAACTGCAAACCGATCAGAAGCATTGCCAAATATTCAATGATTTTATTGACATACTAATTGATGAATTCAAACGCGGGGCAAAAATGTTTTCTGAAGCGGAAAAAGAACATTACGAAAAAAAAGACGCGATTAAAAAACAACCGGTTTAAACCGGTTGTTTTTTAATTTATACTTCCCTGCGGCCGGAGATAGCGCTTTCTAATGTTACTTCATCAGCATACTCTAAATCGGCGCCCATGGGCAGACCGCGCGCCAAACGCGTTACTGTCACATGGGAGAACTGCTTTAACAATTTAGACAGATAAATAGAAGTGGTCCCACCGATCATATCAGGATTTAAAGCTAAAATCAACTCGCACACCTCGTTATCTTTAATCCTGGCTAAAAGTTCCTTGAGCCGCAGGTTCTCGGGCATGATGTTCTCCAACGGATTAATGTTACCACCCAGGACATGATAAACGCCATTGTATGAACCGGTTTTCTCTATGGCCGAAATGTCTTGCGGTTTGGCCACGATACAAATGACCCGACGATCGCGCCTGGAATCGGCGCAGATCGGACAAGGATTGGATTCGCTAAAATTGAAGCAAATACTGCAGGTGGTAACGCTATTTCTGAGTTGAGAAATGGCCAAAGCCAACTCATCCATCCTTTCCGGCGCTTGTTTTAACAGATAATACACCATCCTCTCGGCTGTTTTTGGGCCAATTGAGGGAAATCTGGCAAACTTTTCAATAAGAATTTTGATATTTGATTCGGACATATAACTTCATTCTAACTGATAGACGCTATTGGAGCAAGCCTGTCATTGAACTTACATTTACTGTGATAAGTCCGCCCATAACGGATTATCGGTATTTTAATCATAAATTAATCTAATTTATTTTAGCTAAATTTAGATTAAATTTTAATTGTTTATAGTTAACCTGTGGATAAAGCTATTGACAAAATATTCACGATGTGATATGATTGAAGCTCAAGGTGAGACGAGACGGAAAGTGGAGGAACCAACCATTATCGTTCCATTCCTAGGCCCAAAGGGCCGCTTCCGTCTCGTCTCACTAAGCTCCTTAACAGTCAGCAGTAGTATCGTTTTTTTCCGGGGCTCGCCTTTGGCGACCATCCGGACAGTTAGAATGGCGCGTGGCCAACGTCGGCCAAAATTACTGGAGGGCTCATAATGAGTCGCTATCCCGTAGGATTCGTGTAGTTACCTAGGCTAACGAACTGGCAACTTGAATAAAAATATAGCAGGGGACTACCCGATTTGGGAGTATCCCGACCATGTTGCCAGATGGTTAGGCGCACCGACCATTAGTGAAAGCGGTGCGTTAAGCCGGCCCAGAAAAAGGCCTAACGAAATCGGCCACCAAAAAACGGAGTGAAACCCCGTGCCAAAGAGAAAACGATGTACTTAGGGGCAAAGCCGGGCCCCTCAGGAATAATCACCACCGGCTAAAATTTGGGGATCGGGGCGCGAGATGTGGCCCGAACTATCCGGAGATTCTGTGAAATAAGGTCCGCACCTGTCAATCGCGCGCTGCCATAATGAGATAGTAAAATAGGCATCTGCGCGGTGTTTAGCGGAGCTCTCGCATGTCACGGCTCAAGAATTGTCGCATGCATTGGGCATGCACGTGGAGCCGTTTCCGGACTCGGCCGAGATGCCAGAAGGGCGCCCCGATCCCCGCCACTACTCGAAATAGCACCTTCCTTTATACCCCCCGCCAACCGGCCACACACCAATAAATAGTAATGTTTCATGGGTGTGAGACTAGAGTTACGGGGGCTCTTTTTTTTGGCAAAATCTTGCCAAATGGCAATAAATTTGTTAGAATCAAATACAGGTTAAAATTAAAATAAAAGCAAAATCAATAATCTCCACAATCCGAGATTATCCCATTTTGTCTCAGAATAATAAAATCATATGGCAAAAAGAAAAAGAGATCCGAAAATCAAAGTGCCTCGCTTAGTTAAACTGGAAGATAAAAAAAGCGCCAAAAAAAAGAAGTTTGAAACCAAAGTGACTGGCCGGCCTTACAATAAGTAAAACATTTTGGACAGGGGCTTTGCCCCGAAGCAAATAATTAAAACCAGATAAGGCGTTAATGAAAAATCGCGTCTATAACTCGGGGGTCGTCTAATGGGTCGCAGTAATCTGCGACTGGTTGGAAGCGAGACCAATCGGTAGACGCAGTCGAGCGTCGGACAATCTGCCAGTGGCAGATTGGACGCCAACCCTGGACAGGGGCTTTGCCCCGAAGCAAATAATTAAAACCAGATAAGGCGTTAATGAAAAATCGCGTCTATAACTCGGGGATCGTCTAATGGTAGGACAGCGGCCTTTGAAGCCGTTAATCGGGGTTCGAGCCCCTGTCCCCGAGCTATGGACGTGATTTTTGTTTTGTCTTAACTCAAATAAAAAAACTAACGCGTACTAATTCAAATATCTACGACATATCAAATAAAAAAACGGGATGATAGTGTCATCCCGTTCATAGTTGGTACTTTATTTAGAAAAATTAACTCCGAGGAGTTATCGGTGCGCCATGATAGTTTGGTATCTCTTCGCATTGTGGACAATAAGGAACTTTCTCATAACTGCACCGGCCACTGCCAGAAAGGGGAAATGGCCCATCCCAAATGGGACGAGCGACTTGTTGCGCCATAATTTCCGCGCCACAACTATGCCGAAAACCCACGCCCGGCTCACCAGTACTTTCTGTCAACACTAACCATTTTCCATCTTTGACCTGTCCGCTTTTTCGCTTGATTCCGATGTTCTCCGCCATTTTCTAATCCTTTCCTTTGCTTCTGTTAATCTACTGTTACAACGCCAAATTAATTAATAACAATATTTTATCACTTAAAATATTAAGAGTTAAGACCTTGGTAAGACAAGTAAAATATGTTAAAGTATATCCATGAATAATCAATTAGCCGACCTGAATTCCAGCCAAAAAGACGCTGTTTTACATGACAGCGGGCCCCTTTTAATTATCGCCGGGGCGGGTACGGGCAAGACCACGGTTATCACCAGGAAAATCGCTTACTTGATAATGGAAAAAAATATCCACGCAGAGGAAATTTTGGCTCTGACCTTTACCGAAAAAGCCGCGTCCGAAATGGAAGAACGTGTGGATCAACTTCTGCCTTTAGGCTATAACGACTTATGGATTTCTACCTTCCACGCTTTCTGCGAACGCATTCTCAAAGAATACGGCCTGGAAATCGGTTTGCCGGCTGACTTCCGCTTGCTCACCCAGACCGAGCAATGGCTTTTGGTGCGCCAGAATCTGGATCGTTTCAATCTTAAGCATTATCGTCCCTTAGGCAATCCCACCAAATTCATTCATGATTTGCTAAAGTTATTTTCTCGCGCCAAGGATGAAGAAATCTCCGCCGACGCTTATTTGGAATATGCGGAAAATTTAAAATTAAATTGCGACTCGGCTGATTTTCTTAAATCAATAATCAAAGAAGGGGGGCAAGAAGACTTGTCGCCGACAGAAATCGCTGCGCTGAAAACGGAAGAAATCGCCAAACAACTGGAGATCGCCGATGCTTACCACACCTACCAGCAACTGCTACTGGAAAACAACGCCTTGGATTTCGGCGATCTGATTAATTACACCCTTAAACTATTCAAAACCAGGAAAACAGTATTATATAAATACCGTTCGCAATTCAAATATATTCTAGTGGATGAATTCCAAGACACCAACTGGGCGCAATACGAGCTGGTCAAGCTCTTAGCCGAACCCAAAAACAATTTAACAGTGGTCGGCGACGATGACCAATCAATCTACAAATTCCGCGGCGCATCAGTATCCAATATTTTGCAGTTCAAAGATGATTTTCCCGGCGCCAAAGAAATATTGCTGACCGACAATTACCGTTCCTGCCAGAATATCTTGGACTTGTCTTATAACTTCATCCAACGGAACAACCCCGATCGTCTGGAAGCAAAACTATCCAAAGGACAGAAAAAATTATCAAAAAAACTCGCCACTCATTTAGCGGGCGTCGGAGAAATCAATCATCTTCATGGTCAAACCATTGCTGATGAGGCCAAAGCGGTAGTAGATAAAATAATTGAATTGTATAATTCCAATAAGGAAACCAAGTGGTCGGACTTTGCCATTCTGGTGCGCGCCAACGCTTCAGCGGACAACTTTTGTTATCTCTTGGAATCAGCCAATATCCCTTATATTTTCATGGCCTCACGCGGGCTTTACGGCAAAAAAATCATCTTGGACATCATGAACTGGTTCAAGGTGCTGGATGATTACCGCGAAAACATCGCCATGTTCCGCGTTTTAAGCTTGCCGGCCTGGCAAATCAACCTGACTGATTTCGGCACGCTCAATTATCAGGCGGGGAAGCACGCCTGGTCGCTATTTGAAGCCGCCAAACAGAATTCCTTGCTATCCGGGCTATCCGAAGAAGGCAGAAAAAAACTGCTTAAGATCGCAGGGTTGATTGAAGCGCAAACCGCCCGCGCCCAAGCCGGCGCCAGGCCGACAGAACTGTGCCAGGAGTTTCTGGAAGCAACAGGCTATCTCAAACGGTTAACCGCCAAGGATAACTTGGAGAACCGCCAAGAGCTCAATTACCTTAACCAGTTTTATCGCAAAATGCAGATGTTTGAAAAAGATAATCTGGATCATAGTTTGAACAATTTCCGCGCTCTAATGGAACTGGAACTGGAAGCGGGGGAGGAAGGAGCTTTGGCACCAAATTTGGAAGACCTCAGTCCCGATTCAGTCAGAATTATGACTGTTCACTCGGCCAAAGGATTGGAGTTTAAATATGTTTTTATCGCCAACTTGGTTGACAGAAAATTCCCCTCGGGCAGTAGAAACGACCGGCTGGAATTACCTACGGCCCTGACTAAGGAAATCTTGCCCGAAGGCGACGCGCATCTGCAAGAAGAGCGACGGCTGTTTTATGTCGCTATGACGCGGGCTAAGCAGGGGTTATACTTTTCCTCAGCCGAAGACTACGGTGGCGCCAGAACCAAGAAACTTTCCCGCTTCTTGCTGGAGCTAAATGAAGATGGTTTTGCCTTGGCCGCAACAACGCTGGCCGTATCCGGTTCCGACTTACTGTCTACGGTCAAATCCAAGGCCGTAGACGAGTCTTTGCCATCCGGCAATAAACCACTTCTGCCCACCATCTCCTTCACCCAGCTGAAATCATTTGAATCTTGCCCTTACCAATACCGCTTCGCCCACATCCTGCGCTTGCCCATAAAAGGCAAACCAGTTTTTTCTTTCGGCAAGACCATGCATTCAACCATGCAGAAATTCTTCATTCTGGCGCGCACCAAGGCCGAGGCCAAACAAAAAAATCTATTTGGCGAAACCGGCGAATCGCTGGAGATATCCTGGGACGAAGTCAAAGATCTCTATGAAATGTCATTTGTGGATGAATGGTATCCTGATGTGCTGACCAAACGCAAATACCATGATCACGGCCTGGACTGCCTGAAAAATTTTTTTGGCCATTGGCAACAAACGCCGACCCTGGCTCTGGAACTGGAAAAAGGCTTCACTGTCAAGCTGGCACCGGAGGTGTCGGTGCGTGGCGCCATTGACCGCATCGATGAAGTTAACGGCGGATTGCGGCTGATTGACTACAAAACCGGCAGTCCCAAAAAAAAGCTGGAAACGGACGACAAAGATCAATTATTAATTTATCAATTGGCCGCCGAACAGATACTACGACAACCAGTCAAAGAATTAGCCTATTATTACTTTGATAACAATTCGGAATTATCATTTTTGGGCACGGCCAAAGAACTGGAAAAAATGAAAGAAAAAATAATTGATACCGTAACTAAAATAAAACGCGGAAAATTCCCGCCTCAACCGTCGGAAAACACCTGTAAATGGTGCGACTACAACGGCATCTGCGATTTCCGCGCTTAAATCACATACCGCAATATGCAATCGCTTAACATTGCTTTAAAATCATTGCAAAATAACAAAACCCGTACCGTTTTAACGGTGATCGGCATTATTATCGGCATTGCCGCGGTGATTATCGTCATGTCGGCAGGGGAAGGACTCAAGGGAGAAATTCTCGGCCAACTGGAAGCATTTGGTTCAAAAATAATCCAAATAGAAGTCAAAGTGCCGACCACGGGCAAAAACTCCGCTCAAAATGCCACCAGCATGGCGCAGGGTGTAGCCGTAACCACTATGACTATGGAAGACGCTGAAGCTATCGGCAAACTGCCCAATATTGAAAACTACTATGTGATGATTATGGATCAGGAAGTGATATCATTTCAGGATCAACAAAAATCAGTCAACCTGATGGGCACTTTGCCGGCTTATGTGGAGATGGGTAAGACTAAAGTCAAAACCGGCCGGTTTTTCACTTTAGATGAGGATAATGAATTGGCGCGCGTAGTGGTTTTAGGCAGTAAACTATCAGCTAAATTGTTCGGCAATCAAGAACCATTGGGGCAAGAAATAAAAATCGGCAAAAATAAATTTCGCGTTGTCGGCGTAATGGATGAGGCTGGAGCCACTTTCGGTTTTGATTTTGACCAATTAGCTTATGTGCCGGTAAAAACTTTGCAAAAAATCATCATGGGCATTGATTATATCCAAACCGTTACTACTAATATTACTGACACTTCCAAAGAGGACCAAACGGCTGATGATATTATCTACCTATTACGTACCCGTCATGAAATAGATGATGCCCAATACGATGACTTTTCCGTAACCACTATGACCGAGGCTCGGGATATGATTAATACTATTTTTGATGGCATCACTTTGCTTCTAATCGCCATTGCCGGCATTTCATTGCTGGTCGGCGGCGTGGGCATTATGAACATTATGTACGTGTCGGTTTCCGAACGCACCTTTGAAATCGGCCTGCGTAAAGCCGTCGGAGCCAAGAAAGCCCAAATCCTCTGGCAATTTCTTTATGAAGCGATTATAATCACTTTGATAGGCGGGGCTTTGGGCATAATTGTCGGCATCAGTTTTGCCTATTTTATCAGTTTTGCCGCCGGACTATTGGGTTATAGTTGGCAATTCATTTTACCGCCGCAATCCATTATTATCGCTTTCGGCTTCTGTGGCGCTGTTGGCCTGATTTTCGGCTACTATCCCGCGCGCCATGCGGCCAATATGAATCCCATTGCGGCCTTAAGACACGAATAATCAACTACGGATATTACACAAAAATATTACGCCATTTTTTTTCATATTCGCCGTATTTGATAAAATAAGTAAACATGCAAACTTTAATTACAAATTTATTCAAAAAAATCGATTGGTGGCTTTTGGCTAGCTCGATTTTTTTAATGCTTTTCGGCTTAGCCGCCATTTATAGTGTTGCCTTGGGCCGCGGTTTGGGCGAATTTGATAATTTCCGCAAACAAATCCTCTGGTTGTTTATTTCCCTGAGCGCAGCCGGCGCGATCTCTTTTCTGGATTACCGGGTTTTCCGCTATGTCGGCTGGATCGGTTATGCCGTATCCATTGTGCTATTGATTTTGGTTTTAACTCCTTTGGGTCAGGTGGTCAACGGGGCTCGCGGTTGGTTTGATTTTGGCTTTATGAGTTTCCAACCGGTAGAACTGACCAAAATATTCTTAATTATCGTTCTGGCTGACATTTGCAGTCGCTACAGCCGCACCTTATACAAATTCTGGCATTTGATATTCTTGGGAGCTATCGTAGCCGTACCGTTATGCTTAGTCGCCTTACAGCCGGACTTCGGATCAGCCATGGTACTGTTTTTTATCTGGCTAGCGGCATTCATATTAATCGTCCAAAAACGCTGGCAAATCTTTTTAATCTTCGGTTTAATTACAGCCTCATTGCTCTTTGCCTGGTTTTTTGTTTTTCAAGATTATCAGCAAGCCCGCATCTTCACTTTTATTAACCCGTCACTGGATCCGCAAGGCAGGGGATACAATGTGCGCCAGTCCATCATTGCCGTCGGCGCCGGAAAACTGATGGGTCGAGGATTAGGCTTCGGCAGCCAAAGCCAGCTTAAGTTTATTCCGGAAAGCCAGACAGATTTTATTTTTTCCGTCGTCGCTGAAGAAATCGGCTTTGTCGGCGTCTGCCTAGTCTTAGGATTATTCAGTTTGTTCTTTTTTCGCTTATATCGCATTGCCACGCGCGCGCCCGATGACTTGGGCATGTTTATTGCCCTGCTGACCGCCGCCCTGGTGTTTTCCCATGTCTTCATTAATATCGGTATGTGCGTCGGCTTATTGCCGGTAACCGGAATTTCTTTACCGTTAGTTTCTTACGGTGGCAGTTTTTTGCTGACCATGATGATACTTATCGGCATCAATTTATCCATCGCCAGATATGGCCATCGCACCACTTGACAACTTTTGCTTTTAGGAATAAGATGAAACATCAAAAGATCCTTACAACCTAACAGTATAACCAGGCAATTCAACAAAAAATAGAAAGGAGGATAATGTATTGTTTGATAAGATTACTAACGCAGTGATAGAAACGACCGCAAGCTGCAACCTCAATTGCAGGCACTGTGGCTCCGGTTGCGTAAAAGCCCTTAAAGCTAATGAGCTGACAGCCGATGAATGGCTGGGAGTTTTTGATCAACTGCGAGAACTAGGATTAAAACAGTTGGCTTTATCCGGCGGTGAAACGACTATTAAAGATGATTTTCCGCAACTGCTTGATGGCTTAAAGGAAAAACAGCTTGGCTTCGCCTTAATCACCAACGGTCTGACTATGACCGATGATTTGGCTAAACGTCTTAAAGATTCCGGGGCCTACACCATCGGCGTTTCCATTGACGGCGATGCGACTGTGCATAATTATATCCGTGGCAACTGCCAGTCTTGGCGCAGAGCGCTAAACGCCATCGCCACAGCTAACTCTATCGGCCTGCCAGTTACCGCCATTACTACTGTCAACCGCCTAAACTATATGATGCTACACAACTTGGCTAATACATTATATCAAGTCGGGGCTTCCGGCTGGCAAGTCCAGTTGATCTCACCGATAGATCGAGCCAAGGGTAACAGCAAACTAATGATTAATGAAAGAATCTTTCGCCATGTTTGCCTCACCTTGGCGTGGTTGCGACGGAACTACGATCATCGTTTGGATATTAGAGCGGCTGATTGCTTCAACTACGATTGCAACATCTTGCGCGGCTCTGACTGGCCCGGCTGCACTGCCGGCAAACAGACCGTCGGCATTGATGCCTGTGGCAACGTATTACCTTGTTTATCACTAATGGACGAACGCTTTATTCTCGGTAACATACGGCAAAAAACATTGCGGGAGATCTGGCAACAAGACAGCGAAGTTATGAGATTTTTTCGAGATGATAAAATTTGCCAAGCGGCGGGAATTTGCCAAAACTGCCAGGAATACTCCTGGTGCCAAGGCGGGTGCAAATCCATGGCCTTAGCTCATTTTGATAAGTTCGGACGAGCGCCATTCTGTTGCATGCATAGCTTATCTAACTAATTTAAACGTCAATCAACAATCGAGAAGGAGAGAAAAGATGAGCAACCCAAAAACTGGCGACGGTGCCCTTAATTTTTTACGGCTTGACCTACAGCGTCATCAAGTCGAAGTAAAGTTACCGAATCGGCAGAATCCCCAAGACTCTATGGAAGAAATGACGCGAGATTATTATTTAATTGTCATGCGAGGCCAAACCAAATTAGCTGAAGAATTTATGGCCACTTATCCCCAAGAAACCGGGATGATCAATTTAGCCATTAGAATTTTTGGTGCCGAAGAAACTATTTGCGACTACGGCGTCCTGCTTAATGATGATTTGCAAATTGTTTTTGCCTTTAACCGCTTGTTTGCTGATTATGATCACGAGAAACAAGAAATTGTTTTCAAGACGGCGGAACAAGTGCTAATTGAACAGCTAGACCAAAACAATAATTTACCCCCCATCCCGGAACTACCTCCGGAAAGCTCGCCCCTTCCCCGGCAACTGAGGAGGCGACCATTTTTCCCGCCCAGTACGCCGGACGGCATAATGACTTTTTATGGAGCTTTCTCTGACTGGCCCGGCGGTTCAGGGACAGCAATGATTAAATACGGCGCCTTTACTAAAAAGAACACTAACACCGAACCTTCCGTTCCCGCCGAATAATCAGCACCTTTAATTAAACCAAACGAAGCCCCAATTAATGGGGCTTTTTTTCTTATTTTAAAGCTAGTTATTCGCCATACTGCAAGCAGGTAACGCTAATTTGACAAAAAAATAATTTAATGCTAAAGTAACCTGGTTATTACGAATTAACATCCATATATGACATTGAATCTAAAAGCTAAAACCCGTAAAGAATTGGGCAAAAAAGTCCAAGCACTAAGAGCCCAAGGCTCTGTCCCGGCGGTAATCTACGGCCACGGCCAAACCAATCAGAATCTAGAATTCAATTATATTGAATTTGAAAAGGTATTGAAAGAAGCTGGCGAGAGCACCATTATTGACTTAAGTATTGACGGCGGAGCGCCGATCAAAACGATTATTTCCGAAGTCCAATTTGAACCGGTCAAAGGACGCATTACCCATGCCGACTTGCATCAGATCAATATGAAAGAAAAGATGCACGCCACCATTCCTCTAACATTCACCGGCGAATCCCGCGCCGTTAAGGAAGACGCCGGAGTATTAGTGCATAATGTTTCCGAATTGGAAGTGCACTGTTTACCGACTGATTTGATCCATGAAATCGTAGTTGATATCACACCTTTGAATACTTTTGACGATGTCATCACCTTAGCCGACCTAAAAATCCCGGCAACCCTGGAAGTTCTACATCATCATCCTGACGATGCTATAGCTAATGTGGCTCGACCGAAAGTTGAAGTGGAAGAAACTCCGGCTGTTCCTGCCGAAGGCGAAACTGTTCCTGCCGAAGGCGAAACTGTTCCTGCCGAAGGCGAAACTGCAACCGCTAATGAAGACAAGGATAAAAAATAGTTTGAAATTAAAAACAACCTGCGCAAGCGGGTTGTTTTTTTATACTAACTACTAATAGATAATCAAACACCTTTTCTTGCCAGCCAGATCAGGCTTGATTTCCAGCTTCTGCAGAGGAAAATATTTCTTAGCCACTCGGTAATATTCTCGCCAATGGCATGGCCCGATTTCGCAAAACACGGCCCGTGGCCGAACCGGACGAGAAACCAACTGCCGGAATAGATTGTCATAAGCGTCAGTGCCGTAACGGCCGGCATAAAGAGCAACTTTGGGCTCATAAGCTAACTGTCGTTTTAAGGCCGGAGCATACCGTTTAATCGTTATCGGACTCAAATAAGGCAGATTGGCGACAATTACTGAACCTTTTAGCTCAGTATCACTAACCCGACTAAGTAAGTCGCTTTTTATAAACTTTATCTCCAATTCATGATGTTTGGCATTCTGTTTAGCTAAAGCCACAGCCGGTGTTGAATTATCTACAGCCAAAACTTCCGCTTGAGGCAAGGTTTTTTTCAGGGCTAAAGCAATGGCACCAGAACCAGTGCCGACATCAATCAACCACGGCTTCTTAATTTTTAAACGGCGACAATAATCAAGCGCCATTTCCACCACGGTTTCAGTTTCTGGGCGGGGGATTAGGACGTTTCTGTTAACCTTGAGTTCCAAGCCAAAAAACTCTTTACTCCCCAGAATATAGGCTATCGGTTCATAATTAATCCGACGTTCCAGCAGACTTTTAAACCTGCCCAATTGCTTGGCAGTCAGCTTAAATTCCGGATGAGCCAAAACAAACTCGCGCGACCGAGCTAAAACAGAAGCCAGAAGCAATTCTGCGTCCAGTTCAGCCGAAATGATATTCCGATTTTTTAATTTTTTGACAGCTGGCTGCAATATTTCAGCTATTGACATAATGGAAACAAAGATGATAATATATTATTTACTAAATAGAACCTTAACAAAAACAATAAACGAAGGAGGACTTGAACATGTCTTGTGGCTGTAGCGACGCTTTGGAAGAATACAGACAAATTATTGATAATTACCTGAAGGCCGTAGTTCAATTCTGGGAGGCCAAAGCAACCGGCCAACGGCCGAATAAAGATATAATGGTAACCCTATGCCTTGCCAGCATGAATTACGCCAAAATACCGCGCTCACTTCTTATTAAAGAATTCAAATTGCCACCGGCAATAGCTATGACCTGCCGCCTAAACGGCGAACCGATTCAAGATAACGAACTGCACCAATATTGGATGTGGCTATTCTCGCTCATGCATTACACCAGCAAAATTGATTATCTTACCCGTCTCTTCCGCGTCTCGCCTTACAAAAATAGTATTTTAATCTTAACGGATGATGAATGGCGTCCGATTCGCGCCATCCATGAGTCACCGGCGTTTCAGAACGGCCATGCCGAGTATCTCATCGGGCTCTGTAAACTGCGTTGGGGTAATCAATTGGAAGGCAAACAACCGCTACTCTTACAGGCTCATTATCAATCTACACGTAAACGCTTCAAATTGGATGATGCCATTCAACTCCGTCCGCATAAAAATCTGCCCGACAGCCCTAACAGTCGTTATTAAGTAAGCACTTTGACTAACAAAGCGTTCCCTAAAAGGAACGCTTTTTATTTTATTTCTTGATTATTCCTGCCCGCTAATGGCTTGGGCGTCATAATATTCTTTAAGACGATCCAAAATCCTGTCTAAATCGCCATCCATAACTCCGGGAATATTGGAAAAATTCTCATTGATGCGATGATCAGTAATGCGATCCTGAGGGAAATTGTAAGTGCGGATTTTTTCACTCCGATCGCCGGTACCGATTTGCGATTTGCGAGTCGCCGAAAGTTTGGCTTCTTCTTCTTGGCGTTTCAGATCATACAAGCGGGAGCGCAGTACTAACATGGCTTTCTCACGATTCTGCAACTGGCTGCGTTCGTCCTGGCAAGACACAGCCAGTCCGGTAGGCAGATGGGTGATGCGTACGGCCGAGTAGGTGGTATTGACCGACTGGCCGCCATGACCGCCGGCGCAAAAAGTGTCGATGCGGATGTCTTTGGATTCAATTCTCATATCCATTTCCTCCACCTCCGGCAACACAACGACAGTAACGGTGGAAGTATGGACGCGACCCTTTTTCTCGGTTTCCGGTACGCGCTGGACACGATGCACACCGCTTTCAAATTTCAACCGGCCGTAAACGCCATTGCCGGCGATTTCAAAAATCACTTCCTTGAATCCGCCAATGCCAATACGACTGTCAGAAATCAGCTTGGTTTTCCAATTATGTTTTTCCGCATAGCGGTTATAAAGACGGAACAACTCGGCCGCAAACAGCGCCGCTTCATCGCCACCGGCGCCGGCGCGAATCTCCACAATAACATTCTTCTTATCAGCCGGGTCTTTGGGAATTAATAACGATTTGATTAATTTTTCTGTTTCTTCTTTTTGGCGTGTTAAATCAGTTTTCTCTTCCAGTGATATCTTGTATAATTCCTGGTCATCTTTATTATCCAAAAACATCTTTTCCACTCCCGCCAACTCCGCATTGGTTTTATCCAATTGCTTCTTGGCGGCGATAATTTCTTTCAAATCATCATACTCCTGCGACACTTCTTTGATTTTGGCAGGATCGTTAATCACGGCGTCTAGCTGCAGTAGACGTTCTAATTCCTCAAACCTGATTTGCAATTGTTGCAATTTATCTTGCATATTTCTCTTACATTATACCTTAAATAAAAAGAATCCGCCACCGCTAAGGCGCTGGGGATCCTTTTATCTATCGCAGTTATTTTTTGATGATTTTGACTCCTTCTTGGTCGGCTTTCTTAGCGGCTTTGATGGCTTTTTGTTTTTCTTTCTTAACCTTCTTGCCGCCGACTTTAACAGCCTTAGCTTCAACGCGCTTGACGAACTTGTCAACACGGCGCGCCGTATCCAATAACTTCTGTTTACCGGTATAAAACGGATGGCAAGCAGAGCAGATTTCAACATGAATCTCTTCTTGGGTGGACCCGACACCAAAAACATTGCCGCAGGCGCAGATGACCTTGGCTTGAGGATAATACTGAGGGTGGACTTCTTTTTTCATAAACGCTTAATACGTTAATTGATAATATGGCTAATTATATCTGATTTTAGCCAAAATGTCAATAGATTGACATTTTATCTAAAATATGCTAAGATTCTCTATTCCGGCATAGTCGGATTGGCACCTTAAAATTTAAAAAGATATTAAGTCTATAGACAAACAACCGGCCGAACAGCCAAAGGAGAAATCATGCAAAAAGTATCGAATCGGTTAATGCTTGATGATGACTTGGGCAAAGTCGCTCGCTTCATCTTCCAGCAATTCCAGGAGCAGGCGGAAAATGGCACTTATATCATCTACGACCCGCGAGATATTTTTATTGACAACAAGGGTCGGGTCCGCTGTGAGCAATCGGCTAAAATCAAAACGGCCAACAATGTTTGTGACGGGCTCTACGCCTTAGGTGTTACCCTTTACCACTTAGCCACCGGCCGATCATCTTATAATGAAGGCGGTTTTGTTTATGAGCCGTTCAAATCAAAAATGTGGCCCCTCCTTAGGTTGCTGTTATCGCAATCGGCGGCCAGCTTGCCCCAAGTGGAAGCCATGCTCAAACCGCCGCCGGCTATAAAACGTCTCGCCAATGGCGCTTTGAAGCCGATAATAATGGCTATGCTTTGGCTGATTGCTTTAGCTGGCCAGGGGGTGGTTTTGACTTTCAAATGGCTAATGACTAAGGCCGGCGATGTTTATCCGCAAACAAAAAAAACGGCAACCAAACTATTGAAATTATTGAAACTTATAAAGCGTAAGTTTTCGCTTATTATCTACATAACGCTGATTGTTATTGCTGTTGCTTCATTTATTTGCTTGGCTGTTGTCAATATTGCTTATTTCAGCTTTAGTCTGGCTTGGTTTTGTGGCCTTCTAATTATAGTTGCCTCCTTTATACTAGGAGCCACAGTATCCTTAATGTGCGCTATGCTTACCAACATGACAGAGGATGACTGCATCTCCAGGGGATTTTTTGTCTTTTTGATCTTAATCACCTCGCTTTCAATTTATGAAGTCTTTGAGACTCCAACGGCTGGCTTTTGTCCTCCCTTAGTGGTAATTGATCGTTCCAACGGCAATTTAATCGGCCGTATCGCCGATAGCGGAGACAAACATTACATCCCGCATTACGAAAACGCGTATGTCAATTTGTTCACCAGAAGCTATGCGCCGGGCATAATCATCCAACGCGAGGGCATCCCAGTTGAGGTGCCGCTGGACAATGATAAAAACGGAGAAAAGTTCTGCTTCTGGATCAAGTATGCCATAACAGACCAGGCGACATTTGAAAGCGACTGGAAGCGGATGATGAAAAATAAGCAGACGCAAGCCGATCTGGAACAAGAGCTTATTAACGCCGGCCAAACCGCGGCTAAAAAGGCCATAACCGAAAGCGGCGCCGTTAAACCGCTTGAGGTAATTGATCAAGAACTTAGCGGCATAACCGTAGAAGCCAAAGGCGCGGACGGCACACTGTCAGAAGTTGATTACCAAGTCATACGCGATGTCACTGTTAATTTAGTCAGAAACGAACTCCTGTCGCGCCGGCAAAAAGCAATAAACAATAAACGCCGGGGAATTATGGATAATATCCAAAACCAACTGCGCGAACAATTCCAGGATCAATACAATTATCTTGAGATCAAGGAGCCAAGGGGGCCAGGAGAGATGGCCGCAAAACAAACGCAGGCCGATTCATCCGCTTCACCGTGCAACCCGCCGGCCAAAGTCATGGCCGAGCAGGAAGCCAAATAATACAGTTCATTCAGCGCCGCTTTTCTCTGGAAAGCGGCTTTTTTATTTATGTTATTTGACATTTTTGTGGTATTATGCTAAGTTACCGTATTGTTATATGGATAACAAGCACCTTACAATTTTGGTCTCAAACTTTAACCGGAACAATTGTTGCCATAACCATGAAGGAGAACGGCACGATGAGGAAGAAAAGTTTCGAAGTCAAGTTAAACGATGACCTGCTGTATACTATTGCGTCGGGACTGCTGGAAGATATGGAAGAGCGTCTGAAAGAAGGAAAAGAATTAGTAAGGTACGAACCAGGAAATATTTTCATCAACCATAATAATAAAGTTGGTTACGGCCAGACAAATTCGGTCAAGGATGTACGCGAAGCCTTCCATCAATTAGGTCTAACATTATTTCATTTAGCCACGGGAATGGAATGGCAACCCGAACTCTTACCTTCTTTGAACTCGCAATACAGGAGATTGATCGCTTCATTGACGTCCAATCGAATTGTCAGTCTGTCGCAAGCCAAAGCCTTGCTAAAACCGCCCAATAAGGCAGTGCGAATGTTAAAGAGAACCATCAGTCCATTCGGTCTGATTCTAGGCTGGCTATTTTATGGCTTTACCCAAGCAACCAAAGGAACAAAGAACTGGTGGAATGAATTCGGTCCGGACGTCATGGATTTTATTATAGAATTGATAATCCCCATAGTCACAATTATTGCCGTTATCGGCCTGACAATCTACCTGTGCATATTGTTCAATATTTTTCTGGCAGATACTACTCTTAGTTTACTATTCATCATTCTTACGGTCTTATTCCCGGCGATGTTATTGAGTTTAGCAATAGAGGAAGCAGGTATTAGAAGAAAATCGATTAAGACATTTTTTATTACGGCCCTTATTATATCCGCCTTTATGGTGTTTAAGGTCCCGACTTACACTTTAGCCAATCGGCTCAACCCGGTTGTTCTTGTTAATCGATCTAATGGAGAATTCTGCGCCCGTTTTGCCACCAATAATAATGATAAACTGTTAGTTTATAACGGATCATGGATAAATCTATTTACCAAGAAATACGCTCCGGGCATAGCCGCCGCCAGAAACGGCATCGCAGTTGAAGTACCCCAAATCGGGAAAAATAAACTACGATTAACCGTTGGCTACACTCTGCTCAGTGATGAGAGTTATCTGAAAAATCTCCAAGCCTTCGGCCATCAAGAAGCTCTTGAAGAGTATATTACCGGCATTGTCGAAAATGAGGCAATGCAGGTATTGGCAGAATGTCTGCCGGTAGAGACGGTATGGTCAAATCTCGCCGATCCGGCAATAGACAGCGCCGGTAGTATTATGACCAATATATCCGAAGAATCGGCGCGATACAGAGGGTATATCATTGACGCCATTACCTCAAATACTCAACTTTACTTGACTGAAACTGGCGCTAAGATTGATACTGTTTCCATCGCCGAATGGCCGGCTGACAGGTCCTGGCCGAAAAAGTAACGACGGCTAAAGCCAAAATAGCTCATTTTACACCACTCCCTCCGGGGGTGGTTTTTATTTCCAGCAGATCAAGATTTGACTTATCCGTTGATTTATGATAATCTTTTAATACATTTTATTAATAAACAGCAGCCCCGAATCAATCCTTGCCCGTAATATAAAATCAACTAAAATCGGGCCAATCTGCGGCCAACCCGCGGATTAGGGACTGCAAAGAAAGAAAGGAAAACTATGAATTTACCAACATTAATGGAACTCCTCCAGGCAGGAGTCCACTTCGGCCATCAAAAAGGCCGCTGGCATCCCAAGATGAAACCATTCATCTTTGCCGAACGCAACGGGGTCCATATCATTGATTTGGAACAAACTCTGGCCAAACTTAAAGAGGCAGCCGAGTTTGCCGAGAAAATCGGCGCTAACGGCGGCAATATTCTTTTTGTTGGCACCAAAAGCCAAGCCAAACCGTTGATTGAAAAGTATGCCAAACAGGCCGGCATGCCTTACATTAAAGAACGCTGGGTCGGCGGACTATTCACTAATTTCGTCAATGTCGGAAAACTGATAAAAAAATACCGCTCATTGAAAGAACAACGTGATTCCGGCGCCTTGGCAAAATACACCAAAAAAGAGCAAGTAATGATCAGTAAAGAGATTGAACGCTTAGATAAGATGGTCGGTGGACTGGAAAGCTTGAATCGTTTGCCCGACGCCGTCTTTGTTCTTGATGCCAAACGGGAAAAAACCGCCGTTTTAGAAGCAAAAAAAAGAAAAATTCCGATTATCGGGCCGTGCGACACTAACATCAATCCTGATTTATTCACCTATCCCATTCCGGCCAACGATGACGCCCTTAACTCAGTTGATCTGATCACTCGCGTTATCGCCGAGGCCATTAATTTTGGCAAGGTGAAACAAAAAAAGGAAACAGTATAATCCGTAATCCAAAGCCTGTAAAGTAATGAACAAAATCATTATTGATCTTATGGCTTTGACTTTATAAAATTTTAATTTTCTATCATATGTCCATTGATGTTAAGCTCATTTCCCAACTGCGCGAAAAAACCGGCGCCGGTTTAAGCGATTGCAAAACTGCCTTAGAAGAAGCGAGGGGCAATCTGGATCAAGCAGTCGAAATCATGCGCAAGAAAGGCGAAATCAAGGCCGCCAAAAAAGCCGACCGCGCTGTCAAAGAAGGCGTTATCGCCGTTTCCGGCGACAGCAAGAAAACCGCTATCGTGGGCTTGGCTTGCGAAACGGATTTCGTATCGCGTACGGAAGATTTCCGCAATACCGTTCAATCCTTTGCGGATAAACTTTTAGTTTCTCAACCCGAGGAATTTAAAATTTGGGCAGAAAATCAGCTTAAGGAATTAGTGATGAAAGTAGGGGAGAATATGCAACTTTCCGGTTTCGGGATTTATGAAGGCGAAGTCGTGGGGCGCTATATCCATGCCAACCTCAAAGTGGCCGGCATCTGCGTTTTAACCGGTGGCAATGAAACATTAGCTAATGACATTGCCATGCAAATAGTGGCTATGAGCCCGCGCTGGCTGGAACCGTCTGCCGTTGATGCTGCCGTAATTGAAAAAGAAAAAGAAATCTATCGCGAACAGCTCAAAAGCGAAAACAAACCGGAACAAATCTGGGATAAGATTATTGAAGGCAAACTCAATAAATTTTACGAAGAAAACTGCCTGCTTAATCAAATCTTCATTAAGGACGACAGCAAAAAAATCAAAGATCTTCTGGGTGAAGCCAAAATATCCAACTGGGCCAAATACATTTTGGAAGGCACGTCCAGCTGTTAATACCGCCTATCAGTAAATATGATCATCGCCACAGTTGAAATAAACCAATGGGAAAAGCTCAGTGCCGCCAATACTGGCGGCCTGACTTTGTCTATCGGTGATTTTGCCGTTATCAATACCGAATATGGCGAAGAAGCGGGAAAGATCACAGAACTCAAAGAAGCGGGAGAGGAAGAGGCTAAAGCCATCGCCAATAACGTTGAGCGATTAGCCAAGGCCGACGATTGGGAAGCGTTGGAAAAAAACCGCCAAAATAAAAACGAAGTGATTCGGGATTGCCGAGAGGCGGTTAAACGCTACGGGCTGGAAATGAAAATCGTTGATGCTCATTTTTCTATTGACGGCCAAAGATTATCTTTTGCATTCATCGCTGACGGCCGTATTGATTTCCGTGAACTAGTCAAAGAATTAAGCCGAACTTTTAATCGCGTAATACGTTTACAACAAATCGGCGTCAGAGATGAAGCCAAGTTGGTGGGCGATGTCGGCTCTTGCGGACTTGGACAATGTTGTCGCGGTCATCTGAAAAAACTCGGCAACGTGTCTTCAGATTTCGCCGAAGACCAGCAAATAGTGCATCGCGGAGCCGAACGCTTGTCCGGCATTTGTGGCCGCCTCAAATGCTGTCTGGCTTACGAAGAATCCTACTATCAAGATCTGATAGCAAAGTTACCGGCCTTAGGCACTAAAGTTAAAACCAAACACGGCCGCGGCGTAGTCGTCGGCTGGCACGTCCTGCGTTGTAGCGTTGATGTGGAGCTGGATAAGGAACGAGATCAAAATAAAGCAGTAGTTGTAGAAATTCCAATAACTAAGGATTAACCTGCGCCATCATAACTGGCTTCCGCTTTCCATTGTTGATCTGGATAAAGTGAAAAATTTAAGATTAAACTAAATTTTTCATTCCATTCAGGTCGGCACCAATAAGGACATTACAACAAAATAACAAAGTTTGGCTTTTAAAACCATAGATTAATTCAATGTCGGCAACCAAAAAGGAGAAAGCGTCATGGGTACCGTTCCCAAATCACCGAAACAAAAACAAATAAAGAAAAAAATCCGACAGATAATTGGGTTAATGGATGAAATGTCGAAAGAATTTCCCGGAACCTGTTCCGTCGCTCTACCGATGGTAATAAAACCGGGAGTAAAAATAACCTATGAGACTAGTTTAGATTTATGCTATCGAGTGTTAATCGAAACACGAAAACTGCTACGCGACGGCAATAACGCCTCGGCCACTGAACCGTCCGCCTAAGACAGGGGGACTGGTATGTGTGTCAAGCGCCGCATCAAACAAATAAGAAAAACGCTGGCGCAATTAACTTTAGCTAATCGTCAATGGGAAGAACTATTGAATGAACCGATTACGCTGAGATTCCGTCAACGTCTAAAAAGCCTGATTAACAAAGATCAGCTAATAATCCAGCAATTACAGCAAGAACTGCAAAGATTAGAATCAGAAATAAAACCGCCCGATGAATAGCTGAGAATGCACGCACCTTACCACCGCCTCGCGCTCTATGCGCTTGGCGGTTTTTTTTGTTTCTTCCGCCATAATCTCCTCGGCCTATTATTTTCCTGATTTCTTATTTTTATGCTATAATACCAACAAATCAAGCTAACTAATACAAATCTATGAGAATAGCCATTAACGGCTTTGGCCGTATCGGCCGCTGTGCCTTTAAAATAGCTCTGGAAAAGAGAGGGGTGCAAATTGTCGCCATCAACGATCTGACCGATACCCGAACTTTAGCTTACATGCTCAAGCATGATACGGTTTACGGCCGGTACGGTAAAAAAGTCACCTACGACAAGCAAAATATTATTGTCGACGGTAAAAAAATACCGGTTTTTGCTGAGAAAGATCCAGCTAGACTACCTTGGAAAAAATACAAGGTTGACGCAGTCTTGGAATGCACCGGTGTCTTTGAAAAAGCTGAAGACCTAAAAAAACACACCTTAGCCGGAGCCAAAAAAGTCATCCTGTCCGCGCCGGCCAAGGATGAAGTAACGACTCTGGTATTCGGCACCGAATTAACGAAAAAAAAGATCGGCCAAGACAAAATAATCTCCAATGCTTCCTGCACTACTAACTGTATTGCTCCAGTGATGCAAATTTTGGAATCAAAGTTTGGTGTCATTAAATCAATTATGACTACAGTCCATGCCTATACTGCCAGCCAACGCCTAGTTGATGGACCTGATGCCAAGGATTTAAGGCGCGGCCGAGCCGGCGCTGCCAATATGGCGCCTTCATCTACCGGCGCTGCCAAAGCGACAACCTTAGTTATCCCGACACTCAAGGACAAATTTGACGGCATTTCCATCCGTGTACCGGTTATCTGCGGTTCGCTATCAGATATCACAGCCGTCCTCAAAAAAAACGTTACCATTGAAGAGATTAATGATACTTTCCGCAAAATGTCTTCACACCCTCTATACAAAAACATTCTGGCTATTGCCGACGGCGATGACGAGTTAGTTTCTTCCGATATTATCGGCACCACCGAATCAGCCATTGTGGATTTAAAGTATACCCGAGTTGTTGACGGCAATCTAGTCAAAATTCTGGCTTGGTATGATAACGAATGGGGTTACTCCAATCGTTTAGTGGAAATGGCTATGGCCATTTAATCGGCAACCAGTTGAATATACAATAGCTTAAAAGGCGAGTCTCTAACCTGTTCTTGCCTTTTTTTCTCAATTTTGTTAAGATTTATCCATCATTTTAACTCTTATCCACAGAAACACATGCCGCAAAATTTCTTCGAAAAACTGCTAAAACCCGGTCAAAGAGGCCGACTCCGCTGGGTGCTTTTTGGTATTGCCGTTTTATTTTTGATTACCGCCTATATTGATATTATTGGCTTCAAAAATAAAGCAGCCGACACGATAGACGCCGGACTATCAGCTATTCCCGTCGTCTCCAATCTGAATGTTTTTCCCAAAATGGAAAAAAACGTTTCCGATAATAGCAGTCGGTTGGTTTGGCGCAATATCAAACAAATCGAATTATCATCTTACGGCCTGCCCTTCCGTTTAGGCCTTGATCTTCTAGGCGGTGCTCAACTGACTTATGACGCCGATTTATCTCAAATCTCTCTAGCTGGCAAAAACGACGCTTTAGCCGGGGTCAAAGATGTAATTGAACGACGTGTCAATACCTTAGGTGTTTCCGAACCGGTCGTCCAAACATCCATGTCCGGCGATAATCCACGCATCAGCGTGGAGTTGGCCGGAGTTTATGACATTAATTCCGCCATCAAAATAATCGGCGAAACGCCGCTTTTGGAATTCAAAGAAGAGAATCCGCAAGCGCAACAATTGACTCCGGAACAACAAAAACAATTGGATGACATGAATCTGACAGTGCGTAAGCAAGCCGTAGATGTTTTACAACAGATAAAAAATGGCGGTGATTTTTCCGCTTTAGCCAAACAATACAGCGAAGATCCCGGCAGTAAAGACAGTGGTGGGTTATATGAAGGCGTTAAAAAGGGACAATTCGTTACTGAATTTGACGATGTTGCTTTCAATAAATTAAAAGTTGGCGAGGTTTATACCGATTTGGTCAAAACTACCTTTGGTTATCACATTATTAAATTGGAAGGGGATCAGGGGACAGGGGATAACCGTACGGTTAGTGTCCGCCATATTTTACTAAAAACCAAGACCTCGACTGACTTAGGCATAGCCCAAGAACCAGAATGGATTAACACCAAACTTTCGGGAAAAAATCTAAAAAAAGCTTCCGTAGAGTATGATCAAACCGCTTTAGTGCCACAGGTATCTTTAGAATTTGACAATGAGGGAGCACAGTTGTTTGCTGATATCACCACTAGAAACGTAGGCAAACCGGTCGCTATCTTCTTGGACGGTACGGCGATTTCCATCCCTAAAGTCAATGAACCGATTTTAGGCGGCCAAGCCGTAATCCAAGGCAATTTTACCCAAGACGAAGCTAAAAAATTAGCCCAACGCTTAAATGCCGGAGCCTTGCCTGTGCCGATTAAATTAGTTTCCCAAACCACTGTCGGAGCCACTCTAGGTCAAGCAGCGGTGCAAAAGAGCCTATTCGCCGGTTTTATCGGCTTGCTGGCCGTGGCTTTATTTATGATCGGCTTTTATCGCTTACCCGGCTTACTATCGGTTGTCGCTTTGGTAATTTATACCGCCATCTCCTTAGCTTTGTTTAAAATCGTTCATGTAACCATGACTTTGGCCGGTATCACTGGTTTCATTTTGTCTATCGGTATGGCCGTGGATGCCAACGTTTTAATTTTTGAACGCCTAAAAGAAGAGCTACGCACCGGTAAAGACTTAATGAAGGCGATTGATGAGGGTTTTGGCCGTGCCTGGACTTCTATCCGCGATTCCAATTTCTCTTCCTTGATTACTTGCGCTATTCTATTCTGGTTCGGCTCCAGTATCATCCGCGGCTTTGCTTTTACTCTGGCCCTGGGTATCGCTGTTTCCATGTTCTCGGCTATTGTCATCAGCCGGCAATTCCTGCTCTTGACCGCTAAATGGAAATGGGCTCAAAACAAGTGGCTATATGGAGTCAAGAAAAAAATTTAATCAACGATTCTCATTTACAAAGAACATATGAAACTACAAATCATCAAGAATCGAAAATATTACTACTTGGCATCAGGCGTTTTATTTGTCGCTTCCGTTTTAGCCATCATCGCCTGGGGATTGAAACCAGGTCTAGACTTTACCGGCGGCTCGCTCTTAGAATTATCTTTTGCCGACAACCGGCCGCAAAATGCGGAAATCCAAGAAGCGACTAATCATCTTGACTTGGGCGAAGTAATCATTCAACCGTCAGGAGACAAAAATGTCATCTTGAAATTTCAAAATGTTAATGAAGATCAACATCAGCAAGTTTTGCAGTCAATTGACGAAAAGTTCCCCGGCCAAACCCAAGAATTAAGATTTGAATCAATCGGCCCGGTAATCGGGCAAGAACTGCAAAAAAAAGCCTGGATGGCCATCGCCGTGGCTTCTTTATGTATTATCCTTTACATTGCTTTCGCTTTTCGTAAGGTGTCCAAACCGGTAGAGTCCTGGAAATACGGCATCACGGCGATTTTAGCTTTGATTCATGATATTACCATTGTCGTCGGTTTATTTGCCGTCCTGGGACATTTTGTCGGCATAGAAGTTGATGGCCTGTTTATTACCGCGCTACTGACTATTATGGGTTTTTCCGTTCATGATACTATTGTGGTGTTTGACCGCACCAGAGAAAATTTAGGCAGATTTTATACCGGAAAATTTGATGAGGTAGTTAATGATTCAATCAACCAAACCGTAACGCGTTCCATTAACACTTCCTTAACAGTATTATTGGTTTTATTCTGCCTCTACCTGTTCGGCGGAGCCAGCACCAAAAACTTTACTCTGGCGCTTCTGGTTGGTATTCTTATCGGCACTTACTCCTCAATCTTTATTGCTTCCTGTCTATTGGTAGACTGGAATATCTGGGACAAAAAATTAAAAAAATAATCGACATAATAACATCCTCGCAGACATGATCTGCGGGGATATTTTTAATTTATTTGACATTTGGCCTCAATATAGTAAGATAACTCAACCGAACATTAAAACTTAATAAACCAGCGACAACCGAGGGAGGCAACAGATATGCCAACAAAAACGCGCAACAAGACACCGGCTAAAAAACTTGACATACTGGATCTACTGATCGTGGTTTTCCATTTATCCGGACCAAAACTAATCAGCCGCCTGAGCGATTGCGAGGCAATAATTGACAGTCGTATAGGCAGGATATGCAATGTACTGAAAGAATTAAGCAGTCAGAAACGCTTTGCTGATTTTTTCCAAAATTGCCGGTTCTACCACTACTCGGGATGCAATGGCGATTGGTACGAGGATTCAATAGGGACTGCTTTATGGTGTATGGAAATGGCCGATTTAATTACTGAAATTAACACGCAGAACAAGTCGGAATACATTTTCTTAAAAAAATTGCATTATCAAGGACAACAGGTTCTAGAAACGCTAACACCGGAAAAATGCCAAAAAATACAGGCACTAACCAATGAACTCGTAAAACTGCTGAAGAAAGGAGAAAAGCATTATGCCTAAAAATCCATCGTATGTCCAAAGTCCTTTAGACCGTGCTCAAGCCTTACGCCAGACACTAATCACGCCTGGCGGCCGGCTGTTAGTGGCTGATTTTTCCGCTACCTTGCAGGGCAAAGACACCAGCAAGGTTATAGAATTAATGCCTAACAAAGACGGGCGAAAGGTTTTTCGTTTTAAATTCAATGCCAAAGATGTTGATCCCTTGGCGGCTAAAGCTTACGGCAAGAATTTTGTTGATCTCAGTAGAATGTCACCAGGTGAAGTCGAGGAATACCTCAAACGTCAGGAATTTGATTTTGCCCTATGGTATAAACATGTAGCCGGTTATGAGCTGTCCCGCGCCCTGGATTATAACGCGCCATTCATTCTGCAAGTGGCCGGCTGTAATTTCCATTCCGGAACCTGTGACGGCGGATGTTTATACTGCTTCGTGGATAATGAACTCAATGACGGCCTACAGGAAACCAGAAAGAAATGGCTGGTTGATGCTGACGATGTTATTGACAGCTTTCTAATAGCCAGAGACAAAGTACGGGAAATCTATAGGGAACAAACCGGAATTGATTTGAATATTAAGGTCCTGCGCGTTTCCGGCGGTGAGCCGACTGTAGCGCTGGATTGGATCATTAAACTCTGGCGCCGAATTGAAGAACGAGGAGAAGATATTGTCGGGCAAGTGGACACCAATCTTTCCACACCCCATTTATGGCCGATTGATTATTACCGCCACCTGGCAGTTTTTCCGGTTAAAGTTTTGGCTGCCATTAAGGGCACCGACAACGCCAATCTTCATGATAACGTCCAAGCCAATGCCACCATTTCCGATCAAGTCTTCTGCCTGCGCACGCTAGTTGAAGCGGGGTTGGATATTTATCCGCAGATGTATAACCCAAATCCGGCCACCTTAAAAGGTTGGCTGGAAATGATTGAAAAACACATTGATAACTTCGCTTTGCGCGTCCATATTGGCCCGATAAAGTCCTACGGACCGACTGTCGCCCGACTCAAGGCCAAGGCCTTAAGGGAGGGCAAGGATCCGAAAGAATTCAGCGCTAAAAAAATTAGAGAGTGGGATAGCCACTACCTGGAATCCTGTAGGATTATTGATGAATACTTGTGGGGCAAATATGGCGTACTCTATAAAGATACGGTACGATCAGATGTAAAATTAAAAGTGATTTAGGACATTAGGCAAACTCTTTTTGGCTCAATTAAGCCGGAAAGAGTTTTTTTTATACCCCTGAATAACCGCCTTGACAAAAGACGCCAATTGAGCTAAAATAGTTAAGTAAATACCAAAACAAACAAATATGGCAAAAATCGCTGTTATCAAGACCGGTGGGAAACAATACCTGGTTAAAGAAAACGATAAGATTAAAGTGGAAAAGTTGGTTGACGCCGACGGCTCCAAAATTGAACTGGAAACTCTGCTTGTCGCCGATGGCGAAAAAGTTGAGATGGGCGAACCGACTTTGGCTGGCAAAGTCCTGGCCAAAATAATCGGCCAAGGACGCGCCGACAAGGTTACCGGCATTAAATACAAAAGAAAAACAAGATACCGCAAGAAATTCGGCCATCGCCAGTGTTTCACCGAGATCATAATTGAAAAAATTTAATTTTTTCCGCCGCCGCTCTCCCGCAAAGAGGGCGGCGTTTTGTTTGCTCTGACGCCAGAGCATGGTATAATTGTAACAGTTATGAAACCGCAACTCTCCATCATCATTGTCTCCTATAAAGTTAAAGACCTATTGGAGAAATGCCTTGACTCAATTTACCGGAATCAAGGCGACTTGACTGTGGAAGTTTTTGTCGTGGACAACGCTTCCAGCGATGGCACGACGGAAATGGTTAATAAAAGATTCCCCCAATCACACTTAATCGCCAGTGACAGGAATCTTGGCTTTGCTAGGGCCAACAATCTGGCCATTAAGCAAGCGGCGGGGGAGTATGTTCTATTGCTTAATCCTGACACCGAAATATTTCCCGACACCTTAAGCAAATCATTGGCGGCCGCTAAACGTCATTCAACCTGCGGAGTTCTGGGTGTGCAAATGGTTTATCCCGATGGCCGTTTACAACCCTCAGTCAGGCGTTTGCCGACTCTTTGGCCGGTAATCCTTATGCTCCTAAAACTGCCTAAGCTCTTCCCTCATTTAAAATCAATCGGCCATTACTTGGCTGAAGATTTCGATTACACGAAAGAACAAGCAGTAGAACAGGTGATGGGCGCTTTTATGCTCATTCCGCGCATAGTTCTGGATAAAGTCGGGTTATTGGATGAAAGATTTTTTGTCTGGTTTGAGGAGGTTGACTTCTGCCGACGCGTCAGCCGAGCCGGTTACAAAATAATCTATACGCCGGAAACAAAAATCGTCCACTACGGCGGAAAAAGCTTTGGGCAACAAAAAGTCGTAACTAATCAATGGCGTTTCTTTAAGTCAGCCTTGCTATATTTTATAAAAAACAGCTTGAGCTAATTATTTTTTATGCTGTCTTGGTTTCTATTTTTTATTTTTATTCTAGCCGCAATTATCTTCGGCTGGTTTTATTTTTTTGGCCGGGAAAGATTCTCTCCGGCCAAACTTTTATTATCTCTCTGGTCTGCCGCTCTGGCCGTCAGCCAGTTGCATTTAAGTCCGCTGGAGCGGCCTTTGACCTGGCGCTTATGGCTGGCATTAAGCCTGTTTTTCCCGCTCTTTATTGCGGCATATTATTTAGCCAAGCATTTAACTGCCAAAAAGCTGGCGACTACAGAAAAAAGACCACGAATGGATAATCGCCTAATAACTTGGGTAATCGGCCTGATGGTTTTGGCCAGTATTGCGGCTAATATTTACATCTTCAGCCGCTTCGGCACTCTGCCCATCCTATCTTCCATTCCCGACAAAATGCGCTTTATCATTAACAAAGAAATCTTCGGTGTTTTTGAGTGGCTATCTCTTTTACCCCGTTTATTTATTCCGCTGTCTTTCTTGGAATTAATCTTAGACAAACAACGTCTGACTCGCGGAAAGAAAATTTTTTATTGGCTGACGATTATTATCGGTTTCATCACCTTATCCTTGTATGCCTCCCGCCTAATCATCGTAATTACTGTACTCTTGTGCTATTTCGGTTATCTTATTATTAACCTGGAGACCATTAAATTCAAAAAATTCTTAGTTAGCACTGTTTTAGCTGGAGTAGTAATCTTAAGCGTTTCCATTGCCATTCCGGCTTTTCGGCAATTCATCACTTATCGCGATTACAACTATACCGGAGAGTATAATCCTTTTTCTTATCTGACAACCATTTCCCAAGTCAGCTTACCGCCTTACTTGCAATTCTTAACGCCGATCTATTTAATCCCGTCTTTCAATCTGCAGGCGCTGGACAGGGGAATGGAACTCTATGCGGGACAATATTATCTCGGCCGAACCGAGTTAGCGGTTTTTAATTCAGCTTTAAAAATTTTTCACTGGCCACAATTTTCCGCGCCCATTGATTGGCCGGCAATATTTTTACCCTGGTGGATTACTGCTACTTTCTTGTTTGCATACTTTCTGGACTTCGGTTGGTGGGGGATTGCTTTAGCCGGACTGGGCTGGGGCGTGCTATTGGGAGTGATTTACGCTTTTGCCTGGCGCCGGCCTAATCCGCTGACCACCATGTTATTCGCCTATTTTTCTTTCGTCTGTATTATGTCCATTTATACCAACTACTTCCAACGGGAAGAATTATTCATGGATTTAACCGCTTTACTGTGTATTTATTTAATAACCAGACAAACAAAAAAACGCCCGCAAGGACGTTCCTAAATTTTACCACTTTATTTCAATATTTATTTCAATACTTGGCCAGCCAAGCCGGCATAACCCCTGACAAAATCCGATGCAGACATAGCCTTTTTACCTGCCAACTGTAATTGTTTTAATTCCAGCCACCTCTCGCCACAACAAACAGCCAAACCGCCGTCAACTTTGATTTGCCCCGGCTCAGAACTGCCCATAACGTTGGCAATAATCGCGACCGGCGGAAAAATTTTAAGTCGCAAACCGCCTAAAGTCGTCCACGCCACCGGCCAAGGATAAAAAGCATAAATTTTCCTTTTTATTTCTTCAGCCGTCTTATTCCAATCAATCTGCGCCTGTTCCTTATCGATTGTAGTGCAAAATGTCGCCATCTCATGATCCTGCTTCTGTGGCTTAATCTTTCCGGCGGTAAAATCCTTAATGGTTTCAACCAATAAGGGCACGCCCAACTCGGCTAACTGAAAATGCAATGACTCATTAGTTTCTTCACCAGTTAAAATAATACTTTTTTGCGTTAAAATCGCTCCATGATCCATTTTCTCGTCCATTAACATAATAGTCACACCGGTCTCGGTCTCGCCATTAAGTATGGCACTCTGAATAGGGGAAGCGCCCCGGTATTTAGGCAATAGGGACGGATGGACATTAATATTGCCGGACTTAGCCAAAGCCAAAAA
The DNA here is from genome assembly GCA_041650895.1 of Patescibacteria group bacterium. Lineage (NCBI taxonomy): Bacteria > Patescibacteria group bacterium. Next base: position 19,932 of record JBAZKF010000001.1, on the reverse strand, counting down.
TTCTGCGGGAATAATCAAGCCGTAAGCCGTGACTACCAAATAATCAAAATCTATTTTCTTAATTTCTTCCAATAATTCTTGATTACCCCTTAATCTTTCCGGCTGCCAAATATTTAGTTTTTTTTCCACCGCCAAAAACTTGACCGGTGGAGAAGTAAATTCTTGCTTGCGCCCACTAGGACGATCCGGCTGAGTGATCACACCGATAACCTCAAAATCGGCATCAGCCAACAAGCCGCGCAAGTAGGGAACAGCGAATTCCGGCGTACCAACGAAAATTATCTTAAGTGGTTTCATTTTATTTATACTGTTTCCAATTTTCTTAAGTTCTTAGCCTTATCAATAAACAACACCCCGTCTAAATGATCAACCTCATGTTGGACAACACGGGCTAATAACCCCTCGCCGGTTAGCTTCCTTGATTTACCGGTACTATCAACAAACTTGACTGTGATCTTTTTGCAACGCCTGACATCGCCATAAATATTAGGCACCGACAAACAGCCCTCTTCGTCCCACTCTTTAATCATTGACTTTTTGATAATTTGAGGATTAAGCATGACTAAATTACCATCCTTATGGCGGACGGTTATTAATCTGATGCCCTGGCCGATCTGGGGCGCGGCTAAGCCGACTCCATCTTTAGCCAGCATAATTTCTACCATCTGAGGAATAAGCTTCTGTATTTCCTTATCTAAGGGGTTTTTAATCGTCAGAGCCTTTTTCCTTAGTAGGGGATGGGGTATGGTCAGTATTTTTAACATTATTTTAAATTATAAAAAAATTATAACATGTTTCAAGAAAAAAATCAAACTTTACTAACTTAATCTTACTTGATAAAATGATAATATGTTCAAAACTCAACCGCAGAAAATAGGCTTGCTCTTGCAAAAAAGACAAATTAGGAAAGCTCCCGCTTACCAATGGCAAGACTTAGCTTTACAAATCATTCAAGAGTTAGGCGTACCGGCTTTCAAAAAAAGCTCGGTCTTTAAAGTTTGCCGCGACAACCCCAAGGAACCAGTAGAACGAGCACTCAATGAAACTAAGGAGCTTTGCCGAAGCGGAGCGAAATGGCGGTATTTTTTCAAACTAATAGATAACCCGACTAATGCAAAAAAATAACACAATAAAAAATCACTCCGAGCATTCCGCCGGAGTGATTTTATAAAAATTTTAATCCAATTTTATTTCTACTACCAGATAACCGACGCCGAACGGCCCTTCATAGCTCAAGACCTCGGGCTGACACTTCATATCGCTTAAGATACCGGATAATATCAGGATGGAACGTAAACCGCATTCGGCTGCGTCATTAACCAGTTTACGATCAAGATTGGTTATGCCTTGTGTATCGCATTTCTTAACCAACTCAATTAATGTCTGATCGAAATCCTTACCGGCCGGATTATAGGGGACGGGGGCATTCTTAGTCAAACAGTGCGATAAATCGCCGGAAGCAATAACGGCCACGCGCTTATCGGTGCTCAAAATAAGCTCTTTCAAACTCTTGCCAAACTCCACATGAGCCTGATTATCTAACATAGAAAACGACAGCGGAATAATCGGCACCTGCGGCAGGTGACGCATCAAATAAAATAGGGGAACACCGGCGCCATGATCAAGTATTGACTCAGAAATGATATTTAATGGTGATTTAGCGGCAATCTTTTCTTTACCCATAGTCATCAAGACGGTTTCCCCCTTCAATTTAAGTTTAGTGGTAAAATCGCCGAACGACTCAAAATTAACCTCATAACTGTCGCTTAAATTCACCGTAAAAGAATCCGCGCTCATTTCGCCATGAGGTGAAATAATCATGATAATGTCCGGTTTGGCCGAATACAATTCTTCCTCCAATTTTTCCATGGCCAATTTGGTTTTATCAATCTGTTTGATGTTGTCTTTGCCAATAGCCGGTATCAAAATCGGCGGATGCGGCGTAATAGCTGCAAATATGAGTGACATATGTTTGTAATTACTGTTGTCCGGTGATGAGAGGACCTAAATCATGAGTATTGAGAGTCGCTTCGGAAACAACCTTAATACTCTTACTGTTGTAGCCCATCTGTTTGAATACTGCGCCGGAAATAATAGGCAAACGTTTACCGTGCGAAATAACATAAACCGTACTGGCAGCGGCCAGAGCTTCTTTAGTTTTGACTTTCAATGCCTTGGGGTCTATTTTGACCAATGAACCATCGGGCAGAGTTACGTTGGATCCGGTCATATACTTATCTAACTCTACACTAGAAACCTTCTTGACGGTCATGCCGGGAAAGTTGGCAACCAATATCTCTTTAGTTAATACGGGCTTCTTTTCACCGCTGATAACATAATATACCCCAGCGTCAGCTGTCTTGGCTTTATTATCTTGTAATAAAGTTCCGGTCGGATAAATAGTGTATTCAGTAATATCCGGACCGTCTTTGTACAACTGCAATTCAGAATCAATAACTTTTACCAGATCATCATCGCCAAAGCCTAATTTTTTAAAGACAACATTACTGACAATACGGCGCTTAACATCGTTGATGATCATATACATTTCGCCGGTGGTTGTACTTTGCAAGATGGAGAAATTCAGGTATTTGATCGGTGCGCCATCATCATAAGTATCTAGATCGGTTTGATTGACTGTCAGGATATTACTATTATTGAAACGCGAGGCAAACACGGCTTTAGAAGCGATTAAACGTTTAACTCCGTTTTCAATATAATACACTTGATCACTATCTTCAACTTGCAATAAACTGCCATCAGGCCAAGATTTGCCGAAATATTTATTCCATAAATTCCAAAACAACTGATTGCCATGAATGTGCGGGGTATAATTGAACAGGCCGGCGGTGGCCGTATTTTTTATAGTTACAGTCTGGCCGTCAATATTATAAGTCTTACCCGGTTGAAAAGAAAATTCTTTGATGTTATCCATGTAATATCGCGTTTGAGCGGCGGCGGAATTCACTTGGCGATAAAATCCCTTGAAACGCTGAATATTGGGATCGTCCATGGAACAACTGTCGCAAACGCCGTAACCGGTTGCCCAATCATATTGTTTTTGGGATGGACTGGTGTCATCCAATAGGCTCTGCTCTTTTTGCACCAAAACCAACAGATACTTGGGGTTGATCTGCCAATTGCGGGAAGTTTCAAAAAACGTCTGAACTGCCGTCTTGGGATTACCTTCCTTGTCAAAGGTGATGTAATTTTCCAAAGTGCCGTTGCGTTTTTCCAGAAAGCGCTGGATATCGCTTAAATCCATAGCGTTATAATCATTCATTTCAGCGTCAGAAATCAAATAACCGGCGCTAAAATCAGCGGCTTGGGCGGTAACGGCGATTAAAGCGGTTAAAGAAAAACAGAACGTAAAAATAAAGAGTTTATTCAACTTCATTGTAAATAGTGGTTATTTATCTTCCATAAATATTATACCATAAACCGGAAAGCCGCACAACAAATAAAACTTAATTGCAAAAATCAGCCTTTTTTGTTATCCTATACACATGGAAAGCGACAAAAACATCACGCTGGACGAGATTGAAGCGGCCAAAAACGTTTTAGCCGAGGCAGAAAGCAGAGGGATAGAGATAGAACCGGAGGAACCGCGGCATTATCGCAGCCACCGGCCTTCCGGACACCATTCTTGCCTGGAATTTTTCAGCTGCTTTTTTCTAATGATCGCAACCGTTCTGGCTTGCGCTATTTTTTTGACTGTTTACATTTCCGGTCCGATCATTAAAACCGTTGAAGAACTGCCCGATGATTTCCCTAAAGATCTGGTTATCTATCAGCTCAATCAAGCCAGCATCAAAGTCCTGTCGCCAGAAAGCAAAGAAAAAATCGAACAATTATCAGCGGCCCTGCCCGATTGGGCCATACAAATGATTGCCGACCGCTTATACCCCGATTTAAAGACCCAGATCATCGCCCAAAACAGGACACCGGAAAACATTCCGGATAATCCGACCGTTAAGGATGTCAAAACAACCGACGGCAACGTAAAAAAAGAAATTAAAACGGTCTCCCTATCCTGGGATAATATTAATAAAACCAAAGAAGACTTGTACGAATATTATAAAAAGCAATTAGAGACAAAAGGTTTTACGGTCAACGGGTTAGTACAATCAACGGAGATCGACTTGAGTTTCTTTAAAAACGGCATTGATGGCGCCATGTCCTTAAGTGACAGTTTTTCCACTGACGGTTCCAGTATAATAAAAATGACTGTTGATTATTTAAATCGGCAATAAATAAATGCAAATATTAGGAATAAAAATCGACGAACTTAATCAAAGCCAAGTCTTGACACGGATAGGGGAGTGGCTGGCTGACGAGGGCCAGCATCAGGTTGCTACGGTCAATCCGGAATTTGTCGTTATGGCGCAAGATTATCCTGATTTCCAAAACCTGCTTAATCAAACCGCCCTTAACACCTGCGACGGCTTTGGCCTGGTTCTGGCCGCCAAGTTACTGTATAGACGCCGGTTACCCCGCGTGACTGGGGCGGATTTGAGTCGTGAACTGTTAGCGGGAAAACTGCCAACGGCAAAAATTTATTTGCTAGGAGGCGCGCCCGGCGTAGCTGAAGCAACACGAACAAAATTTGTGTTCACTGGAATTGTCAGAGCGGAAGACGGCGGCAAAATAAATCCTGACGGCAAACGATTAGAACGTAATGAAGCAGTGATTGAAAGAATCAACGCTTCTGGCGCCAATATTTTGTTAGTCGCTTTTGGCCAAGTCAAACAAGAGATATGGATTAAGGAAAATTTAGATAGAATGCCCGGCATTAAAGTAGCTATAGGCGTCGGTGGCACCTTTGACTACTTAGCCGGAAAAATTAGACGCGCACCCTATTGTCTACGTTTTATCGGCCTGGAATGGTTATATCGATTGATAATTGAACCGCGACGAATAGGAAGAATCTGGCGCGCCACAGTAGTATTCAGTCGGCTGGCGATAAAAGAAAAATTTAAAAATAAAAGAACACCTAAACAAAAATAATAAAACAGTTAACAGTACAATAATCGGCCATCTCTTACTTTCCGGTTCCTAATCACTTTATCTCTAACAAATAAAATATGTTTAATTTATTCAAATCCAAGGTTCGCACCCGTTTTGCACCCAGCCCGACCGGTTATGTTCACTTGGGGTCTTTGCGCAGCGCCCTATATGAATACTTATTCGCCAAGCAAAACGGCGGGACTTTCTTTTTGCGCATTGAGGACACGGATCAAAGCCGCGAGGTCTCGGGAGCGGTGGAGAACCTGCTAAAAGTACTAAAATGGGCGGGTATTAAGCCGGATGAGGGTGTTTTACTGGATCGGGCGGGAAAACCCTCAGAAAAGGGCAAATTTGGCCCCTACACGCAATCTAAGCGCCTAGATTCATACCAAAAATACGCCCAGGAGTTGGTTAACCAAGGTTACGCTTACTACTGCTTTTGCACTCCTGAACGACTGGAAAAGCTCAGACGGGAGCAGGAGGAACTTAAGCGTCCAACCCGCTACGACGGCCAATGTAAAAAACTCACCGCCGAAGAAGTTAAGGAGCGCCTAGCCAAGGGCGAGAAGCATGTTATCAGAATGAGGATGCCGGAGAACAGGGAGATAAAATTCAATGACTTGATCAGGGGCAAGGTTATGATCAACTCAAAAGAATTGGATGATCAGGTATTACTTAAAGCCGACGGCTTTCCCACTTATCATTTGGCTCATGTGGTTGATGACCACCTAATGAAATCAACTCACGTCATTCGCGCCGAAGAGTGGTTGCCATCAACACCCAAACACATTGTTCTGTTTGAGTACTTCGGTTGGACAGCGCCTGTTTATGCCCACCTACCTCTAATCCTAAATAAAGACAGATCCAAGCTGTCCAAAAGGCAAGGCGACGTGGCCGTAGAGGATTATATGAAGGCCGGATATCTGCCGGAAGCGCTAATAAACTACGTGGCGCTTTTGGGCTGGAATCCAGGAACCGAACAGGAGGTTTTTAGCTTAGACGAACTAATCAAGCAGTTCTCTCTCGCCAAAGTCCACAAAGCCGGAGCCATTTTTGATCAACAAAAACTTGACTGGCTAAACGGCGAATACATCAAAAAACTATCGAATACAAAATTTGTTCAACTGGCCCGGCCATACCTGGAAAATAATGTCGGGGCTTTACCTGAGGGTTTTGAAATTGAAAAAATATTAGCGATTGAGCAGGAACGCATAAGCAAGCTGTCCGAGGCGGGGGAGGGAATAAAATTCTTATTTACTGATACGATGGACTACCGGCCGGAACTACTGATTTGGAAAAAATCAGACAAGCAAACTGCCTTGAAAAATCTATCTTTGGTGACCGAAGAGCTAAAACGGCTGACTGATTGGTCTAAGGAAAATTTGGAGAAATCCCTATTAATTTGGATTAAGAATTCCAACCTGACCAACGGTGCAGTGCTCTGGCCGCTTAGAGCCGCCTTAACCGGCCAAGAAAAATCTCCAACGCCGTTTGAAATCGCTGAGATATTGGGTAAAGAAAAAACTCTGGACAGGATCGGACAGGCGATAAAAAAATTAAGTTAAATAAAAATAAAAAGCAGTGGTTTCAAAATCACTGCTTTATGCATTCAGTCAATCTAAAGTGCTATCTTTACAAAACTGCAACCTGTTTTATTTCCCTGCGCCATCATCAGTCGGTCGGGAACATCGAGGACAAAAAATCTTTCCATTGTCGTAGTTGCAAGTCCAACCACAATCCAATGCTTGTTGCAAAACGTTTACCCAGTAACTGAAAAAATCCTTGACCGGCGGCAACATAATATTAAGAATTTGTCCGCATTCCTTACCTGCCTTCACTCCGTCACAAACAACTTGCCCGCCTGTCTTCGGAATTATCATGACTATTCCTCCTTTCCCATAGGATTATTAAGCTTGCTATTCTAAAATTCTAAGGCAAACAATTAAAATGTTAATAAAAAACCTCCATTTTGTCAAACGCCGAATAATTTGTTATAATTAATAAAAATGGAAGGCAAAAAAATCGCAAAATTAATATTTATCTTCTGCCTAGCAATCTTGGCTGTTTTTGGCACTCTTCAATTTACCCGAGCGGCAGAACAGGGGAGTAATGATCAAGCGGCCGCCGATGAACTTAACAAGCAAATAGAAGCGCAAAAAGCCAAAATAGACCAACTGACCCAAAAAATTACCGAATACCAAACCAATGTAAAATACAATCGTTTAGAACAAGTCAGCTTACAAAACCAACTAAACATACTGAGCAACCAAATAGGCAAAACCAATTTAGATATCCAAATCAAAGAAGAGGAAGTCAAAGAAGTCCAACTGGAAATTGAACGCACTAATATTAACATCAAAAAGAATGAGGGGTTAATGGAAAATGAAAAAAACAAATTAGCCAACGTTTTGCGCCTAATAGCTCGATATGATGATAAAGACTATATTTCCATACTCTTGGGCAACAACTCTTTTTCCGAATTTTTTGACCAAATAAAATATTCCGAGGACATTAGAAGCGACCTGCAAAAAACGCTTAATCGCTTGCAAGAATTAAGCGACAAATTAGTTGACCAAAAAAAAGAGTTGGATCAAAGCAAACAGCAACTGGCCGATACCCTGAATAAATTAGAAGATGAGAAATCAATATTAAACGATAAACAACAAGAAAAAAATTACCTGATTACAGAAACCAAGAAGTCAGAAAGTAAATTTCAGACATTAATTACCGATCTAAAAAAAGAGCAAGCCGCGGCCAATGCCCAGGTTGCCGCATTAGAAAAAAAGCTTCGTGATCAATTATCTAAAAAAGGAGAAAAAGAACGCTTTAATCAATTGGGAACGGCAGCCCTAAGCTGGCCGACCGCCAGCCAGCGTTTAACTTCCATTTTTCATGATCCTGAATATCCTTACCGCTATCTATTTGAGCATTCCGGCATTGATATCGGCGTCAAAACCGGTACTCCAGTCAAAGCTGCCGATACCGGCTATGTGGCGACTATCGGCCGAAATACCAAATGGTACGGCAATTACATCATGATTATCCATGGCAACAATATTTCCACGCTTTACGCTCATCTAAGCTCCATTAATGTAGGTAGCGACGAGTATGTCACTAAAGGCCAATTAATCGGCTTATCCGGTAGTACTGGCTTTTCCTCCGGACCGCATCTGCACTTTGAAGTCAGAGCCAATGGAGTCCCAGTTGATCCACTTAATTATTTGCCATAAATATTTATTATTTGGGGGGGTTGACAGCCATATTTATTTCTCTTATTATCTTTGCTATAATATAAAAAGGGTAAAAAACCCTAATAAAAATAACTATTCTAAATGTATGGACACATGCGTCAAATGCGGTATGCCCGTTAGTGACGACAGCAAATGCAGCTGCGACACCTCGCTCTGCTTTCATTGTTGCGCTTGCGGCCCGGACTGCGCTTGCGGCTGCAGCAACATGATCGACGATTCCAACACTGATGACGAGGAAGACGTCGAGGAAATTGACGAAGATGAAGATGAGGACACAGACGAGGACGAGGAAGAAGAGGAAAAAATATAAGAATCGAATCTTAATAAAACAACCGGCAAACACCGGTTGTTTTTTTGTTTATCTACTGCCACTATGAAATTTTTTATAGACATCTCTTAGCCGAGGATTAGTAACGTGAGTATAGATTTGAGTGGTGGCCACATTACTATGGCCCAATAACTCTTGAACTGATCTTAGATCAGCCCCTTGCTCCAATAAATCAGTGGCGTAACTATGCCTAAGGGTATGGGGCGTAGCATTAATCGGCAGTCCAGCCATAATCGTATACTTCTTAACCAGATTTTCAATTGCCCTAGGAGTTAAACGACGCTCGCCTTTATCGCCGGTATTGCGACTATAATTAATAAATAGGGGAATGAGCATGTCTTCTTGACGCACTTTTAGATATAAAGCTAAATATTTAATGGCTCGAGGCGAAAAATAAATAGTCCTGACCTTGCCGCCCTTGCCGGCTATTGATAATTCCAAATCCTTGATTTTATTATTCAAAATTCCCCTAATATCAAATTGCTTCAAGTTAAGCGAAGTTAACTCGGAGACACGCATACCGGTAGAAAAAAAGACTTCCAAAATAACCCGATCACGCAAACCGGAAATATCGTTTAAATCCGGCATCGATAACAAATGCTCAACCTGACTATAAGAAAAAAATTTTATTTGTCTGTCTTTATCAGTCAATTTAGGTAATTTAATTTTTTCCGCCGGCAGGGAACTGATATCCTTCTCAGTAAAATAGTTCAATAATTGCCTTAAGGCCCTCAAATAATAGCTCTGAGTGGTTTTTTTTAAATATTGGCCTTTCTGATCCTTTTTATGCGACAAGTAGAGGCGGAAGTCCCAAATATGCTTGCTATCCAACTCATGGGGTTTAATCTGAGATAGATTATTATCTTTGAGCCAAACAATAAACACTTTGAGAAAATTGTGATAATTCTTAGCGGAAACAGGGGAAAGGCCTTTTTCCACTTCAATATAATCTAAAAAGTCATTGATATGCTTAATTAATGGTTCCGAAGACTTTTTCATAATTAATAGGCTTATTTGATGATACTACATCGGTTATCCTGCGTTATACGAAGTTAAATATATTATATAATAAAAACGCAAACTAAGGCAAATAATAATAAAGATTATATTCCCTGCTCCGGAAAAACATAGACATGATCACCGATGCGCAAATCAATATATTGGAACGCCTTACCTTTAAGCTTCTTATCTAAAAAGAAGTAGAGGTTCTCCAGAGAGAACTTGATATTGGTGTTAATGGAGAATTTAGCCTGCCAACCGGCTTCGGCATTCATAAACACCTGATCCACTCCCCCGCTCTGATAATCTTTAACCTTGATGTTACGGCTCTTTAAATCTTTATCCAATTCCAAAACATAATTGACAAATCTTCCGGAAATCGGTCGATCGCCGATTTTTATTTCCTGCGCCAAAACCAATCGGGGAAAACGCGGTGAATAATCAATCACCTCTTGAGGCGACAACTCCTTGATAATCGTACCGGTCATGTCAACAAAATATGACGTCTGATTGTTGGTGGCGATAAGATAAGCGACTTTTTCTTCCAAACTGATATCCAAACGATGCCAGCTTTTTTTTATTTCCAACTTATTCAAGGCGTAACGGCTGTTAATCTCCCGCTCCAGTCTTTTCTGATTAAAAAAAATCATATTACGGCGAGGAAACAAAAAAAGCTTATAACCGCTCAGCTCTTTCTCAGCCATGGCTCCGATTTCATTTTGATCAATTAAATCCGTACCGGAAATGCCAACGGCAGTAATCTTAAACAAGTCGCTATAAATAATCACATACAATAAAAAAAGAGCCAAGAGGATCTGCAGATACAGCTTGGTGTTGAAGTGCTTGGTTAAACTCTTTTTTTCCGGATGAAAGTAGGGATTATTGAAGTTCTTAACCTGATAATCCTTCTTGACTCCCGATTTCCCGCCGGTGTAAGAATAATCCTTAATCATGCTGCATTCCTAATTTAATTGATGATATCCTGCGTGTTAAAAAGCTCCAAAACTGAAGCATTATCAAAATACGGCATCATTAATCCTTTTTCCCAGCCCCAATCATGAAAGGCGGCGCGAATCATCTTGCCGGTATCGCCATGAGTAACGATTAAAATATTATCTTGGGGATGCCTCTCTTTTATCTCATCCAAAATCTTTTTTCCTCTCTCATAAGCAGAGGAAAAATCCTCGGTGCCCTCTGCTTCCAAAAAATAATTCACCCCGTCGCTATGCAAAATTTTATCCGTATACTTTGGTATATCGGCTAATGGTTTGCCGGTTAAAATTCCAAACTCCCTTTCTATTAAATGCTCATCAACTATAATTTCATCTACATGCAAAAATTCGGCAATAATCCGGGCGGTTTCGTAACACCTCTTAAGCGGCGATGAATAAATTATTTTAATACTGTAAGCAGCAGCAAGTTTTTGAGCGGTTGCCTTGGCCTGTTCCCGGCCCAAATCAGTCAATTCCGTGTCCCTGCGGCCGTTTAATATCTTGGCCACATTATCAGTATCTTGCCCATGCCGCACGATGAATATTTTCCCCATAAATAGATAAACTTACTTTTTTTCAATTTTGTCGAACCCCGTCCATTTGCGTAAAACTTCAGGAATAACCACTGAGCCATCGGCTTGCTGGAACTGTTCAAGAATTGCGGGAAATAAACGGCTGGTGGCCAATCCTGAAGCATTCAGGGTATGAACATATTCATTCTTACCTGTCTCAGCGTCTTTGTAACGAATATTGCCACGTCGCGCCTGATAATCAAGAGCGTTAGAAGCTGAGGAGACTTCTTTATAAATACCCATAGACGGAATCCACACCTCAATATCAATGGTTTTGGCCATAGCCGCAGAAGCGTCGCCGGCCGCCAATTGCACTGTCTGGAAATGCAAGCCCAAACCCTCAACCAACGACTCGGCATTGCGAGTCAATTCATCAAAAGCCGGCCAAGACTCGCCTGCCTTGGTAAATTGGAACATTTCAATTTTATTAAACTGATGCCCGCGGATCATTCCCCTCTCCTCTTTGCGATAAGAGCCGGCTTCACGGCGGAAACAAGCCGAGTAAGCGCAATATTTAAGCGGCAATTCTTTTTCATCCAAAATCTCATCGCGATGATAATTGCCCAGCATCATTTCCGAAGTGGCATTAAGACAAAGCTGATCTTGCGTCCAAAACAGATCATCGCGGAATTTGGGCAGATGGCCTGAGGTATAGGCCGACTTCTCGGTTAATAAATATGGCGGCAAAATGAAGGTATAACCGTTTTTAGTATGAAAATCCAAAAAATAATTCAACAACGCCCACTCTAATAATGCACCTTGCCCCTTATAAATCCAAAAACCGGAACCGGACATCTTCACTCCTCTTTCATAGTCAATCAGACCCAGCTCAGTCGCCAGCTCCACATGATCTTTAGGTGTGAAAGAGAATTCCGGTTTACTGCCGGATGATCTGATGACCTTGTTATTCTCCTTATCGCCGGATAAGACATCGTCAGCCGGCACATTCGGCAGTTCAGCCATCGCCAATTCAAAATCAGCCTCAATCCCCCCTAATTGGGTGTCTAAGGCCTTAATCTCCTCTCCTACCGATTTCATCTTCTCAATAATCTCCGGGGTCGGTTTGGTTTTTGACGCTTTATTGCGTTCTGACTTCAAGTCCTCAGTTTTCTGCAAAACTTCGCGACGTTCGTTATCCAACTTTAAAATCTTGCTCAAAGCTGATTCCAGAACCTTTTTATCCATTCTTTTTAACAATCCCTCCTTGATTTTCTCCGTATTCTCGCGGAGCTGTTTGATATCTAACATAAAATTGATTATAAAAATCTAAAATATTTATTGCGTCGCGGTCATATTTTGGAATTGTTGTTGCATCTCTTCCACCATAATTGCTTGGTATTTTTCACCCATGTCGTCGTTGCATTTGTCCTCATTGCCGGTAACGGCCTTACAACCGAAAATGTAGCCTAACATATAACCGGTGCCTAAACCGCTGTCATTAGCAGCGGCAGTTCTGATCAAATCCTTATCCAATTCATCCTGTTTTTTTCCGGCTTCTATCCCCTCTTTGATTGTTGTTTTTACAATCTCTTTGGATTCACTGCCCTGATAATTCATAATCGTATAGATATTCTCCACATTCTCTTCTGAGGAAATTTTATTAGGATCATTCATATCCTGATTAAGCTCTTGAGCGGCGTTATAAGTATTAGCCACATCGCCAACGATAACTTTGCCCCGGTCGGCCTTGCCGCAACCGGCCAAAATTAAAGCGAGAATCGGCAGAATTAACAATAATTTTTTCATAGTTATTAAATTATTTCTCAATTATTTCTATGGAATTAATCTTGACTGGGGTAACTGGTTTGCTCATGGCGCCATCAGCGCCCAAGGTCGTCTTAGCTGTGGCAATTTTATCCACCGCTTCCAACCCCTTAGTGACGTGGCCGAAGATAACATAGTCTTTCTGTAAGGGCACGTCGGCGTGCATAATGAAGAATTGCGAGCCATTGGTATTGGGGCCGGAATTAGCCATGGCCAAGGTGCCGCGGGTATATTCGCCGGTAAACTTCTCATCGGCAAAATTATAGCCCGGCCCGCCGGTGCCATCGCCCTTGGGATCGCCACCCTGGATCATGAAATCCTTAATGACGCGATGGAATACCGTATTATCATAAAAATTATTCCTGGCCAAATAGACAAAATTATTAACTGCGATCGGCGTAGCTTTGGCGTTTAAGGCGACAGTAATATCGCCCTGGTTGGTGTGTAAAACAGCGGTGTAGGTTTTGTTTTGATCAATAATCATTTCCGGCATAGAAAATATTTTATTAGTTATGGCAGATGAAGTTGCTTGGCTGGAACTGGCATTATTCGAATTAACGATTGGCGATTCTGTTACTGTCCGACTAATAACCGCAACGCTCCCGGCCGGCACAGAAACTTTAGCTTCCTGCTGAATGCCACAGCCGGTCAAAGCAAAGGAAAAAATAATTAAAGCGATTAATAAATAACTCTTTTTCATACTCTATTCTTTAGGTCTTAAAAGCGGAAATAATACCACATCGCGCAAATTAGTTTGGCCGGTTAGAATTGCGACTGTCCGATCAATGCCCATACCCCAACCGGAAATGGGTGGCGCGCCATGCTCCAATGCGGTAATAAACTCATCATCACCTTCCATTACTTCGCCCTCACCCTTGGTTTTGGCTGATTTCTGGCCATCAAAACGCTCTTGCTGATCAATCGGATCAACCAACTCGGAATACGCCTTAACGATTTCCCAACCGTTAACTATGAGCTGGAATTGATCCACAATATTATTATCATCGTCATTAAGGCGTGCTAAAGGCTGTAAATATTTGGGATAATGATATAGAATCACTGGTCCGACAATTTTGGGCCGGCTAACTTTCTTGTAGAGGTTATCCACCAACCCCGACAAACTCATTCCGTCCATGTCCTCAAACTCAATTTTCTTTTTCTTAATATCTTTCAGAAGCTGCTTGGCATCGCTATAAGCCATAATATCCAGGCCGGCATCTTTTTTGATCAGGTCAATGAAATTAACGCGAGGCCAGGGCGTGGAAAAATCAACCAACTGCTTCTCCCCTTCCCTGTTTTCAATCTTAATCTTTTTGTCCAATCCTAATTGGTCAAAAATATAATCAAACATCTGCTCGGTGAATTTGATATTATCTTCAAAATTCCAATAAGCGCAATAATGCTCCAAATGGGTATGCTCGGGCAGATGTGACGGATCAACGCCCTCATTACGAAACGCTTTACCCAATTCAAAAATCTTTTCCATCCCGCCGACAATCAGTTCCTTAAGCGGTAACTCATGGGAAATGCGCAAAAACAAATCAATATCCAAGGCGTTGTTATGCGTCTTATACGGCGTGGCAGTCGCACCGGTAGCCTGATGCATGAAAGTCGGGGTTTCCACCTCAATAAATTTTTCCCGCCAATAGAATTCACGAATAACACGGATAAAATCGCTCCGGAACTGGAAACGCTTCTTGGCTTCATCATTAACGATTAAATCCAAATATCTCTGGCGATAAATCGTATCCGTATCCTTAAGACCGTGGAATTTTTCCGGCAAGGGCAATAAAGCCTTGCCTAAAAATTTATATTCCTTAACCAAGACAGAAATCTCGCCGGCTTTGGTGGTAAAGATTTCCCCGCTAACTCCGACAAAATCCCCCATATCCATATGATCCTTAAACCACTTGAATTTCTCTTCGCCAATTTCCATAATATTTAACACGGCTTGGCATTTGCCGCTCCAATCCGATAGATGGCAAAAAGCGATCTTGCCCATGCTTCTGATAGTGATAATCCGGCCGGCTGTCTGAACCTTAGTCCCCTCTTTGCCAGCTTTGGCCTCGGCCAAGCTCTGCCGCTTATCAAATTTTTCCGGATAAGGATTGATGCCGGAACTTCTAATCTCTTCCAAACGCTTAAGACGCATTACTTTTTCATCCAGAGGATTGATTGCTGATTGTTGAGGCATATTATTTTTATTTTTCATATCTTCTTTCCAATACTCTTACCAAATTATAACAAGCGGTCCAGTCATAAGTCCGGGCAAAACATAACAATAACTCAAAATAACGCTTCTTATCGCCCTCTTCCATAATAGAAAGCTGGTGTTCCAACTCCTCGGCACTTCTTTCTCGATTAGAATTAAAAAAATTATGCAATTCAACAAATAGGAAATCTTTGGGAATCTCTGCCAACTCTTCCAAAAGCGGAAAATCAGCTTCTTGAATCTTGCGATTTCTGATAAATTCCTGCAATCCCGCTTCAATTAAAACCGAATTTACCGGCCCTTTTTCTATCTTCATAATGCTTATATTATACGAAAATCAGCAAAAAATAGCAAATAAAAAAGCCACGGCTAACCGTGGCTTGGGCACTCGGCTTATAGAACGATAAACTCATCAAATATCTTTCTTCCCCATTTTTCCAAAAACGTCCATGATTTTGGCGATCCGTAATCAATAATCTTCAATCTACCATTAAGAACGACATAATTTTCTATTTGACGGAGAGTATGCGGATCGGCATGGATATCCTCATCATCATTCTCGTCATGGCCGATGATGTGGCTGATTTGGTCTCTGAAATATTTTTCGGTTACTTGCGGATAAGCACCGGCCGCCTGAATATTGACTAAGCCCAAAGACAGATGGGTCGGGGCAAGAATTGGCAAACGGGTACGCCGGTAATAGCACCATTCCGACCAATTGGCCATAACCCCGCGGAATAGCCAGTAGAGCGGGGAAAACGAGCAAGTATAACCGTACTTTTTGATCATCTGCCTTATGTGAGGGCTATTACTAAATTGCTTGAGCCCGCATTTTAAAGCCATAAACGGATTAATCTTGGCAAACTTAAAGGCCAAAAAACCGATCACCAGGACAAATCTGGTATCGCCGGAATACCATCTGATAATTTTCATTGTTGATTCTCCTTTATGTGCAATACCCGCAAATAAATAGTTTCAAGGTGCGACTGCTTATGATACCAAAAAATAAATAAAAAGTCAAGAACGAAAAAATAACCGGTTTCAACCGGTTATTTCTAATCATCTTTAAAACCCCAATAAAATTGACAGACCCAGGATGCCGTGAATCACGGCCAAGATCAGCGCCAGAAGCGCCATAGTCTGATGCCACTTGATTGGATTAGACAGTTTGCATTTGCCCTTAAAAATCCGATAACCGATCAAAGCGACAAGGAGGAAAAGAATAAAAGTGATAATTCCCCCATACATAATGGCCGGATAGCCGAAAATCGGCAATAAAGCGATTGATGATAGCATATTGTAAAATTATTTCCTTTTTGATTTTTTGCCGGCTTTGGTAGCGGAAGATCTTTTCTTTTCCGCCACAGCTTCAATTAATTTGGATACGCCGTCAATTAACGGTGGCACAAAACTGGCGGTGTTCTCCACCTTGGACTTGAAAGCGGTCATGACTTTCTCTACCGCTTCCACTTTACGCCTAATGGCTTTGGTAATGTACCAGCCATCTCGCAAAATCATGGCGAAATAAAAGATAGCGAAGCTGGTGCAAATACCGCCAAAAAGAATAACGAACGATAATACGACCCAGAATAGGTCTTTTGATGTGACAAGCATGGGAATTAAATTAAGTTTTTATCTTACACTTATATTATAACTCTTTTTTAATTCGGCGACAACTTTATCATGAGCTTTTTGCGCTTCTGTTAATTCCAGTGTTTTATTTAAATCACGATAAACAATCCTAATCGCCAAGGCCTTCTTACCCTCCGTAATCTTCTCGCCCTGATAAACCGATAAGAAATCAACTTTATCAATCAATGGCGCGCCGGCATCACTAGCAACATTAGCCACCTCGGCAAAAGTGACCACATTATCAATCTCCATCGATAAATCCAATTCAATTGCCGGAAATTTCGGAATCGGGCGATAGGTCGGAGCGGATTTGGCCAAGGAGGCTACGGCATCAAAATCCAATTCCACCACGGCCACGGCTTTCTTGATGCTGAAAGCGGACAAGATTTTATTTTTAACAATATAAATTTTCCCCAACTCCGTATCACCGCAATAAATTTTATTAACCGATTCCTCTGTTTCGCTATGTTCTGATCGGAATGACAAGGCGGGCAGATATAATCTTTGGGCTAAGCCATCCAAAACCCCCCGAGCATCGACGGCCGCATCTTCAAGATTAATGCCATAGCAAGCCACTAATAGCTTAAATCTCTCAGCAGCCAAATCATTCGGGCCCAAAGGCAGATACACCTGGCTCAAATCAAACAGTTTGCCGGCCGGAAAAAATCCCTGATTATCGGCGATAATCTGCAAGACGCCGGGTAAAAGCGAACGACGCATATATTCAAAATCGGCGCTTAAAGGATTGGCGATCTTAATATGATCAGCCAGCTTCAAGCCCGCGCCCAAGATTTGCTTTTCGGAAATGAAAGAATAAGTATAAACCTCGGTTAAGCCGAAACCGGCCAGGATATCCTTAATCCTATCTTCCAGCGCAAAGTTAGCGGCAGCGGCGGCTTGAGGCAAGACGCCGGACATTAATTCCGTCGGCAGATTCTGGTAGCCGTGCATACGGGCGATTTCCTCAATCAAATCATGCTGGCCCTCCATGTCGTTATCGCGCCACCAGGGAATCGTTACTTTGAATTTATTCTGCTTGGCTGACACTTTAAAACCCAGGGCTTCCAGATTTTTCTTGATTTCTGCCGGCTTAATCTTGACGCCCAAGGCGGAATCAACCCGCTCTTGCGCCAAAACAATTTCTTTATCTTGGTATTTGTATGATTTTTCGTCAATCAATTTGCCGGCAACTTTGGCGCTGCAGAGTTCCTGAGCCAACTCAATGGCGCGCAACATGGCGGCGGTGACATTTTCCGGGCTAATTCCCTTCTCATATAAAGCAGAGCTCTCAGAACGCAAATTCAGGGTTCTGGAGGTCTTCCTGACTGAAACCGGATTAAAATTAGCGCACTCAAAGACTATAGTTTTGGTACCTGAAGCCGCGGCTGACAATTCTCCGCCCATGACGCCGGCCACCGCCACCGGATTCTGCTTATCGGCGATTACCAGCTGATCGGCGGATAATTCATACTCTTCGCCGTCAAGCGCCAAAATTCTTTCGCCTTTCTTGGCTTTGCGGATATTGATTTCCGCGCCAGACAATTTCTCATAATCAAAAACATGCATGGGCTGGCCGAATTCCAATAAAATATAATTCGTGATATCCACTAAATTATTGATCGGGCGCAAACCGGAAGCGAGCAAGCGCTGTTGCATCCATAATGGCGACGGACTGACTTTGGCATCGGTCATGATTATAGCCGAGTATCTCGGACACAGCCTGGATTCTTGCACTTTTACCTTTAAATTCTTTTTAACGCCTTTGATAGTTAAATTCGGCTTAGGCGTCTGGTATAAAAACTTGCTGTCTAAAATCGCGGATGCTTCTCGGGCAATGCCGATAACGCTCATGGCATCGGGACGGTTGGAAGTGATTTCAATATCCAAAACCGCATCATCCATGGGCATGGCCTTCTCTAACGGCTCGCCGACTTTGGCATCCGCCGGCAAGATATAAATTCCGGTGTGATCCTCGCCCAACCCCAATTCTTTTTGGCTGCACATCATGCCAAAACTTTCTAAGCCGCGAAGCTTAGCTTCTTTGATTTCAAATTCGCCGACTTTGCCGCCGACCAAGACCACTGGAACTTTCTGGCCTTCTTTGATGTTGGGCGCCCCGCAGACGATCTGCAACTCATCCTTGCCAACATTAACTTTGCAGACATGAAGTTTGTCCGCATTAGGATGCTGATCAATTTTTTTGATTTGGCCGACAACAACTTTACTAAAATTCGGTTTAACGACATTAATGCGATCAACCGAGGGGCCAGACAAAGAAATCTTTTTGGCAAATTCTTGGGGTGTCAAACTGGTTTTGACATACGACTTTAGCCAGTTGTAAGAGATATTTAAATTCATATTTTATTTTTCAGTATTTTTCTTTATTATTTTATATTGTCATCTCGACCGAGGCCTCAAGGCCGAGTGGAGGGACCGCTTAATTTTAAAAACCGAATATCTCTTTACTTAAATCAATCCATTTTGGATTAATCGTCTTGATTAAAAATTCTTTCTTTTTCCTATTCCATTTCTTAATTTGCTTTTCTCTGGCGATAGTTCCATTAATATCCTGTCCGTATTCGTAATAAACTAACCTTTTGCAACCGTATTTTTTAGTAAATCCCTCTATAATTTCATTCTTATGCTCCCAGACCCGGCGTCCAAGATTATTAGTCATCCCCACATATAAAGTTCCCGATTCGGAAGCCATAATATACAAATAGTAATATTTGGTCATAGAGTGCGTTTTGTCATCCCAATCGGCGTCATTAAACCATTTTGTCATCCCGACCGAGGCCTCAAGGCCGAGTGGAGGGATCGCTTTTAACTCTAAATAAACTATTTTAATGGGTTTTTACTGTCAAAAGGGATTCCTCCACTACGCTTCGCTTCGGTCGGAATGACAACGGGCGAGCGACTTTAGCCAGTTGTAAGAGATATTTAAGTTCATATTTTATTTTTCAGTATTTTTCTTTATTATTTTATATTGTCATCTCGACCGAGGCCTCAAGACCGAGTGGAGGGATCGCTTAATTTTAAAAACCGAACATCTCTTTACTTAAATCAATCCATTTTGGATTAATCGTCTTGATTAAAAATTCTTTCTTTTTCCTATTCCATTTCTTAATTTGCTTTTCTCTGGCGATAGTTCCATTAATATCCTGTCCGTATTCGT